>NZ_CP097269.1:691250-1002500 GCF_028473645.1 Acidovorax sp. GBBC 1281
GGGGGCACGGCCTGCGGCGCCACGCGGGTGACCAGCACCGCGGCCAGCACGGCCGCCATGGCAAAGCCCGAGCCCGCCAGCCCGCGCCACAGGCCCAGGTGGTTCCACCAGTTTCGGGAAGGCCGGGCCGGCGCCGGCCGGGGCGCTGGTGACGCGGCCGGTGAATGGGAATGGGCGGCTGGCGCGCTGGCCTGTGCGCCGTCGGCGGCCTGCAGCGAGGCATCGATGCGCGTCCACAGCTGGGCCGGCGGTGCGATCGGCTCGGCCAGCCCGGTCAGCGGCAGCAGCCGCGCTTCCCAGTCGGCCACGGCGCGCTGCAGGGCCGGGTCCGATGCCAGGCGCTGCGCCACGCGGGCGCGGGCGGCGGCGGACAATGTGCCCAGCACGTACTCGCCGGCCAGCAGGTTCAGGTCTTCGGGCACGGCGGGATGGGGGATCGGCGCGGTCATGCCATGCACTCCCGCAGCGAGGTCAGGCTGCGCCGTATCCACGCCTTCACGGTGCCCAGCGGCGCGCCCAGGCGTTCGGCGATCTCGCCGTGCGAGCAGCCATCCACATAGGCGTGCAGCACGCAGTTGCGCCGCGCCGGGTCCAGGCCCTCCAGGCAGTGCTGCAGGCGGCCCAGGCTGGCGTTGAGTTCGAAGGCTTCCGCGATCTCGCGGTGGGCCTGCACCGACTGCTCGGCCTCCAGGGCCTGCACGGTGTCGTCGTCCACGTCGAGGTGGCGGCCCGCATCGCGCACGGCGTTCAGGGCCAGGTTGCGCACCACGCTGTAGATCCAGCCGCGGGCGCTGCCCCGGCTGGCATCGAAGCTGCCGGCGCGCGTCCAGATGTTCACGCAGGCGTCGTGCACGATGTCCTCGGCCAGCGCCCGCTGCCGCACGATGCGCCAGGCCACGCCCAGCAGGCGCGGCCCCTCGTGCTCGTACAGGCGGCGCATGGCCTGCCGGTCGCCCGCCGCGCAGCGGGCCAGGGTGGCTTCGTAGTCGAAGTCGTCGTCAGCGGCAGGCGTGGAAGGCAAGGGGCGGTGGCTCCAGCGGTCGAAGGCCGGGCGCTGGCGTCGATCGGCCGCCCGGAACGTGGGCCGCATGGTAGCCGACATGGCCGTGCTCCAAAGGCTTTCAACCCTGAAAGATCCGCCCCGGGCCGTCAGGCGGCCTTCCAGAAGATGTAGTCGGCCTGGTACTTCACGGTCTGGCGGTCGCCCTTGTTGGTGGCGGTGCAGGCCGCGGCCGGGGCGACGCCGCCCTTGAGCGCCACGCGCTGGATGAAGGTCACGCCCGTCAGCGCGCCCGAGCCCATGGCCGGGTTGGCCTTCACGAGCTGGTAGGGCAGGTTGCCGGTGCCGGCCGGGGCCACGGCCAGCTGCGTGGCGGTGACCTTGGAGCCGTCCTGCGCCTCCCAGGTGGCGGGCGGGCCGTAGTACGTGCCCACCTGCTTGCCGCTGCGGTCGTTCAGCACGGCCTTCGGTCCCACGAACACCCATTCGGTCTGACCGGGCATGTTGGCCTTGTCGCGGCATTCGTAGGTGATGTCGCCCACGCCCACGGTTTCCCAGGCCACCTTGTTGCCGGCCGGCACCTTGATCGACTCGGGCAGGCTGTCCTGCGAGAACTTCGGGCCCGATGCCGACATGGAGCCGCAGGCCGCGAGCAGGGCCGCGGCGGCGATGGCGCCGGTCAGGGGGATGAGGCGAGAGAGCGTTGGCTGGATGGTCATGGCGTTTCCCTTGTCTTCGGTTGGGTTGAAAAAAGCAGCAGCGATCTCCGCTGCTGCAGGTACTACCCATGGGAACGCCGTTTGGATGCAGGCCGCGCGAAATATTTTTTTCGAAAGCCGCGCGGCCCGGCTTTTTTACCAGGCGGCCGGTTCAGCCGTCTTCGCGGATCTGCCGGCCGGTGAGCTTCAGGAACAGGTCTTCCAGGTTGGCCGGCCGGTGCAGCGTGCGCAGGTGCCCGTGCATGCTGAGGGCGGCCAGCAGCGGCCGGGCGTCGTGCGTGTAGAAAAACACCGTCTCGCCGCTCACCTCCACGCGGGCGGCGAGCGGGCGCAGGGCGGCGTCTTCGGCCAACGCCACGGCGCCCACGCCGAACAGTTCCACCACGTCGGGCTCCAGGTGCTCGGCGATCAGCTCGCGCGGGCGGCCTTCGGCGATCTTGCGGCCGTGGTCCAGCACCAGCAGGCGCGAACACAGGCGCTCGGCCTCGTCCATGAAATGCGTGGTCAGCAGGATCGACTTGCCCTGCTGCACCAGCAATTGCAGGCGCTCCCACATCAGGTGGCGGGCCTGCGGGTCCAGGCCGGTGGTGGGCTCGTCCAGCAGCAGCAGGCGCGGGTCGTTCACCAGGGCGCGGGCCAGCGACAGGCGCCGCTTCATCCCGCCCGACAGCTCGCCCGGCTTGGCGCCGGCCTTGTGCGTGAGTGCCGCGAACTCCAGCAGGCGCGGCACGCGCTCCTGCATCACCGCGCCCTTGAGCCCGAAGTAGCGGCCGAAGATGCGCAGGTTCTCCGCGCAGGTGAAGTCCGGGTCCAGCGTGTCGAACTGCGTCACCACGCCCAGCTGCGCCTTGATGGCCAGCGCGCCCTGGGGCATGGCCAGCGGCGTGCTGGCCCCTTCCGGGTGGAAGTGCACGCTGCCGCCGTTGGGCGCGGTCAGGCCCAGGCACATGCGGATGGTGGTGGTCTTGCCGGCGCCGTTGGGGCCGATGACGCCCAGGCATTCGCCGGGCGCGATGGAGAACGAGACATCGTCGACCACCGTGGCATCGCCGTAGCGCTTGTGCAGGTGATCGATCTGGAGAAGGGGGGGATGCGCCATGGGCGTCTATTATTGTTCGCCGTCCTCCGGGACCGCGCCCCCGTTTTTCCCCGACCCTTCTTCTCCATTCCATCCTTTCACCTGCTATGACCACTCTTGGCACCCCCCTTTCGCCCTCGGCCACCAAAGTCATGCTGCTCGGCTCGGGCGAGCTGGGCAAGGAAGTCCTCATCGCCCTGCAGCGCCTGGGCGTGGAGACCATTGCCGTGGACCGCTACGAGAACGCGCCCGGCCAGCAGGTGGCCCACCACGCGCGCACCATCACCATGAGCGATCCGGCCCAGCTCAAGGCGCTCATCGAGGCCGAGCGGCCCCACCTCGTGGTGCCCGAGATCGAGGCCATCGCCACGCCCATGCTCGAAGAGCTGGAGGCCGCCGGCACCGTGCGCGTGATTCCCACCGCGCGCGCCGCGCGCCTGACCATGGACCGCGAAGGCATCCGCCGCCTGGCCGCCGAAACGCTGGGCCTGCCCACCAGCCCCTACCAATTCTGCAATTCGCTCGAAGAGCTGCAGGCGGCCATTGACGGCGGCATCGGCTACCCCTGCATCGTCAAGCCCGTGATGAGCAGCTCCGGCAAGGGCCAGAGCAAGATCGACGGCCCGGCCGACGTGCAAAAGGCCTGGGACTACGCCATGGCCGGCGGCCGCGTGAGCCATGGCCGCGTCATCGTCGAAGGCTTCATCGACTTCGACTACGAGATCACCCTGCTCACCGTGCGCGCGCTCGGCGAAGGCGGCCAGCCCGAGACGCACTTTTGCGAACCCATCGGCCACATCCAGGTCAGCGGGGACTACGTGGAAAGCTGGCAGCCCCAGCCCATGCGCCCCGCAGCCCTGGAGCGCGCCCGTGAGATCGCCAAGGCCGTGACCGACGACCTCGGTGGCTATGGGCTCTTCGGGGTGGAACTGTTCGTGAAGGGCGATGCCGTGTGGTTCAGCGAGGTGAGCCCCCGCCCGCACGACACGGGCCTGGTCACCCTGGCCACGCAGGTGCAGAGCGAGTTCGAGCTGCACGCGCGCGCCATCCTGGGCCTGCCCGTCAACACCGCCCTGCGCAGCCCGGGCGCCAGCGCCGTCATCTACGGCGGCATGGATGCGCAAGGCATCGCATTCGACGGCGTGGATGAGGCCCTGCGCGTGCCGAACACCGACCTGCGCCTGTTCGGCAAGCCCGAGAGTTTCGTGAAGCGACGCATGGGCGTGGCGCTGGCGTTCGATGCCGATGTCGAGGTGGCGCGGGAGCGGGCCAAGCTGGCGGCCGGCAAGGTCAGGCCGCGCAAAGCGTAAGCATCGGCATTCACACCACCGGTCCGACCGCGGGGGCGGGGCGCTGTTGTCGGGGTCCGAATCGAAACGGCAGGCATGCGCGCGATCCCAGGAGTCGCGCAGCGTGCCGGCTCCTCCAGAGCTTGGCCTCCTTGCTTGGCGCCGCCATGGCGCGCCCCTTCATCGCAACGGAATGGGAAAGCACCCGTTCCTGGCGCATCCCCCTTCCTTCTGAAGCCGCCACTTCAATGGCCCGCAGGCTCGACTGCCTCTGCGCAGCAGCGCCATACCGTCACCATCCTGTCATCGCGGCGAAATATGAAATGAATAACATTTGCTAACAAACAGCCCCCTTGGCCCCCATGTCCGCAAATTCCGATTACCTGAGCAGCTTTCGGCCCCGTTTCCGTCAGCCCAGTGCGGCGGACCTGTGCAACATGGTGCCCTGCATGACGACCGACCAGACCAACGAACAGGTCATGGAGGTGTTTGGCCAGCACCGCGACCTCGTCAGTCTGCCCGTCGTGGAGGGCAGGCAGCCCATCGGGCTGATCAACCGGAACATCTTCCTCTCCCAGATGAGCAAGCCGTTCCGCATGGAGCTCTACGGCCGCAAGAGCTGCATCGCGTTCATGGACAAGGAGCCGCTGATCGTCGATGCCGCGCTGGACATCGAGGCGCTGACGTTCAAGACGGTGGAATGCGGCGAAAAGGCCCTGTCCGATGGCTTCATCATCACCCACGAGGGGGCCTTCATCGGCGTGGGCAACGGGCTGCAGTTGATGCGTGTGGTGGCCGACATGCAGGCCTCGCGCAACCGCCAGGTCATGCACAGCATCGAATACGCGAGCGTGATCCAGCAGTCCACGCTGCGCAGCTCGCTCGAGGCGCTGGCACGCGTGTGCCCCGGCGCGCATCTGGTCTGGGAGCCGCGCGACGTGGTCGGGGGCGACTTCTACCAGTTCAGCACCGAGCCTGACGGCTGGTTCGCCACCGTCGCCGACTGCACGGGCCACGGCGTGCCGGGCGCCTTCATGACCCTGATCGCCTCCACCAGCCTCAATCAGGCGATCAAGCAGCACGGCGCCCGAGATCCCGCGCAGCTGCTGGGCAGCGTGAACCGCAGCATCAAGCAGATGCTGGGGCAGCAGGATGCGCAGGAAGGCACGGAGCGCTCCAACGACGGCATGGATGCCGCCTGCTTCTGGTTCGAGCCGGCGCAGGGGCGCCTGGTCTTCGCGGGGGCGCGGCTGTCGCTGTTCCTGGTGCGGCCCGGCGCCGACGCGGTCGAGATCATCGAAGGACAGCGCAAAGGCGTGGGCTACGTGGACAGCGACTTCGATTTCGCCTGGAACAACCAGGAGCTGATCCTGCCTCCCGGCACGCTGCTTTTCGTCAGCACCGACGGCCTGATCGACCAGGTGGGCGGCCCGCGCGCGATCGCGCTGGGAAAACGCCGCGTGCGTGAGTTGCTCTTCGAGCAGCGGGAGCGCACGCCCGCGGAGATCAACCGGGCCGTGCTCGATGCGCTGGAGCAGTGGCAGGGCCAGGGCGATCACCACCGCCGCGACGACCTCACCTTTTTTTGCTTTCGCACCTGAGACGGAAATCCGCCATGTCCTCGTTCATGAACGCTGAAAACCCCGGTTCCTTCTTCAACCTGGCCAGGCAGCACCGCGTCATCTTCTACTACGTGGGCTACTTCTCGCAGAACATCATCGCGGCCATGGCCGATGCGGTGAAACTGCAGCTGGAGGTCGCGGACGTGGCGGGACCGACGCGGCGCAAGCTGTTCTCGTCCTTCGTGGAGATGGCGCAGAACATCATCCATTACTCCGCCGATACGCTCACGCCCCCCAGCCATGACAACGGCGAACTGCGCCACGGCTCGGTGTGCATCCGCCGCGAAGCCGACGGTAGCTTCCTGCTGCTGTGCGCCAACCCGGTGGAGCCGCGCATCGCCGACGAACTGCGCGAGAAGCTGGCCGCGCTGCGCAGCATGACGCTGGAAGAGATCAAGCAGGCCTACCGCCAGACTCTGCGCGAGGAGACCCCCGAGGGCAGCAAGGGCGCAGGCATGGGGTTCCTCACCATGGCCCGCGACGCCCGCGAACCGCTGGAATTTGGCTTCGACGCGACGCAAGGACCCGACCAGGCACCGGTGTTCTATCTGAAAGCGGCGATCTGACGCGCCAAGCCCGCAAACGAATCGAGATCACAGATGGACAACCTCTATATCGCACCGACCCCCAGTTCACCGGAGGTGGACTTCAAGTTCGACGCCCACGCGCTGAGCTTGCGCGGCGAGTCCTACCCCGAGAATGCCGCGGCGTTCTATGGCGACGTTCTCACGCAGCTCAGGGCCTATCTGGCCGAGCAGGTGGACACCAAAATCGAGGTGAGCATCGCGCTCGCCTACTTCAACAGCTCGAGCACCAAGATGCTCTTCAACCTGATCGAGGCGCTCAGCGATGCGGCCGGCGCGGGCAACGAGATCGTGGTGCACTGGTACCACGATGAGGAAGACGACACCATCCTCGAATTCGGCCAGGAGCTCAGCGAAGACTTTCCCGCCATTCATTTCTCGACCCACCCCGTCAGCGCGGCCTGATGCCCATGGACGCCGCGACCACCCCGGACCTGTTCGAGGCCGAAAACCAGGCCTTGCTGGTCGCACGCAGCGTCTGCCAGCGCCATGAAGGCCTGGAAGAGGCCCCCTGCCGGCAGGCGCTGGGCGATCTGCTGGTCGCCTACGAGCGGCTGCTGCGGGAGACGCGTCGCCTGGTGCGCCGCAGCGACCGGGCGGAACTGGACATGAACCAGCTGAACCTGCGGCTGCAGGACCTGGCAGCCCAGCTGGAGTACCGGGCCAACCACGACCCGCTGACCGGCGTGCTCAACCGGGCGGCCATCATCGAGCGGGTCAACCAGCAGCTGCGAAGCGGCGGCCTCGCGCTGATCGTGCTGGACATCGACCATTTCAAGCGCATCAACGACAGTTTCGGCCACCCGGTGGGCGACCGGGTGATCCTGGGCGTGGTCGCCTGCCTGCAGGCCGTCGTGCCCCCGACCGCGCAAGTCGGCCGGGTCGGCGGCGAGGAGTTCACCGTGGTGCTGCCGGGACAGGGCCACGATACGGCGATGCCGGTGGCCGAGGCCTTGCGCCAGGCCATCGAGTCCCACCGTTTCGACCTGCCCGATGGCAGCGGCATCACGGCCAGCTTCGGGCTGAGCTGCCTGGCGCAGGGCGGCACCTTCGACAACGCCTACGGTCTGGCGGACGAGGCCTTGTACGTCGCCAAGCGCGGCGGCCGCAATCGCGTGTCGCTCGCCCCGTGCAGCCGCCACCTGCCTGCCGCATGAACGCCGGGGTGGCGCCCGACTGTCCAGCGCCGGAAGTCGCCGCCGCGCGTGCCGTCCGCACCCGCGACCCGCAGGGCGAGCCCGACTGGCGCATCCTCGTCGTGGACAGCGACGCAGGCGTGCATGCGGCCATGCGCGCAGCGCTGCAGGGCCGCACGCTTTTCGGCCGCGCCCTGGCGCCGCGGCACGCTTTTTCGGGCGAAGAAGCGCGTGCGTTGCTGATGGGCGAGCCGAACGTGGCGATGGTGCTGCTCGACGTGGCTTCGGAGCCGGTGGGCGGCACCGGCGCGGCGGCCGGCACCGCCCTGGCGCTGGTCGACTTCATCCGCCACACCGCCCGCCTGCCCAATGCGCGCATCGTGCTTCGCACGGACCAGCCCGGGCCGGTGACGGACCTGGACACCCTGCTGCAGTACGACATCAACGACTACCGCCCCAAGTCCGAACTGACGCACGACCGGCTGCTGGCCCTGGTCGTCACCTCCGTGCGGTCCTACCAGCGGCTGTGCGCCGCCGAGGCCAGCCGCCGCAGCCTGGAACTCATCGTGCGGTCCAGCGCGTCCTTGCTGGAGACCACCGATCCGCGGGCTTTCGCCTCGGGCGTGATCACCCAACTGGCGGCATTGCTGGGCGTTGCATGCCATGGGCTGGTGTGCGCGCAGCAGGGAGAGACTGCGGACCGGTTCCAGGTGCTGGCGGCCACCGGCCGGTTCGCCGGCCTCGCCGACGGGCCGTTCGATGCCGTTTCCGCCCGGGCCGAGTGGAGCGTGCTGCGCTGTGTGCTGGAAGGCCGCTGCAATGGGTATGCCGCCGATGGCGGCGTGGCGCTGTACATCGGGCACCAGGGCCGGCAGGGCATGGCCGTCTTCATCGACGTGCCCGCTGCGCGCGGCGCGCTCGATACCCAGATGCTGGACGTCTTCTGCGCCAATCTGGGCACCCTGCTGCACAACCACGGCCTGCTCGCGCGGCTGCACGAATACGCCTATTACGACCCGCTGGTCCGCCTGCCCAACCGTGCGCACTTCGTCGAGAAGGTGGACGAATGCGCCCGCCTCGGCACGCGCGGCCACATCCTGGCGTTGCTCGACATCGACGATTTCAGCGCCACCAACGACGTCATGGGCCACCGCTTCGGGGACTGCCTGCTGGAGCGGGTCGCCCGCGCGCTGTCCGCGGCACTGCCGCCGGGTGTGCTGCTGGCCCGCCTGGGGGCGGACACGTTCGGCGTGTTGGGGGCGGCGGCGCAGGTGTCACTGCAGCGGCTGCTGGACTGCGTTCGCCAGCCCCTGGCGGTGAATGGCGTGGCGCAAAAGGTGTCGCTCACCTGCGGCTATGTCTTCCTGCCCGAGGTGCCCCAGGCGGGCGCCGATCTCGTCAAGGACGCCACCATCGCCTTGAAGCGCGCCAAGCGCGACCACCGCGGTCACCACCTGGAATATTCGGACCACATGGGCGCCGAGGCCCGCACCCGTGCGCTGCTGCTGTCCGACCTGCGGGCGGCCATCGACACCGCCAAGCTCTTTCTGGTCTACCAACCCCAGATCGACCTGGCGACCCGGCGCCTGGTGGGGCTGGAAGCCCTGGTGCGCTGGCGCGCGGACGATGGCCAGCTGATATCGCCCGACCAGTTCATTCCCGTGGCCGAGCATTCGGGACTCATCGTGGCGCTGGGCAAGTGGGTGCTGTCCACCGCGTGCGCGTGCATGCGGGAGTTGCTGGAGGCGGGCCATGCGCCCGGGCGCATGGCGGTCAACGTGTCGTCCGTGCAGTTGCAGGACCCCGCCTTTTTCGACACGGTGTGCGCGGCCCTGGCGGCCAGCGGGCTAAAGGGGCCGCAGCTGGAGCTGGAGATCACGGAGTCGGTGGCCGCGCTGCCCACCCAATTGCTGAACTCGACCCTGTCCAGCCTGCGCGCGCAAGGCATCTCCATCGCGATCGACGATTTCGGCACGGGCTATTCCTCGCTGAGCTACCTGGAGCGGCTGGCGCTCGACCGCATCAAGATCGACCGCTCCTTCGTGCGCCACCTGGGCGAGCCGCACGGCGTCCGGATCGCGGAAATGGTGGCGCAACTGGGTCGCAAGCTCGGGCTGCAGGTGCTGGCCGAGGGCATCGAGGATGCCGCCGCGCTGCGCGCCCTGCTGGACATGGGTTGCCACGAGGGCCAGGGCTACCACATCGCCATGCCGATGGAGAAGGGGGCCCTCATGGCCTGGTTGCAGCAACGGCGGTGAGCCGGGGCCGAGTTCGCTACCCCGGAGTCTGCCCACGATTCGTTTCGCGCCGTCCCTGACTTGCGGGCCGGCGGCCTGCAAGGCGTGCCCAGTGACACTTTGCAGCATGTGCCCACGGCCATCTGTGCCTGTTGCGATGGGTTTTGGTTAGCATGCCACTCCAAATCAAAAGGGAGTCTGATTTGTTGCTAATCGAAAAGACGGGGCGAATTGTTCATCCGAAAATAAAGCCTGCCATCAGCCATGCGATCGAACGAGGCAGCATGCACGTCATCAACGGCATCGTCATTCATCAAACCGCCAGTCCTACGGCAAAAGCCACACTCAACGCTTACACCGCACCGGATGCGAATGGAGCTCATCTGTTGATCGATAAGGATGGGTCCATCTATCAAACGGCTTCCATCTACCAAAAGACCCACCACGTGGGGCACATCCAATCCCGATGCCTGGCCGAGCACCAATGCAGTCCCAAAGACATTAAGGATCTCCAAGGCAAGCGGGTGGGAGCAC
Source organism: Acidovorax sp. GBBC 1281 (assembly GCF_028473645.1). Taxonomy (NCBI): domain Bacteria; kingdom Pseudomonadati; phylum Pseudomonadota; class Betaproteobacteria; order Burkholderiales; family Comamonadaceae; genus Acidovorax; species Acidovorax sp. GBBC 1281. Next base: position 701,450 of record NZ_CP097269.1, read on the forward strand.
AAATTGGAAGAGTCGAGGTCAGGAAGGAAGCCTTTCCCTCAGCGTTACCCCTTCAACGGGGACTCCATCGGCATCGAAATAGTCTCGATGGCACCGGGAGGCGTATTCGAAGCGGTGACTCAGCAACAGCAGGACTCATTGTCGTGGCTGCTTTGAGAGTTGGGCCAAGCTCTGGGAATATCCATGAGCGCAGTCTTCAGGCATTCGGAAATTTCGTGGAAATTGGAAACCGAAGGGAGTAGCGCGAAATGGTGAGTCGCTTCATTCTTCCGGTATTTTTAGCGTTGCCTTTTTGCGCCAACGCCAGCGATTCCTTGCTCAAAGCCCAGGTGGAGTCACTGCCCGTTCACGTGCAAAAGGTCGAAACCTGCGGCGCCTGGACCCAGGCGGACCGGGCAGGTTACTACCGCGTGGTCGTTGTCGATGTGCACGAAGGGGCGGGCAGCGAGATCTACGTGCAGTGGCTCACGCAGCCGACGCAGGAGGCGAGGTCGGAGTTGGTCCGGACCCTGGCGTTTCCCGAACTCAATGACGACCACAGCCAGTACGCCATTCAGGAAATGCGGTGCAGGAAGGTGGGCAGCGGAATCGAGATCGCGATCAAGGCGCAGTACGAGCACGACACGGTGGAAAAGACCCATGCCATTCGGGTCCTTGTCAAAGCAGCGGGAACCTACGCGATATCGGGCATGGCGCGCGGCAGCCAACGGCGCTGAGCCTGGATGGGGTGTGCTGCGCATCGCTCGGCGGACGATGCCCTGCCAACCGTTTCGAGCGCAGCCTCGTCATCCCCTGCGCGTGGAGCCCCGCGCCAGCAGCGCTCCTTCCAGCACCACCCGCCGTACCGTCCGTTCAGGCTCTGCCAGCCGCTGCAGCAGCAACTCGGCCGCGGTGCGCCCGATGTCGTACGTAGGCTGCGCGATCACCGTCACGTCCAGGGCCGGCAGGGCCGTCCAGTCGTTGTTGTCGAAGCCGGCCAGGCCGATGTCGTTCGGCATGGACAGGCCCGCGGCCTGGATCGCGTGCACCGTGCCCAGCAGCAGCAGGCCGTTCGTGGCCAGCAAGGCGTCCGGGCGCGGCATGCCCCCGGTGCCCGCCAGCAGCGCCGTGGCGGCGGCCATGCCGGCCTCGCGCGTGGGGGCGACCCAGTGCGGATCGGGCGCCAGCCCGCGTTCGCGCAGTGCATCCGCGTAGCCGGCCTGGCGCTCCTGGCCCGTGGTGCTGTGCGTGCCGGCCAGCACGGCGATGCGTCGGTAGCCGGCGTCCAGCAGGTGTTCGGTAGCGCGCCGGGCGGCCGCGCGGTTGTCCAGCACCACGCGGTCGGCGCGGGTGGTGTCGAGGGCGCGGTCCACCAGCACCATCGGAAACGGCCAGTCGGCGGGCCGCAGGCGCTTGAGGCCTTCCATGGTGGGCGAGAGGATCACGCCGCTGGCCTGCTCGTCGGCCATCAGTTCGAGGTAGGACTGCTCCTTGGCCGGGTCTTCGTCGGTGTTGCACAGGATGAGCCGCAGGCCGTGGCGGTAGGCCACGTCCTCCACCGCGCGACCCACGTCGGTGAAGAACGGGCTGCGGATGTCCGAGACGATCAGCCCCACCAGCGAGGCCCGCTGCTGGCGCAGGCGCCGGGCCGCCAGGTTGGGGCGGTAGGCGAGCGCGGCGATGGCCTGCTCGACGCGCTCGCGCAGCGGCGTGCGCACGGCGGCGGGGTTCGACAGCACGCGCGATACGGTGGTGGTGGAGACGCCCGCGCGCTCCGCGACGTCCTTGATGCTGGCCAAGCGGCTTTCTCCTACAAAAGAATCCGGCGTTCTGGTATCGATTCCTGAAATTGCTTTGCGACGGCCGATCTTGCCGTAGGCGGCGACAGGCCAGGGCGTTGATTCTGCGCTGCCTCGCGGGGGTTGCCGTGGCATTCATTCATAGGGGATTACCCGAATTTCCATAGGAAAGGGGTTCTTCGTAGCCTTGTCCGCCCTGAAAAGCGGTTTCATAATCCTGTTTTGGAATCGATACCAAAACAAGGAGACATCGCACCATGTCCACGATCCCGGTCGAGGTCCGCCTGGGCGCCGCGCCCCACAACCGAGAAGACGCCGTGCGCGCCGCGGGCGCCCTGCTGGCTCAAGCCGGCCATGCCCAGCCTGCCTACACCGACAGCCTGCTGCAGCGCGAGAAAGTCGCCAACACCTTCCTGGGCCAGGGCCTGGCCATTCCGCATGGCATGGTCGAGGACAAGCACCTCGTGCGGCGCACCGGTCTGGCCGTGCTGCAGGTGCCGGGCGGTGTGCGCTGGGGCGACGATGCCAAGCAGGCGCGCCTGGTGGTGGCCATTGCCGCCGCGTCGGACGAGCACATCGCGGTGCTGCGCCGCCTGACCCGCCTGATGCGCGACGACGCCCTGATGGACCGCCTGGCGACCACACGCGATGCCGGCGAGATCGTGCGGGCGCTCACGGGCGAGGAGTCCGCAGGGGCGGCCGAGGCCGCCGGGCTGGAGGACTTTCCGCTGGGCCACGAGCTGTCGCTCAACTACCCCAACGGCCTGCATGCGCGCCCGGCCGGGCAGTGGGCGCAGGCGGTCAAGCGCTTCACCGCGCGGGTGCACGTGCGCTGCGGCGACACGGTGGCCGATGCCAAGAACCTGGCTGCGCTGCTGAGCCTGGGCGCGAGGCGCGGGGCGCAGCTGCGCCTGTTGGCGCAAGGCCCCGATGCGCCGGCGGCGCTGGCGGCCCTGCGCGACACCATCGTGCGGCTGGGCGAGGAGGAAAGCCGCCAGGCCGAGCTGTCCGCCGCCCGCCAGGCCCAGGCCCAAGGGCTGGGGCGCGAGCTGGGCGACTGGCAGCCCACGGCCCGCCAGACCTTCACCGGCATCGCGGCCAGCCCGGGCCTCGTGATCGGCACGCTGGTGCAGGCGGGCGCCGCGGCGCTGGAGGTGGACGACCGCTTCACCTCCGTGGCCGCCGAGGCCGCCGCGCTGGACCAAGCCCTGGCTGCCGCGCTGGCGCAGTTGCAGCAGCTGGCCGATGGCGCGCGCGCGGCGGGCAAGGCCGAGCAGGCGGGCATCTTCACCGCCCACGCGGGCCTGCTGCAGGATGCCGAACTGCTGCTGGCCACCAGCCGCAGCGTGGTGCAGGGCCACGGCGTGGCCTGGGCCTGGCGCCGCGCGGTGGGCGAGCGGGTGGCCGCGCAGCGCGCGCTGGCCGATGCCACGCTGGCCGCGCGCGCGGCCGATGTGCAGGATGTGGGTGAGCGCGTGCTGCGCCACCTGCTGGGCCGCGGGGACGAGCCGGAAGGCGGCGCTGCCGCCGCGTGGCCGGCCGATGCCATCTTGCTGGCGGACGACCTGTCGCCCTCGGTCACCGCGCAGATCGACACGGCCAAGGTGCGGGGCTTTTGCACCGCGCGCGGCGGCCCGACTGCCCACACGGCCATCCTGGCGCGCGCCCTGGGGCTGCCCGCCGTCGTGGCGGCCGGCCCCGGCGTGCTGGGCGCCGATGCCGCGGCCGGCACGCCCGCCATCCTGGACGGCTACCGCGGCCGGCTCTACGTGGGCCCGAGCGAGACGGCGCTGATCGAGGCTCGCGAGCGCATGCAGCGCCTGGCCCGCCGGCAGGAGGAAGAGGCCCGCACCCGCCAGTTGCCCGCCACCACCACCGACGGCCACACGGTGGAGATCGCCGCCAATGCCAACCGGGCCGACCAGGCCACGCACGCGCTGGCGGCGGGGGCCGAGGGCGTGGGCCTGATGCGCACCGAATTTCTGTTCCTGGAGCGCGACGCGGTGCCCGACGAGGACGACCAGTACGCCGTGTACCGCGCCATGGTCGAGGCGCTGGACGGCCGCCCGCTGATCGTGCGCACGCTGGACATCGGCGGCGACAAGCAGGTGCCGCACCTGGACCTGCCGGTGGAGGACAACCCCTTTCTCGGCCTGCGCGGGGCGCGGCTGTGCCTGCGCCGCGACGACCTGCTGGTGCCGCAGCTGCGGGCGCTGTACCGCGCGGCGCGGCACGGCCCGCTGTCGGTCATGTTCCCGATGATCAGCACCGTGGAAGAGGTGCACCAGCTGCGCCAGCGCATGGAGGCGGTGCGCCGCGAGCTGGACGCGCCCGAGGTGCCCGTGGGCATCATGATCGAGGTGCCCTCGGCCGCGCTGATGGCCGACCGGCTGGCGGCGCACGTGGATTTCTTCTCCATCGGCACCAACGACCTCACGCAGTACGCGCTGGCGGTGGACCGGCAGCACCCGGAGCTGGCCGGCATGGCCGACAGCCTGCACCCCTCGGTGCTGCGGCTCATCGAACGCACCATCGCCGGCGCCCTGGCCCATGGGCGCTGGGTGGGCGTGTGCGGCGGATTGGCGGGCGAGCCGCTGGGCGCGGCGCTGCTGGCCGGCTTGGGCGTGCAGGAACTGAGCATGAGCAGCGGCGACATCGGCAGCGTCAAGGCGCTGCTGCGCCGCCATTCCCTGGCCGAACTGCAGGACCTCGCCCGCCGCGCGCTGGACGTGGACACCGCCGACGAGGTGCGCGCCCTGGGCGCCGCGCTGCGCCCGGCCGGCCCGGTGGCCGACACAGGGGATGCATCATGAGATTTGCTATGAAAAATATAGCGATATGCCATAGTGTTGATTGTGCTGGGACCGTTTTGGATGCGGCATGTGCCATGCCGGGAAAGGCCGCGCCATGACGCCAGAAGTTCTGGCCGGCGCGGCGGCGCCTGCCCGCGTGTTCACCATCACGCTCAACCCGGCCATCGACCAGACGGTGCGCATTCCCACGCTCGTGCCCGGCGCCGTGCACCGGGCCCTGGGGCAGCAGACCGAGGCCGGCGGCAAGGGCATCGGCGTGGCGGCGGTGCTGGCAGCCCTGGGCGTGCCGGTGACCGCCAGCGGCTGGCTGGGCGCCGAGAACGACGGCGTGTTCACCACCGCCTTCGCCGCCAGCGGCATCGCTGACGCGATGGTGCGGGTGGCGGGCAGCACCCGCACCAACATCAAGCTGGCCGATGCCGGGCGGGGCGACTCGACCGACATCAACCTGCCCGGCCTGTCCCTGCCGCCCGAGGCGCTGGCGCAGGCCGAAGCCCAGTTGCTGGCCACGCTGCAGCAGCAGGTGCAGTACGGCGACTGGTGCGAGCTGGCCGGCAGCCTGCCGCCCGGCGCGGCGGCGGGCGTGTGGGAGCGGTTGGCCCGCGCCCTGGCGGCCCAGGGCGCGCACATCGTGATCGACACGGGCGGCGACGTGCTGCGGCAGCTGCTGCAGCGCCTGTCCGACCCGGCCACCGGCCCGGCGGTGCCGGTGGCGCTCGTCAAGCCCAACCGGGCCGAGCTGGAAGAACTGGCCGGCCGCGCGCTGCCCACGCTGGCGGAGGTGGCCGAGGCCGCGTCCGATTTGTGCCGGCGCTACGGCGTGCGGCAGGCGGTCGTCTCGCTCGGCGGCGACGGCGCGGTGATCGCCACGCCCCAGGGCCGCTGGCATGCCGAGGCACCGCGCGTGCCGGTGGCCACCACGGTGGGGGCGGGCGACGCGCTGGTGGCCGGCACGCTCGCCGCGCTCGCGCAGGGCGGCACCTTCCCCGGCGCGGCCGTCTTCGGCATGGCCTGCGCTGCGGCGCGCATCCAGCGCATCGCGCCCGGCCTGCCGCCGCGTGCCGAGGTGGATGCCATCGCCGCCGCCATCGCGCCGCAGCCGGTCTGACCGGCCCCGCCCCCTCAAACGAATCCGCACGGAGACCCATCCCATGGCCCACCTCATCGCCATCGCCGCCAGCCAGGCCGGCCCGGCGCACAGCTTCATGACCGGCGAGGCGCTGCGCGCCGCCGCGGAACGGCTCGGCCACCACATCGCCCTGAGCGTGCGCAGCAGCCTGGGCGCGCAGGGCGGCTGGACGGACGACGAACTCTTGCGTGCCGACGCCGTCATCATCGCGGCCGACATGGCCGTGGACCGCAGCGGCCTGCCTGCCGCACGCCTGCACGAGACCACGCCGGGGGCCGTGCTGGCCGATGCGGCCGACGTGGTGCGCGCCGCGCTGGCACGCTCGGGCGCAGGCGGCGCAAGCGATGGGGCAGTGGCGGCGCACGGCGTGCCGTCCCCGGCTGCCGCGGCGGTGCCCGCGGTGGCCGCCGCCGACGCAGCGCGCCCCCTTCGGATCGTCGCCATCACCTCCTGCCCCACGGGCGTGGCCCACACCTTCATGGCGGCCGAAGCGCTGGAGCAGGGCGCCCAGGCGCTGGGCCACACCATCAAGGTCGAGACGCAGGGCTCGGTCGGCGCGCAGAACGCGCTCACGGCGGACGAGATCGCCGGGGCCGATCTGGTCGTGATCGCCGCCGACACGCAGGTGGACCGCGCGCGCTTCGCTGGCAAGCGGCTGTATGCGACCGGCACCAAGGCCGCGATCCACGATGCGGCCGCGGTGTTCGCCCAGGCGGCGGCGCAGGCCATCGTGTGGGGCGATGCGCCCGCAGCGGGCGCGGCCGCGACGCCCGGGGCGGCGCCTGCCGGCGCTGCTGCCCGCAGCACGGAGCGCACCGGCCCCTACAAGCACCTGATGACCGGCGTGTCGTTCATGCTGCCCTTCGTGGTTGCGGGCGGGCTGCTGATCGCGCTGGCTTTCGCGCTGGGCGGCATCTACGTGTATGACGACGCGCACCAGGGCACGCTGGGCTGGACGCTGTTCCAGATTGGCGCCAAGGCCGGCTTCACGCTCATGCTGCCGGCGCTGGCGGGCTACATTGCGTTCTCCATCGCCGACCGGCCGGGCATCGCGCCGGGCATGATCGGCGGCCTGCTCGCGGGCACCGTGGGCGCGGGCTTCCTGGGCGCCATTGCCGCGGGCTTCATCGCGGGCTATGCGGTGCACTGGATGAACCGCGCCATCCGCCTGCCGCGCACGCTCGACGGGTTGAAGCCCGTGCTGCTGCTGCCGCTGCTGGGCACGCTGGTGGTCGGCGTGCTCATGATGATGGTCATCGGCAAGCCCATGGCCGGCGTGATGGCCGCGCTCACCGAATGGCTCAAGGGCCTGCAGACCGGCAGCGCCGTGCTGCTGGGCGTGATCCTCGGCGCGATGATGGCCTTCGACATGGGCGGCCCGGTCAACAAGGCGGCCTATGTGTTTTCCACCACGCTGATCGCCAGCGGCGTGGCCAACCCGATGGCCGCCACCATGGCCGCGGGCATGGTGCCGCCGCTGGGCATCGCGCTGGCGTGCTGGGTGTTCCGCAGCCGCTTCAGCGCCGAGGAGCGCGAGGCCTCCAAGGCCGTCGCTGTGCTGGGCCTGGCGTTCATCACCGAAGGCGCCATCCCGTTCGTCGCACGCGACCCCCTGCGGGTGATCCCCGCCTGCATGGCCGGTGCGGCCGTGACGGGCGGCCTGTCGATGATGTGGAACATCGGCCTGCAGGCGCCGCACGGCGGCGTGTTCGTGCTGGCCATTCCGAACGCGGTCAACCACGTGGTGCTGTACGCGCTGGCGATCGCGGCCGGCACGGGGGTGACGGCGCTGGCGCTGGGGGTGCTCAAGCGGCGGGTGGCGGTGGCGTAGCGCCCTCGGCGAAAGGGGCGGCACTGCCCGTTCTGCGTTCTGTTTTCCTAGCCCATGGCCAGCTGCCGCCGCCCCTGTTCCTTGGCGGCATACAGCGCCGCGTCCGCGCGGGCCATGAGCTCGGCCAGGTCCTCTCCGCCACCGTGCCACAGCGCCGCGCCGGCGCTGTAGTCGATGGGAAACCCCAGGGCCTGGGCGCTTTCGGCCTGCAGGCGTTCGCGCAGGCGCTGATCGAAGCGTTGCGCCTCTTCCTGCTGCGCATGCAGCAGGAGCACACCGAATTCCTCGCCGCCGAACCGGCACACGGTGTCGTGCGGCCCGGCCATGGACTGGGCGAGCCGGGCGAACCAGGCCAGGGCGCGGTCGCCGGCTTCGTGGCCGTAGGCGTCGTTGATGCGTTTGAAGTGGTCCAGGTCCAGCAGCAGGGCGGCCAGGGGCAGGCGCTGGCGCGCGGCGCGCTGTCGCAGGGCCTGGCCGTGCGATTCGAAGCCGCGGCGGTTGAGCAGGCCGGTGAGCGGATCGGTCATGGCCAGGGTGCGCAGTTGCTGCTCGGCCTCGTCCCGCCACGCGACCAGCACCGCCACCGTGCCCAGCACGAGGGTGACGTTGGCGGCCACGGCTGCGGCGATGTTGACCGGGTGCGGTGTGCGGAAGCTGGGGTAGGCGTCGGTGAAGGCGCCCAGCACGCCGCGCGCGGCGGTGAACGCGGCCATCGTGGCCAGGCAGCCCATGAGCAGCAGGCGCCAGCGCCGGTCCGCGAAGTGCGCTGGGTGGGCCGGGTAGAGCGTGGCGCGCGCCACGGCCAGCAGCAGCGTGGCCAGCAGCAGGTTGGCCCAGCCGACGCGAAACGCGTAGTGCGAAAACCCCAGGGTGTAGCCCAGCGGGATCGCCACCACCAGCGCCTGCACCAGGCGCCGCCCGGGCCGGGGCCCCAGCCAGATCGCCAGGGCTTCGAAGAGGGCCCATTGGGCCAGGGAATTGGCGGCCATGGACACGGTGGACAGGGTCTGGTCCCACGCGTAGGAGGACGCGATGATGGCCGCCCAGGCCAGGCCCTGCAGCAGCAGGCTGGCCTGCACCCAGCGTGCGGCGGTGCCCGCGCCACGGCCCATGATCAGCGGCAGGGCCGCGGAGAGCATGCACAGGTTGGTGGCCGTGATGGCCATCAGGGTAACGAAATCCAGCCGCATCAATCCCTGGTGGCGGCGCCCACCCGGTGCGTCACTGGAAGGCCACCTCGGCGAAGCTGCGCAGCTTGCGGCTGTGCAGGCGGCTCACGCCCCCGGCCCGCAGGATGTCGATGGCGCGCATGCCGATGCGCAGATGCTGGTCCACGCGCTCGCGGTAGAAATGGTTGGCCATGCCGGGCAGCTTGATCTCGCCGTGCAGGGGCTTGTCGCTCACGCACAGCAGGGTGCCGTAGGGCACGCGGAAGCGAAAGCCGTTGGCAGCGATGGTGGCGCTCTCCATGTCCAGCGCGACGGCGCGGCTCTGGCTGAACCGGCGCTGGGGCATGTTGTCGGGCAGCAGCTCCCAGTTGCGGTTGTCGGTGCTGGCCACGGTGCCGGTGCGCATGATGCGTTTCAGGTCGGCGTCCTCGATCTGCGTGACGTCGGCGACGGCCTGCTGCAGCGCCATCTGGATCTCGGCCAGCGCGGGAATGGGCACCCACAGCGGAAGCTCTTCGTCGAGCACGTGGTCTTCGCGCACATAGGCGTGGGCCAGCACGTAGTCGCCCAGCTGCTGGCTGTTGCGCAGGCCCGCGCAGTGGCCCAGCATCATCCAGGCGTGCGGGCGCAGCACGGCGATGTGGTCGGTGATGGTCTTGGCGTTGGACGGGCCCACGCCGATGTTGACCATGGTGATGCCGCTCTTGTCCGCCCGCATGAGGTGGTAGGCCGGCATCTGCGGCAACCGCGGCGGGGCCACGCCCAGCTCGTCGCCCGGCTGGGCCGGCAGGCCGGTGCGGCGGGTGACGACGTTGCCCGGTTCGATGAAGGCCACGTACTCGCTGTCCGGCTTGGCCATCTCGGCATGGCCCAGGCGCACGAACTCGTCGATGTAGAACTGGTAGTTGGTGAACAGCACGAAGTTCTGGAACCACTCGGGCGCGGTGCCGGTGTAGTGGCGCAGCCGGTGCAGCGAGTAGTCCACCCGCGGCGCGGTGAACAGCGACAGGGGCTGGGCCTCGCCGGGGCGGGGCGCCCAGGTGCCGTTGGCGATGCCGTCGTCCATGGCCTCCAGGTCGGGCAGGTCGAACACGTCGCGCATGAGCATGCGGCGCTGGGCGGTCAGCGTGCCCTCGATGTGGTCGTGCTCAGCGAATGAGAAGTGGATGGGGATGGGCTGGCTGCTGATGCCCACCTCCAGCTCGATGTTGTGGCTGTTGCGCAGCAGGCGGAACTGCTCGGCGTAGTAGTTGGCGAACAGGTCGGGCCGGGTGAGGGTGGTTTCATACCGCCCCGGGCCTTCCACGAAGCCGTAGGCCAGCTGGGTGGCGGCGCGGGCCACGGTGGTGGTCTGCACCCGCACGAAGGGGTAGAAGGCCCGCACGTGGCTGACCGGGGTCTCCCCGGCGACGAAGCGCTGCATGGCATCGCGCAGGTGCCCGATCTGCTGCTGGTAGATGCGCTGCACCTGCGACAGCGCCTCGGCGGGATCGGTATGAAGGGTGGGCTCGGTGAAGTCTGGGATCTGGGCCATGGCGCCTATTGTCCACGGGCGCGCGGGTCTGCCCGATGACGGGCCCGCTATCTTTTTTTCAGCAGCCACTCGCGCGTCTGACGCGGGTCCATGGGCGGCGAGATCAGGTAGCCCTGCGCCAGGTGACAGCCAAGGGTGCGCAGCAGGTCGTGCTGGGCGGCGGTTTCCACGCCTTCGGCCACGGTCTGGATCTGCAGGCTGCGGCCCATCTGGACGATGGCGGTGACGATGGCCACGTCGTCTTCGTTGGCGGGTGTGTCCGAGACGAAGGAGCGGTCGATCTTGAGCTTGTCGATCGGGTAGCGCTTGAGGTAGGCGAGCGACGAGTAGCCGGTGCCGAAGTCATCGATGGACACGCGCACGCCCAGCGCCTTGAGCGCATCCAGCGTGCGGCGCACCTGGTCGGCCTCGTGCATGAGCACCGATTCGGTGAGCTCGATCTCCAGAAAGCGCGGTGCCAGGCCCGTCTGGCGCAGCACGCCCGCGATTTCACCGGCCACGTCGCGCTGGCGGAATTCGAGCGCCGAGAGATTGACCGCCACCGGCACCTGCGGCAGGCCCTCGTCGTGCCAGGCCCGCATCTGCCGGCAGGCCTCGACCAGCACCCAGCGGCCGATGGGCGTGATGAGCCCGCGCGCCTCGGCGAAGGCGATGAAGTCGATGGGCCCCACCAGGTCGCGCTCGGGGTGGCGCCAGCGCACCAGCGCCTCGAAGCCCACGAGCGCACCGTCGTCCAGGCGCACCTGCGGCTGGTAGTGCAGCACGAACGCGCCGTGCAGGATGGCGTCGCGCAGCAGGCGCTCGTGCTGCAGCACGCCGGTGGAGGGCGTCTCCATGCCCGGGGCGTAGGCCTGGCGGTTGGCGCGGCCGCTGTCCTTGGCTTGCTGCATGGCGGCGTCGGCCCGGCGCACCAGCTCGGCGGCGGTGTCGCCGTCGTCGGGGTACATGCTCACCCCGATGGAGACCGACACCGACAGCGGCGTGCCGTCGGCATGGAACACGGCGCACACGTCTGCCAGCAGCTGATCGGCCACCGCCAGGGCGGAGGGCCGGTCCTGCGCGTCGCGCAGCACCACGACGAACTCGTCGCCGCCCACGCGCGCCACGATGTCCACCGAGCGCACGCCCTGCACGAGCCGGCGGGCCACCTCGCACAGCAGCATGTCGCCGGCCTCATGGCCCAGCGAGTCGTTCACCGTCTTGAAATGGTCCATGTCGATGAACAGCACGGCGGCGGCCTGCGGCGTGCGCTGCGCGGACTCGATCACGGCGGTGAGCTGCTCCATGAGCGTGGCGCGGTTGGGCAATTGCGTGAGCGCATCGTGCCGGGCCAGGAAGGCCTCGCGCTCCTGGGCCTGGCGGCGCGCGGTGATGTCGCGCAGCACCGCGATGCGGTAGTTCGAGCCCTTCCAGGGCATGGTCTTGCCGACGATCTCCACAGGTACGGCCCGGCCGTCCCGGTGCAGCACCGTGACTTCGTAGGGCTCTTCGCGGCCCTCGCGCACATAGGCCTCGGTGACGGGGCGGAACTCTTCGCTCACGAAATCGAGCATGCGCCGGCCGCGCACCTCGGCCAGGGAGTAGCCCATCAGCCGCGTGAGCGCTTCGTTGAAATCGGTGACTAGGCCTTCGCGGTGGAACACGATGGCCTCTTCGGTGGCCTGCGAGAACTTGCGCATGCGCTCTTCGCTCTCGCGCACCGCGCGTTCGGCCTCCCAGTGGTGGGTGATGTCGTTGATGAGCACGAAGGCTCCCATCAGCCCCAGCTTCGGGTGCAGGTGGGGAATGAGGTTGACCTCGATCATGCGGGACGGCCCGCCCCGCACCCGCTGCTTGCGCGTGTATTGCACGCGCTCGCCCCGCAGCACCTGCTGGATCTGGGGCTGGATCGAGGCCCAGGCGCTGTCGCCGATGGCTTCCTGCACCGTCTTGCCCAGGATCGCCTCCACCGTGTGGCCGGTGGATTCGGCGTAGCCCTGATTGGCAAAAACACAACGCAGGGTGGACGATTCGAAGTAGGCGAGCAGCGCCGGAACGGAGTCGGCCAGCAGCCGCAGCAGGGAACTGCTGCAGTGGGGGTCCTGGGAAGGACCGTCCGCTCGGCTTGATGTGTCTGGCATGTCCCACCCGTGTATCTCGAAGTTTTATAGCCGATCGGGGCGCCCCTGGCGAGGGGTGCAAGCCCTTGACCACCCGGCCCCGGGATAATCCGGGGATGACTTCTTCCGTTTCCGGCGCTGGCGCCGAGTTCTCCTCCCTGGCGCTGCATCCCGCGACCCTGTCCAACCTGCAGCAGCTGGGCTACACCCGCATGACGCCGATCCAGGCCGCGAGCCTGCCCGTGGCCCTGCTGGGCCGGGACCTGATCGCCCAGGCCAGCACCGGCAGCGGCAAGACGGCGGCCTTCGCCCTGGCGCTGCTGGCCAACCTCAATGCGCGCCGCTTCGCGGTGCAGGCCCTGGTGCTGTGCCCCACGCGCGAGCTGGCCGACCAGGTGGCCACCGAGGTGCGGCGCCTTGCCCGCGCGCAGGAGAACATCAAGGTGGTCACCCTGTGCGGCGGCGTGCCGCTGCGCGGGCAGATCGCCAGCCTGGAGCACGGCGCGCACATCGTGGTGGGCACGCCCGGGCGGGTGATGGACCACCTGGAGCGCGCCACGCTCGATCTGCAGGCGCTCAACACCCTGGTGCTCGACGAGGCCGACCGCATGCTGGACATGGGCTTCTTCGACGACATCGCCAAGGTCGCGCGCCAGTGCCCGGCCGAGCGCCAGACGCTGCTGTTTTCCGCCACCTACCCCGAGGGCATCGAGCGCCTGGCGCGCCAGTTCATGAAGGAGCCGCAGCGCATCACGGTGCAGGCCCAGCATGGTTCGGCCAAGATCGCGCAGCGCTGGTACGAGGTGAAGGAAAGCGAGCGCCTGCACGCCGTGTCGCAGCTGCTGAACCACTTCCGGCCCGAATCGGCCATCGCCTTTTGCAACACCAAGCAGCAGTGCCGCGACCTGGTGGGCGTGCTGCAGGCGCAGGGTTTTCACGCGCTGGCCCTCTATGGCGAGCTGGAGCAGCGCGAGCGCGACCAGGTGCTGGTGCAGTTCGCCAACCGCAGCTGCTCGGTGCTGGTGGCCACCGACGTGGCCGCGCGCGGCCTGGACATCGCCCAGTTGCAGGCGGTGATCAACGTGGACGTGACCCCCGATCCCGAGATCCACGTACACCGCATCGGCCGCACCGGCCGCGCGGACGCCGAAGGCCTCGCCTTGAGCTTGGCCAGCCTGCCCGAGATGGGCAGCGTGGGCAAGATCGAGCAGCTGCAGGGCCGCGAGTCGGAATGGCACCCGCTGTCCGAGCTGACCGCCGCCCCCGGCGGGCCGCTGCTGCCGCCCATGGCCACCATCCAGATCATCGGCGGGCGCAAGGAAAAGATCCGCGCGGGCGACGTGCTGGGCGCGCTCACCGGCGAGATGGGCTTTGCGCGCGAGCAGGTGGGCAAGATCAACGTGAACGATTTTTCCACCTACGTGGCCGTGGAGCGGGGCATCGCCCAGGACGTGTTGCGGCGCCTGGCGGCCGGCCGGGTCAAGGGCAAGCTCGTGAAGGCGCGGCTGGTGGATGGCACCTGACGGCCTTTGACGGCCCCTGAGGGGCCCTGGCAGTGGCGGGGCCGGCGCCCCCGGGTTTGTCCCGATCGCGCCACATGCGCCCTGTTTTAGACTGCAAGTCATCTAGAGGAGTAGATCAGTTGCCGTCGCCTGCATCCCCTCCCGCCGTGGCGGAACACCCCGGCCTCGCCCGCTATGCCGCGCTGGCGGCCGCACTGCGGCACCGCGTCGTCCGGGGCGAATGGCTACCCGGCACGGCCCTGCCGGCCGAGCAGGCGCTGGCCGCCGAGCATGGCGTGGCGCTGGGCACGCTGCGGCGCGCGCTGGAGCTGCTGGTGGAGCAGGGCCTGATCGAGCGCATCCACGGCAAGGGCACCTTCGTGCGCAGCGGCATTGCCGGCGCGTCGATGCTGCGGTTCTTTCGCTTCGGCGAGGGCGCGGCGGGGCAGGAGCCCGCTTCGCGCATCCTGTCGCGCCAGGCCATGGCGGCCCCGGCCGAGGCGGCCTGCGCGCTGGGCCTGGCACCGGGCGAGCCGGTGCTGCGCCTGCACCGCCTGCGACTGATCGACGGCGAGCCCTGCCTGCTGGAGCACATCTGGCTGCCGTTGGACCGCTTCGCCGCGCTGGCGGAGGACGACACCGCCGCCTGGCCGCCGCTGCTCTATCCCTTCTACGCCAGCCGCTGCGGCGTGCACGTGCAGCGGGCGGTGGACGACATCGGCTTCGGCGTGCTGTCCGCGCCCCAGGCGCGCAGCCTGGGGCTCGCGGCGGGGCACCCCTGCGCCGTGGTCACCCGCCGTGCCATGGACCTGGCCGGCCGCTGCGTCGAATGGCGCGTCACGCGCGGCGATGCCCACGCCTTTCACTACACCGTCACCCTGACCTGACCTGACCTGACCTGACCTGACCGAACCTGGAGACCCGCATGCCTTCCATCGCATCCCCCGCCACCGGCGGTGCCCGCCGCCGCTGGATCCTCGGTGCCGCCGGCGCCGCCCTGGCCGCGCCCTGGGTGGCCGGCCGCGCGCAAGGCATCGGCGGCAAGCCCGTGACGCTGGTGGTCTCCTACCCCGCCGGCGGCGGCGCGGACCTGATGGCGCGCATCATCGCGCCGCGGCTGGGCGAAGCGCTGGGCCAGAACGTGGTGGTGGACAACAAGCCCGGCGCCAGCGGCCAGATCGCCGGCGCCTACGTGGCGCGTGCCACGCCGGACGGCAGCACGCTGCTGCTGGACGCCTCGTCGTTCGCGGTCAACCCCGCGCTCTATCCCAAGATGGCCTACGACACCGACAAGGCCTTCACGCCGCTGGCCGTGCTGGCCACCTTTCCCAACGTGCTGGTGTGCTCCGCGGGGTTCCAGGCGCGCAGCGTGCAGGACGTGATCGCGCTGGCCCGCGCCAAGCCGGGCGAAGTGGCCTATGCGTCGTCCGGCAACGGCTCGGCGCAGCACCTGGCGGGAGCGCTGTTCGAGGAGCGCGCCGGGGTGCGGCTGTCGCACATTCCCTACCGGGGCGGCGGCCCCGCGATGAACGATGTGATGGCGGGGCAGGTGCCGCTCTTTTTCGCCAACGTGGCCTCGGCGCTGGGCCACATCCGCTCCGGCAAGCTGCGCGCGCTGGCCGTGACGGCCGCGCTGCGGGCCCGTTCGCTGCCGGAGGTGCCCACCATGACCGAAGCGGGCGTGCGCAAGTACGAGGTGCTGGAATGGAACCCGGTGCTCGCCCCCGCCGGCTTGCCCGCCGCCACGCGCACGCGGCTGGTCGATGGCATCCGCAAGGCGCTGGGCGATGCCGAGGTGCTGGCGCGCATCCGCGCGCTGGGCGGCGATGTGTTCGCCGATGCATCGCAGGCCTCGGCCGGGGCCTTCATCCGGGCCCAGCAGGGGCAGTGGGCCCAGGTGGTGCGCGACCGCAACATCTCGGTCGGCTGAACCGATGCCGACGGACGGCGACCGCGCCCCTCACCCCGATGCCTGGGACGGAGCCGGTGCCTGCTGGGACGCGCACGTCCATGTGTTCGACGCCGATGCGCCGACGCAGCCCGGCCACTACCGCCCCGCGCACCACCCGCTGGAGCGCATCGAGGGGGTGGCTGCCGCGCACGGGGTGCGGCATCTGGTGCTGGTGCAGCCCAGCGTGTACGGCACCGACAACGCGGCGATGCTGCGCGCGCTGGCCGCGCGGCCCGGCCGGCACCGCGGCGTGGCCGTGATGGACGCGGCGGTGCCCGACGCGCTGCTGGACCGCATGCACGCGCTGGGCGTGCGGGGCGTGCGCTTCAACCGCGTCTCGCCGGTGGGCAACGGGCCCGAGGCGTTCCGCGCCCTGGCGCCGCGCCTGCGCGAGCGCGGCTGGCACGTGCAGTGGTATGCCGGCCCGGAGCATCTGGCGGAGATCGCGGCGCTGCACGCCGGCACCGGCGTGGCCTGCGTGCTCGACCACCTGGCGGGCCTGCATGCCGAGTTGCCGGCGGACGACGCAGCATGGAGCGCCCTCGCGGCACTGGCTGCGCAGGGCGCGTGGATCAAGCTGTCCGGCTGGTACCGGCTGCGCGCTCAGGCGCCCTACGGCGCGCTGCAGGAGACGGTCCGGCGCGTGGCCGACCTGGCGCCCGGGCGGCTGGTGTGGGGGTCGGACTGGCCGCACACGTCGTTCGCCGCCGACGCCATGCCGGCCTACGATTCGGTGTGGCAGCCGGTGGCGGAGGCGTTGGGCCCGGTCCGGGCCGACACGGTCCGGCAGAACGCCTCGCGGCTGTACGCCTGACGGAGGGACGCCTCGATGTGCTCTGGAAAATATCTTTTCAGTAGTGACTTAATACTGTTTCGATAGTAATATCCTTTCGTTGGCCATCCGGCCCATGACGAAAGGAAAACAATGCGCAAGACGAACAGGGGTATCGCCGTCGTGACGGGGGCGTCGTCGGGCATCGGGCTCGTGACCGCCCGGTCCCTGGTGCAGGCGGGCTACCAGGTCTTCGGCACCAGCCGCAAGGCACCCGCCGATCCGCCGGCCGGCGTCACGATGCTGGCCTGCGATGTGACCGACGAGGCGTTGGTCCAGCGCCTCGTGGACGAGGTGGCCAGGCGGGCGGGGCGAATCGATCTGGTCGTCAACAACGCCGGCGTGGGCCTGCTGGGCGGGGCCGAGGAATCCTCGATCGGGCAGGCGCAGCGCCTGTTCGACGTCAACGTCTTCGGCGTCGCCCGCGTCGTCAACGCGGTGCTGCCGCTCATGCGGGCCCAAAAGAGCGGCCGCATCATCAACATGAGCTCGATCCTGGGGCTGATTCCGGCGCCCTTCAACGCCTTCTACGCATCGACCAAGCACGCGATCGAGGGCTACTCGGAATCCCTCGACCACGAAGTGCGCCGGTTCGGCATCCGCGTGGTTCTGGTGGAGCCCGGCGTGACGCGCACGGCGTTCGAGGAAAACCTGTCGCGCGCCGACCGCCCCCTCGCGGACTATGCCGATGATCGCGCCCGCAGCGAAGCGCTCATGCGCCAATGGGTGGAGGCGGGCGATGCGCCGCAGATCGTCGCCGACGCCGTCGTGAAGGCCGCCACGGCCACCCGGCCCAAGCTGCGCTATTCGGCCGGCAAGCAGTCCACCCAGGTCCGCTCGCTGCGCCGCTATCTGCCCGAGGGCCTGGTCGACAAGACGCTGCGCAAGTTCAACGGCTTGCCGGCCTGAGCGCAGGGGGCGCGGGCGCTCTCCCTCGCATCCCCTTCCGGGTGCCGGCCAGGCCGCAGTGAGTGGGGGCTTCGCGGGCGTGGCGGGCTCGCCGTGGCAGGCCGCCGGCGGGTCGGAATGGCGCCGTTCGGGGCAGAATGGCGGCCCCGGCGCTTTCCTTGCCAGCCCATGCCCTCCCGCCCCCTGTCTTCCGATCCGAGCGCCCCGGGCCGCACCGGTCCTGCCGCGCCCGCGCCCCGCACGCTGCTGTGGGGCTCGGTGGCCGTGGCGCTGGTCACCATCGTGCTCAAGACGCTGGCCTGGCACCTCACCGGCTCGGTGGGGCTGCTGTCCGATGCGCTGGAGTCGTTCGTCAACCTGGCGGGCGCGGTGTTCGCGCTGGCCATGGTGACCGTGGCGCAGCGCCCGGCGGACGACGACCACCCCTACGGGCACCACAAGGCCGAGTATTTTTCTTCCGGGTTCGAGGGCATCCTGATCGTGGGGGCCTCCGCCGCCATCTTCTGGGCGGCGGCGCACCGGCTGTCCTCGCCGCAGCCGCTGGAGCAGGTCGGCTGGGGCCTGGCGCTGTCGGTGGTCAGCTCGGCGCTCAACGGCGGGCTGGCCTGGCTGATGTTCCGCTCCGCGCGCGTGCACCGGTCGGTGGCGCTGGAGGGCGATGCGCGCCACCTCGTCACCGATGTCTGGACCTCGGCGGGCGTGGTCGTCGGCATCGGCGCGGCGGGCGCGACCGGCTGGCTCTGGCTGGACCCGGTGGTGGCCATGGCCGTGGCGCTGAACATCCTGCGGGAAGGGGCGCACATGGTGTGGCGCGCCTCGCAAGGCCTGATGGACGCGGCCGTGGAGCCCGAGGCGCAGGCGGCCATCGACGCGGCGCTGCACGGTTTCTCGCAGGGTGCGCCGCAGGTGCGCTTCGACCACCTCATCACGCGCCAGGCCGGGCAGCGCCGCTTTGCCGG
Organism: Acidovorax sp. GBBC 1281; assembly: GCF_028473645.1. Classification (NCBI taxonomy): domain Bacteria; kingdom Pseudomonadati; phylum Pseudomonadota; class Betaproteobacteria; order Burkholderiales; family Comamonadaceae; genus Acidovorax; species Acidovorax sp. GBBC 1281. Next base: position 719,956 of record NZ_CP097269.1, read on the forward strand.
CCTGCACATGCACGTGCCCGCCGAGTGGAGCCTGGGGCGCGCCGCCCAGCTGCGCGGCGCCGTGGAGACCGCCCTGATGCGCGCCGTGCCCGGGCTGCGCGTGACCATCGAGCTGCTGCCCGTCGGGGTGGAGGCATTTCTGGAAGAACCGAAGGATTCCCCACCATGATGAGCGTGTTGCAGCGCGTGCGCGAAGCGCGCGTGGAAGTGGATGGCGAGGTGGTGGGCCGCATCGGCCCGGGCCTGCTGGTGCTGCTGTGCGCCGAGCGCGGCGACACCGATGCCGAGGCCTACCGGCTGCTGGCCAAGCTGCTCAAGCTGCGCGTGTTTACCGACGAGGCCGGCAAGATGAACCGCAGCGTGCAGGACGTGGGCGGCGGCCTGCTCGTCGTGAGCCAGTTCACGCTGGCCGCCGACACCTCCGGCGGCAACCGCCCGAGCTTCACCCAGGCGGCGCCGCCGGACGAGGGACGGCGGCTGTACGACCTGTTCGTGGCCCGGGCGCGGGCGCTGCACCCGGTGGTGGAGACCGGGCGCTTCGCGGCCGACATGCAGGTGCACCTGGTCAACGACGGGCCGGTCACCATTCCGCTGCGCATGGCGCCGGCGGATGGTTTGCTATCGAAATAATAGCTAAACAGGCAATCAATACCCCGGCATGGGGCTGTTTGGAGACCCCATCCGGCCTTTCAGCGGTGGGGAAGGCGCAGCCCGCGCCGTGGTCGGCTCAGCCCGCGTACGGGTCGTCGAAGCCCAGTTCCTGCAGGATGGCCGTCTCGTAGGCCTCCATCTCGTCGGCGTCCTCGGCGCTGGTTTCATGGTCCCAGCCCTGGGCGTGCAGCGTGCCGTGCACCAGCAGGTGGGCGTAGTGCGCGCGCAGGTCGCGGTTCTGCTCGCGCGCCTCGCGCGCCACCACGGGCGCGCACAGCACGAGGTCGGCCATCACCAGGGGCTCCTGCGCGTAGTCGAAGGTGAGCACGTTGGTGGCGTAGTCCTTGCGGCGGTACTCGCGGTTGAGGGCCTGGCCTTCTTCGGCATCGACGATGCGCACGGTGATCTCGGCGTCGCTGGACAGCGCGTGGCGGATGAAGCGCGCCGCGGCATGGCGGGGCAGGGCGGCGCGGTGTTCCTGCACCCCGGGAAAGCGCGCGAACTGCAGCGACAGGGTCAGATGGTTCAGGGTCATTTGGGCCTCTGGCGCATGTTCCACTAGGGCATTTTGCTATTAATTCAGGAGTTTCCTGCGCGGCTGCCCGCCGTGCGCTGGGCATCGTAGGCGTCCACGATGCGGGCGATGAGCGGGTGGCGCACCACGTCGGCGGTGGTGAACCGGGTGATCGCGATGCCCTTGACGCGCTTGAGCACCCGCTCGGCGTCGATCAGGCCGCTCATCGCGCCCTTGGGCAGGTCGATCTGGCTCACGTCGCCCGTCACCACCGCGCGGGCGCCGAAGCCGATGCGGGTGAGGAACATCTTCATCTGCTCGGGCGTGGTGTTCTGGGCCTCGTCCAGGATGATGAAGGCGTTGTTCAGCGTGCGCCCGCGCATGAAGGCCAGCGGCGCGATCTCCAGCGCGTTGCGCTCGAAGGCCTTCTGCACCTTCTCGTAGCCCATGAGGTCGTAGAGCGCGTCGTACAGCGGGCGCAGGTACGGATCCACCTTCTGCGTGAGGTCGCCGGGCAGGAAGCCCAGGCGCTCGCCGGCCTCGACCGCCGGGCGCGTCAGCACGATGCGCTGCACCGCGTTGCGCTCCAGGGCGTCCACCGCGCAGGCGACGGCCAGGTAGGTCTTGCCGGTGCCGGCCGGACCGATGCCGAAGGTGATGTCGTGGCTGGCGATGTTGTCCAGGTAGTTGATCTGCGTGGGGGTGCGCGCGCGCAGGTCGGCGCGGCGGGTGTTGAGCGTCACCGCGCCGTCACCGGGCGCCTCCAGCATGGCGCTGTCGCCGGCCAGCATGAGCTGCAGGTGCTCTTCGGCGATGGGCCGCTCGGCCATTTCGTACAGCGCCTGGAGCAGCTCCATCGCCTGGGTGGCCTTGGCCTTCGGCCCATCCACCTTGAACTGCTCGTGCCGGTGCGCGATGCTGACCGACAGCGCCGTCTCGATGGTGCGCAGGTTCGCATCGGCCGGGCCGCACAGGTGCGACAGCCGGTTGTTGTTGTGGGGGGTGAAGGTGTGTCGCAGGATCACGCGGATAATTCCGGTTGGATGGCCGCAACGGTGCGGCGAAGGACATCAATGATAGGCAAACTCACCGGCACGCTGCTGGAAAAGAACCCGCCAGAAGTGCTGCTGGACTGCCACGGCGTCGGCTACGAGGTGCAGGTGCCCATGAGCACCTTCTACAACCTGCCGCCCGTGGGGGAGCGCGTGGCCCTGCTCACCCAGTTCATTGTGCGCGAGGACGCGCAACTGCTCTACGGCTTTGCCACGGCGCCGGAGCGCCAGGCGTTCCGCGAACTCATCAAGATCTCCGGGGTGGGCCCGCGCACCGCGCTGTCCATCCTGAGCGGCATGGGCGTGTCCGACCTGGCGCAGGCCGTGTCCCTGCAGGAGGCGGGGCGCCTGGTGAAGGTGCCCGGCATCGGCAAGAAGACCGCCGAGCGCCTGCTGCTGGAGCTCAAGGGCAAGCTGGGGGCCGACATCGGCGCCCATGCGCACGCCACGAGCGACGCGCAGGCCGACATCCTGCAGGCCCTGCTGGCGCTGGGCTACAACGACAAGGAAGCCGCCGCCGCGCTGAAGGCGCTGCCCCAGGACGTGGGGGTGAGCGACGGGATCAAGCTGGCGCTCAAGGCGCTGGCCAAATAAATCAAAACAACGAGTCAGCAGGGAAGTGAAGCGAAACGGGGGGCACTGTGGACGCGCCGGCAGGCGGCGCGGCGCGGGTCCCGGTGGGTCAATCAACAGGGAGTCGACGGAAGATGGCACGAGGTAAATCAAAAGGGAAATGGATGGCGCGCACTGCTGCGCTGGCCGTGGTGGTTTCGCTGGTGGCCGGGTGCGGCGGCGGAAGTGAAACCGTTCTGGCGGGCGGCGCGACGCAGTCCGAGGTGCTTCAGGTCGGATCGGCGGTGCAGCCGGCCGACACCGATGCAGGGGTTTCCAGCACCAAGCAGCGGGCAGCCGGCCCGCAGGTGGAGGCGGCCCGCGTGGCCCTGCCCGCCTTCGTGCGCCCAAAGTCGTCGCAACTCCGGCGCGACGGCGCCCGCTGGGTGGGCGAGGCCCGCACCGTCGAAGCCACGGCCACGGCGGACAACCTGCAGCGGCTGCTGCAATGGGTCCCATTGGCCAACGGCGGCATGAAATCGGCCGTGAGCTTTACCTCCGAAGACGCGCAGGGCCTGCGCCTGGGGGTGCGGGTGAGGCAGATTCCCGACGAGGCCGTGGTGCGGGTCTATCGCCAGGACCGGCCTGCTGCCGTGTACGAAACCACCGGCCAGGCCATTCGCCAGACCATCGAGCGCAATATCGCGGCGGGCGACGCATCGGACAACGCACGCACGTGGTGGACCCCGAACTCCGGCGCGAACGAGGCCACGCTGGAGATCGAGCTGCCCGCTGGCGTGCCGGCCTCCGCGCTGGAGGTGGCCGTGCCGGCGCTGGCGCATCTTTTCGAAAACCTGTCCCTGCCGCAGGAAGGCGCCCAGACAACCAAGGCAGTCGGTGATGCCATCGCCTGCAACCTGGATGCCAGCTGCTTCGACGAATACGCTGCCCAGCGCGACGCCGTGGCGCGGATGCTGTTCGTGGACAAGGGCAAGGCCTATGTGTGCACCGGCACCCTGATCAACGACCGCGACGCCACGCGCACGCCGTATTTTCTGAGCGCCAACCATTGCATTGCCTCGCAGACCGTGGCGTCCACCTTGCAGACGGACTGGTTCTTCCACTCCGCGGCCTGCAACAGCGCCACGCTGTCGTCCCGCTCCACCGCGCGCACGGGCGGCGCTACGCTGCTGTATGCCAGCGCCGATACCGACACCGCCCTGCTGCGGCTGAACGAGGCGCCGCCCCCGGGTGCCGTGTTCGCCGCCTGGGACGCCAGCCCGCAAGCCGAATCGACGGCCGTGGTCGGCATCCACCATCCCCGGGGCGACCTGCAGAAGATCAGCACCGGCAGCATCATGGGCACGCTGGCCTGCACCAACGACACGGACGGCTCCATGCTGTGCGACTCCTCCACGGACGCCTCGGCCGGCTACTACGACGTCGGGTTCGACCGCGGCACGGTGGAGGACGGCAGCAGCGGATCGGCCATCTTCCATGGCGGCCGCGTGATCGGGACGCTGTACGGGTTCGCCTCCAGCGCCCAATGCTCGGTCGACGACGTGCGGGTGTACGGCCGCTTCGATCTGGCCTACCAGAAGGCGCTCAAGCAGTGGCTGTCGCCCCCGGTGAGCGTGCCGGTGGCCTGGCGGCATCCCGCCCGCGGATTCGGGGCATCGCACGGGCCGGCGGGCCACTCCGGCGATGGCCCCGCACCGTTCTGGCGAGAGCGGCTGGCCGCGCGGTAGTGGGCCGGGGAGCGCAACGGGGCCATGACGCGATGCCGCAACGCGGCGATGAAATCACCTGCCGGCAGCCACGGGGCTGTGGCACATTTTGCAATCCGGGGCGGCATGGGACCGCCCCGAACCGATGACAGGAGTTGTTCCATGCAGCTGGTAATGAGGCGAATTCGATCTTTGGCGGTTCTGGCGGTGGCCTCGGTGCTGGCTGCCTGCGGTGGCGGCAACGGCGGCGAGGCGGTGCAGTCCGCGGCCGCGCCGCAGGCCAGGGCACTGGTCTACAGCGTGGAGTCGCGCGAGCAGCCGGCTTCCGCCGTGCAGGACGTGGCGCGGGTCAAGGACCGCGCGGTCGGCGCGGCCATCGCACCCGCCCGCATCGCCCTCGGGCCGTTGGACCAGTCCAAGGAAGGGGCGGTCAGCGGCTTCGGCCCGCGCCAGGTCGGTAGCCCCCGCAGCATTGCCCAGACGGCCACGGCCAGCGCCACCTCGCAGCAGCTGCAGTGGACACCCACCGCCAGCGGCGGCCAGGTCGCCGCGCTCAGTTTCTCGGCCGACGGCGCGCACGGGCTGCGCCTGGGCGTGCTGGTGCGCCAGCTGCCCGGCAGCGCCGTGCTGCGCGTGTACAGCCAGGCCCGGCCCTCGGCGGTGTTCGAGATCGCCGGCCAGGAAGTGCTGCAGATCATCGAGCGCAATCAGGCGGCGGGCGATACCTCCGACGCCGGCCGCACCTGGTGGACGCCCGACACGGGCGGCGACGAGGCCACGCTGGAGATCGAGTTGCCATCCGGCACGCCCGCGAGCGCGATCGACCTGTCGGTGCCGCGCCTGTCGCACATCTACGACAACCTGTCGCTGCCCACGGCCGAAGAGCTGGAGCAGCAGACCAAGATCAACGAATCCGACGCCTGCAACCTCGATTCGACCTGCTATGACGATTACGCCGCCCAGCGCAACGCCGTGGCGCGGATGCTGTTCGTGTACCCCGACGGCAAGACGTACGTGTGCTCGGGCACGCTGCTGAACGACCGCGACGGCACCGGCACGCCCTACTTCATCTCGGCCAACCACTGCATTTCCACGCAGACAGTGGCGTCCACCCTGCGCACCGACTGGTTCTACCGCTCCCCCAGCTGCAACAGCCGCACGCTGTCGTCCGCCACCACGGCGCGCACCGGCGGCGCCACACTGCTGTACGCGACGGACAGCAGCGATACGTCGTTCCTGCGCCTAAACGAGGCCCCGCCCGCCGGCGCCGTGTTCGCCGCATGGAACGCCAATCCCCAGGGGCTGGGCGGCGCCGTCGTCGGCATCCACCACCCGAAGGGCGACCTGCAGAAGATCAGCTTCGGCAACCTGGCATCCCTCACCGCGTGCTCGTCCATCAGCGACACCAACTTCACGTGCAGCGGCACCAGCGGCAACTTCTACCGGGTGACGTGGAGCCAAGGCACGACCGAGGGCGGCAGCAGCGGCTCGGGCATCTTCTCCGGCGGCGCGCTGATCGGCACGCTCTACGGCGGCAGCGCCGTGTGCACCAACAAGGCCTCGTCGGACTACTACGGCCGCTTCGACGTGGCGTACAACGCGTCCATCAAGAACTGGCTGTCGCCGGCCACCAGCGCCAGCGGCCGCACCGCCGTGTACCGCTTCTTCAACAGCAGCACGGGCGCGCACTTCTTCACGGCGAGCGCGGGTGAGCGCGACTTCGTGATCAACACCTACCCGGCCTTCGCCTACGAAGGCGTGGCCTTCTACGCCTACGGCGGCGCCACCGCCGGCCAGAGCGCCGTGTACCGATTCTTCAACAAGAGCAACGGCGCGCACTTCTACACCATCGATGCGGGCGAACGCGACTTCGTGCGCGCCACCTACCCGTCGTTCGAGTACGAGGGCCCGATCTGGTATGCCCAGACCGGCGCCGGCAACGGCTCGACCGCGATGTACCGTTTCTTCAACAAGAGCAACGGCACGCACTTCTACACCATCAGCCAGGGAGAGCGCGACTTCGTGCAGGCCACCTATCCGGTGTACCAGTACGAAGGCCCCGTGTACTACGCCTGGACTTCCAATTGATCCGCAACGCATGAGTATCCAGACCGACGACTTCGCCCCCGCACCCGCCAAACGCGTGATCTCCGCCGCGCCGGCCTCCCCGCAGGAGGAAGCGCTGGAGCGGGCGCTGCGCCCCAAGCTGCTGCAGGAGTACGTCGGTCAGGCCAAGGCGCGCGAGCAGCTGGAGATCTTCATCGGCGCGGCGCGCAAGCGCGGCGAGGCGCTGGACCACGTGCTGCTGTTCGGGCCCCCGGGCCTGGGCAAGACCACGCTCAGCCACATCATTGCTGCCGAGCTGGGCGTGAACCTGCGCCAGACCTCCGGGCCCGTGCTGGAAAAGCCCAAGGACCTGGCCGCGCTGCTGACCAACCTGGAGCGCAACGACGTCCTGTTCATCGACGAGATCCACCGGCTCTCGCCCGTGGTGGAGGAAATCCTCTACCCCGCGCTGGAGGACTACCAGATCGACATCATGATCGGCGAGGGGCCCGCGGCGCGCAGCATCAAGCTGGACCTGCAGCCCTTCACCCTGGTGGGGGCGACCACCCGCGCCGGCATGCTCACCAACCCGCTGCGCGACCGCTTCGGCATTGTCGCGCGGCTGGAGTTCTACACCCCCGAGGAACTCTCGCGCATCGTCATGCGCAGCGCCGGGCTGCTCAACACGCCGATCCAGCCGGACGGGGGCTTCGAGATCGCGCGCCGATCGCGCGGCACGCCGCGCATCGCCAACCGCCTGCTGCGCCGGGTGCGCGACTACGCCGACGTGAAGGGCACGGGCCAGATCACGCTCGATATCGCCCAGCGCGCGCTCACCATGCTCGACGTGGACCCCCAGGGCTTCGACGTGATGGACCGCAAGCTGCTCGAGGCCGTGATCCACCGCTTCGACGGCGGTCCCGTGGGGCTGGACAACATCGCCGCGAGCATCGGCGAGGAGTCCGGCACCATCGAGGACGTGATCGAGCCCTACCTGATCCAGCAGGGCTACCTGCAGCGCACGCCGCGCGGGCGCGTGGCCACCCTGGCGGCCTATCGCCACCTGGGCGTGGCGCCATCCCGCAACCCTGCCGACCTGTTCGGCGGGCCACCGTCGGCGGCTTGACCCATCGCTCCCGAGCCCCTTGTTAAAACGCTCCTGCGGCTTCATCGCAGCAGCCAGATACGCGCGGGGGATCGGCGCGCGTTGCATTCTCGACGCCCCGTGAATTCTCGCTTGTCGCCCTGCGATTTCTGGTGTTTACTCCCTCTATCCGCCTTCGCTGCGAGATCGTCAAAAAGCATCGCTGCCAGGTGCGGATATTGATCGACAAACCTTTTTTGGGAGAGGGAAACTCACATGGATCCGATTCTGGGCCAGATCATTCTTTGGGCCGTGCCATGGGTTCCGCAGGGCTGGGCCCTGTGCGACGGCACACTGCTGTCAATCAATCAGAACCAGGCGCTCTACTCGCTGCTGGGCACCCGTTATGGCGGCGATGGCGTCAACACCTTCGGCTTGCCCGATCTGCGCAACCGGGTTCCGCTCGGTTCCCAGAACATGGTGACCATCGGTGGTACGAGCGGTGCCGCTACCGCGTCCACCAACGCCATTGGCGCTGCGATCCTGTCGCTCGCCAACCTGCCGGCCCACACCCATGGGGTGACGGTGGCTGCGGGCGGAACGGCCTCGGTGTCCATTCCAGCCGACGACACCACGGGCGATAACAACGTTCCTGGGCCGACTTTGATCGCCGGGAAGGCGACGGCGGGCAACAACACCGCCAAGGTGTACAGCTCCAAGTCCTCCACCACGACGCTCAAGCCTTTCGATGCACCCTTGACCCTGCCTGCCATCACTACGCAAGCGGCCGGCAGCGTCACGCCTACGCCCGTGCAGATGAACGTGCCCGTCACGGTCAGCACGCTGCAGCCCGGCATCACGCTGAACTTCATCATTGCCGTGAACGGCATCTATCCGTCGCGTCCCTGACCGCGGATGGGCAGGCAGCCGCCTGCCTGCCGCCATGGCCACCCGGGCGCAGTAAGCGCTTCGGTGGCGATGGCCGACGAGGCCGGGGCAACCCGGCCTTTTTCTTTCTTTTTGCGGACCGCCGCACAGGCGTCCGCCGGTGCTTCAGGTCAGGTCAACGCCCCCCGGGCATCCACCCGGATGATCCGCTCCACCACGCCGTGCGCCAGTCCGCCGCGCACACCGATCAAGAAGTCGTACAGGTTCACCGTCGGGTCACAATGGCCGGGAATGAGCCACAGCATGCGGCCCAGCGAGGGCAGCCGGGCCTTGTTGCCGTCGGCGTAGAGAATGCCGTGCTCGTCGCCGCCGTTGGCATAGCGCAGCGCCCGCTCGGGCGGCAGCATCGCCACGATCGGCAGGCCGGAGTCGATGGCGTGGCTCTTGTGGCCGGCATCGCACACCGCGTGCGTTTCCTGGCTGGAGATGACCTGGGTCTTGACGAACAGCGCATGCTCGAAGGCCGGCTGGGCCGGCTCGCGTTCGTTGCCGGCGTAGTCCGCGTCCATGAACAGGAACGAGCCCGCCTGCAGTTCGCCGTAGACGCCACTGGCGGCCTCGTGCACCAGCGTGCCGGTGCCCGCGCCGGTCACCAGCGGCACAGCAAGGCCGGCGGCGGTAATGAGGTCGCGCGTGTGGCGAGCGGCCTCCACCACGGCGGCGATGGCCTCCCGCCGGGCCTGGGCACCGCGCAGGTGCTGCGCGCGGCCATGGTAGGCATGCAGGCCCGCGAAACGCAGCCGGGCATGGCGCGCCACGGCCAGCGCCAGGGCCACGGCCGGTTCGCCGGGCGGTACGCCGCAGCGCCGCTGGCCCACGTCGATTTCCACGAACACATCGATGCCTGCATCGCTGGCGGTGACGGCCATGGCCTCGGCCAGGCGCTCGATGCCTTCCTCGCTGTCCACCGCCAGGGCCAGGCGCCCGCCGCGCAGCCCAAGTTGGTGCGCCAGGCGCGCCACGCGCAGCAGCTTGGCGGCGGCGATGACCTGGTTGCTGATGTACAGGTCGTTCACGCCGGCGGCGGCCAGCGCCTCGGCCTCGCTCACCTTCTGCACGCAGGCGCCCGTGGCACCGGCCTGCTGCAACAGCAGGGCGAGCTCGGCGCTCTTGTGCATCTTGGCATGGGGTCGCCAGCGCACCTGGTGCTTGCGCGCGAAGTCGGCCATGCGCTGGATGTTGCGTTCCATGGCGTCGAGATCGACGACGAGTGCAGGGGTGTCGATCAGGTCGACGCGCAGGCCGATGCTGGCGCGCAGGGATTCAGGAATGGGCTTCATCGCGCGTGGCGTCGTCCAGGTGCTGTGTGTCGGCCCAGCCGACCAGGGTGAGGCCGTCGCCGGTCCAGAGCAGGCGGTTGATGGCCGCGTTGGTGAGTTGCCAGGTGCGTGGGGCCTGCAGTTCCTGGCCGGTGGCGGCGCGGTACAGCACGTCCATCACGCCGCCGTGGGCGACCAGCACCACGAGTTCGCCGGGGTGGCGCTGCGCCAGCTGGTGGGTAGTGCCAAGGATGCGCTCGCGGAACACGATCAGCGACTCGCCCCCGTCGGGCACGAAGTGCGGATCGCGCTGGCGCCAGCGGCGGGCCTCCTCGGGCATTTCGGTCTCGATCTCGGCGAAGGTGCGGCCCTGGAGCTGGCCGAAGCTGCGCTCGCGCAAGCCGGGCTCGGCGATCAGCGGTGCGCCCGTGGTGTCGGCCACCGCCTGCGCGGTGGCATGGGCGCGCTGCAGGTCGCTGGCATAGATGGCGGCCACGGGCTCTCCGGCCAGGGCCTCGCCCACGCGGCGCGCCTGCCACAGGCCGGTGTGGTTGAGCGGAATGTCCAGATGGCCCTGGATGCGCGTGTCCACGTTCCAGGCGGTTTCTCCGTGGCGGATGGCGATGATGCGGGTGGCGTGCATGGCGTCGAGTTCGTCGATCAGGGGGCAGGCGGCGCCAGGGTGGTGCGCACCTGGCGCGGGCCCGCGGGGGGCTGCGGGAAACCGGTCAGGGCGGCGTCGAACAGGATGCCGAAGATGGCCGGGTCGCTGGTCCAGACGTCCTCGTGCACGGCGGAGGTCTCGTACACGATCTGCTGCGTGGCGGCGTCGCGCAGCACCAGGCTGGCCTCGCGGCGGTAGAGCGTGGGGGGGCGGTCCATCATCCAGCTGCCGCCCATGCCCCAGCCCCAGCGGCCGCCGTGGCCCCCGTAGCCGAGGCCCAGGCCCCAGCGGGGGTAGAACGGGTCGCCGTAGTAGGGCCAGTAGGCCGGCGTGGCATAGCTCGCCTGCGCGCCGACCTGCAGCACGAGCTGGGCGTTGGCGTCGTCGCGTTGCAGCCCCACGCGCGCCAGCGACTGCTGGGCCATGGCTTCGATGGGGGCGAACGATGCGGCGTGGGCCTGCTGCGAGGGCAGGCGCTCCAGTCGGTAGGTGGGTGGCGAGGGCAGGGCCGCCAGCGTCGAGTAGCTGTGCACCGCGCTGTCCACGGTGCGGGTGACGGCGCAGCCGCCGAGCATCAGGGCGGCCGTGGCCAGGGTGATGGAGAAAGCGCAGCGCAGGGTCTTCATGGGTGTCTCCGGAAAGGGGCCGTCATGGTGCGGTCAGCGCTGGCGATGATCGATGGGGTGTTCAGGACAGCTGGACCACCTGCACGCCCGGCAATCCGGGGGCGGCAGGGAAATCCTCGCGGTCGAACGCCTTGTCTCCGTCTTCGCTGGCGATGCCCGTCGCTTTCAGACCTTTGAAGTCGTGCAGTGTTCCATCGAGCAGGTGCGACGGCACGACGTTCTGCAGCGCGTTGAACATGTTTTCCACACGGCCGGGGAATTTTCTGTCCCATTCGCGCAGCATCTCGCCCATCTGCTTGCGCTGCAGGTTCTCCTGGCTGCCGCACAGGTTGCAGGGAATGATGGGAAAGTTGCGGTGCGCGGCCCAGCGCGCGGTGTCCTTCTCGGCCACGTAGGCCAGTGGGCGGATCACCACGTGTTTGCCGTCGTCGCTCACCAGCTTAGGGGGCATCGACTTGAGCTTGCCGCCGAAGAACATGTTGAGCAGCAGCGTCTGCAAAATGTCGTCGCGGTGGTGGCCCAGGGCGATCTTGGTGCAGCCCAGTTCGTCGGCCACGCGGTACAGGATGCCCCGGCGCAGCCGGCTGCACAGGCTGCAGGTGGTCTTGCCTTCGGGAATGAGGCGCTTGACGATGCTGTAGGTGTCTTCGTTCTCGATGTGGAACGGCACGCCCTGCGAGGCCAGGTACTCGGGCAGCACGTGTTCTGGAAAATCGGGCTGCTTCTGGTCGAGGTTCACCGCCACCAGGTCGAAGTGGATGGGCGCGCGCGCCTTGAGCTTGAGCAGGATGTCCAGCAGGACGTAGCTGTCCTTGCCGCCGGACATGCACACCATGACCTTGTCGCCCTCCTCGATCATCTGGTAGTCCACGATGGCCTTGCCCACCTCGCGGCACAGGCGTTTTTCCAGCTTGTGGGTTTCGCGCTCGATCTTCAGGCGGGCCGGCGCCGCAGCGGCCTCGGCGCTTGCTGCCGCATCGGGCGTGCCGAGGGGCTCGGGGGCGTCGGCGGTCCAGCCGGGCGTGGGGTCGTTGAGGATGGCATTCATGGGGTTCACCACTGTCCTGTCTCGCTGCGGATGGCCACTTCGCAGTCGTCAAAAATTTCCAATTTGGCGATCTTCACGCGCACGCCCAGCACGCCGGGCAGCAGCATGAGCCGGGCGCTGAGCTTGCCGATCAGCGTCTCCAGCAGGTTCACGTGCTCGGCCGTGCACTCGTCGATGATGATCTGGCGCACCTTGCGGTAGTCCAGCACGTGCAGGATGTCGTCGTCGGGGTGCAGGGGTTGCGTGCCCAGGTGCAGCTCGGCATCGACCTGGATGGGCTGCGGCGTGGTCATCTCGTGCGCGAGGATGCCCAGGTTGGCGTCGAAGCGCAAACCGGTGAGCGTGAGGATCTGGGTGCCTGCGGCGTTGTACATGGGGTATGGGAAGGAAAGGGGGAGGGCGGAGCCGGCTTGCGCTCACATCATCGAAAAGTCGCGCTCGAACCGCATCAGGTGCTGGCCGCCATCCACCAGCAGCGTGGTGCCGGTGATGGAGCGGTTTTCCAGCGCGAACTTCACGGTGGCGGCCACGTCGGCGGGCGTGGAAGACCGGCCCAGCGGGCTCAACGCGTGCAGCTGGCGGAATTTCTCGCCTTCCAGCAGGTGGCTGGTGAGGGTGAGGCCTGGCGCCACCCCCACCACCCGCACCCGGGGCGCGAGGGCCAGCGACAGCATGGTGCCGGCCGCCTCCAGCGCTGCCTTGGAGAGGGTGTAACTCAGGAAGTCGGGGTTCTGGTTCCAGAGCTTCTGGTCGAGCAGGTTGACCACGGCGCCGTGGATTTCGCCCTGGTCACCCCCATCGCCCGCAGCGGCTGCGGCCCGCTGTTCCAGATGCGCATGCAGGCCCTGGGCCAGCAGCACGGGCGCCGCGGTGTTGCTGCGCAAGTGCTGCTCCAGCGTGGAAAAGCCGAAGCTGGCGGCATCGTCGTGCTCGAAAAGCGAGGCACTGTTGACCACCGCATCCACCGCGCCGAAATGCTGCACCACGCGGGGCAGCAGGCCGCGCACGGCGGCCTCGTCCTGGAAATCGGCATCGAAATGGGCGCTGGCGCATGAAAATCGCCGGCATACCGCTACGGTTTCGATAGCATCCTGCTCGGAATGCCGATAGTGGACGGCCACCTGCCAGCCGCCGGCCGCCAGCGCGAGCGCGATGTCGCGGCCCAGGCGCTTGGCGGCGCCGGTCACCAGCACGGTGCGAGGACGGGAGGGGGAGGGCATCGGGGACAATCGGGACCGTGACGACGACAGAACCCCCAAGTTTAACGACCGCCCTGGCGGCCCACATCGGCCAGGCCATTGCGCAGGCCGGCGGCTGGATCGGCTTCGACCGCTTCATGGCCATGGCCCTGTACACGCCCGGCCTGGGCTACTACGCCAACGACTCCACCAAGTTCGGCCTGCTGCCCGGATCGGGCAGCGACTTCGTGACCGCGCCCGAGCTGAGCCCCCTGTTCGGCCAGACCCTGGCCGTGCAGGTGGGCGAGGCCCTGGCGCAGACCGGAACGCACGAACTGTGGGAGTTCGGCGCGGGCTCCGGTGCCCTGGCGCTGCAGCTGCTCGATGCCCTGGGCGAGCGGGTGCAGCGCTACACCATCGTCGATCTGTCCGGCAGCCTGCGTGCGCGCCAGCAGGTGCTGCTGTCCCCGCATGCGCAAAAGGTGCGGTGGGTGGACGCGCTGCCCGACCGCTTCGCGGGCGTGGTGGTGGGCAACGAGGTGCTGGACGCCATGCCGGTGAAGCTGCTGGCCCGCCACGGCGGGCAGGCGGCCGGCGTGTGGCATGAACGCGGCGTGGTGCTGCAGGGCGATGCCTTCGCCTGGGCCGACCGGCCCACCGATCTGCGCCCGCCCGTGGAGGTGGAAGGCCCGCACGACTACCTGACCGAGATCCACCCGCAGGGCGAGGGCTTCATCCGCACCCTGGCCGACCGGCTGGAGCGCGGCGCGGCCTTCCTGCTGGACTACGGCTTCGGCGAGGCGGAGTACTACCACCCCCAGCGCCACATGGGCACGGTGATGTGCCACCAGGGACACCTGGCCGACAGCGATCCGCTGGTGGCGGTGGGCCGCAAGGACATCACCGCGCACGTCAACTTCACGGCCATGGCGCTGGCCGCGCAGGACGCGGGCCTGCAGGTGCTGGGCTACACCACGCAGGCGCACTTCCTCATCAACTGCGGGTTGGCCCAGCGCATGGTGGAGTTGCCCCCGCTCAAACGCGCGACAGCCGCCAAGCTGGTCATGGAGCACGAGATGGGCGAGTTGTTCAAGGTGCTGGCGCTGGGCGCGGGCGAACCGTGGGAGCCCGTCGGCTTTTCGCAAGGGGATCGGTCCCATCGGCTGTGATGCGCTGTGCCGCCCTGGGCCCTTCGGGTGGGCCCAACACAGGGTGGTGTCAATTCAGCCGCTGACCACTGGCCGCATCGAACAGGTGCGCCTGCGCCGCCACAGGCCGCAACTGAAGCGCGTCGCCCGGCCGCACGTCGGTGCGGTCGCGGAACGCCGCCAGGATGTCGTGCCGGCCATCGAGCCGCAGCGCGACCTGGGTTTCCGAGCCCGTGGGCTCCACCACGACGACCTGGGCCGGCAGGCCCGCGCCGCTGGTGTCCAGCGCGAAGTGCTCGGGCCGGGCCCCGTACAGCACGTTGTCGCCATGGCGCCCGCGGGGCGGGCGGGCCAGGGGCAGGCGCAAGCCGTCGTCGGTCACCACGCTGGCCTCGCCATCCAGGTGCAGACGGCCCGGAATGAAGTTCATGGCCGGCGAGCCGATTAACCCCGCCACGAACGCATTGGCCGGCCGGTCGTACAGATCGAGGGGCGCACCCACCTGCTCGATCACCCCGTCCTTGAGCACCACGATGCGGTCGGCCAGGGTCATGGCCTCCACCTGGTCGTGCGTGACGTACACCGTGGTGGTGCCCAGGCGTTGGTGCAGTGCCTTGATTTCGGTGCGCACCTGCACGCGCAGCTTGGCATCGAGGTTGGACAGCGGCTCGTCGAACAGGAAGGCATGGGGCTGGCGCACGATGGCGCGGCCCATGGCCACGCGCTGGCGCTGGCCGCCCGAGAGCTGGCGCGGCGTGCGGTCCAGCAAGGCTTCCAGGCCCAGGATGGCGGCCACCTCGTCCACCCGGCGCCGGATGGCGGCCTGGCTCTCGCCCTGCAGCTTCAGCGAGAAGCCCAGGTTCTGCGCCACCGTCATGTGGGGGTAGAGCGCGTAGTTCTGGAACACCATGGCGATGTTGCGGTCCTTGGGCGCCACGTCGTTGATCACGCGCCCACCCAGCCGGATCTCGCCGCTGGTGATGGTTTCGAGCCCCGCGATGGCGCGCAGCAGCGTGGACTTGCCGCAGCCCGAGGGCCCGACGAGCGCGACGAACTCGCCGTCGCGGATGTCGATGTCCACCCCGTGGATCACGGGTGTGCCGCCGTAGTGCTTGACGATCTGGTGAAGGGACAGTTCGGCCATGTCAGTCCTTGACGCCGCCGGCCGTGAGCCCGCGCACGAGGTAGGTGCGCACGAGCACCGTGAAGATCACCACCGGGAACATCACCAGCGTGCCGCTCGCGGCGATCTTGGTCCACTCCCAGCCTTCGTACTGCAGGAAGTTGACGATGGCCACCGGGGCGGTGACGGCATTCGTGCGCGTGAGGATCAGTGCGTAGAAGAAGTCGTTCACGAGAAGATGAAGCACAGCACGGCGGTGGCCGCCAGCCCGGGGGCCGCCAGCGGCAGCGTGATGCGCCAGAAGGCCTGCCAGACGCCGCAGCCATCGATGTAGGCCGCCTCTTCGAGCGCGGTGGGCACCGCTTCGAAGAAGGTCTGCATCAGCCAGATCACGATCGCCAGGTTGAAGGTGAGATAGACGATGGCCAGGCCCACGATGGTGTCCTGCAAGCCGAGCCAGCGGTAGGCAAGGAAGAACGGGATGGTGAAGGCGATGGGCGGCGCCATGCGCGTCACTAGGATCCACAGGGCCACTTGGCGCCGCCACCGGAACTGCCAGCGCGTGAGTGCATAGGCGGCCGGCACGCCGATCAGCAGCGACAGGCCGGTGGACAGGGTGCTGACCGCCAGGCTGTTCCAGAACGACTTGAGGAAGTTGCCCTGCAGCAGGCTGCGAAAGCCTTCCAGCGTGGGCGTGAAGAGCAGGCGGTCCTCGAAGATGTCCGCGCTGGGCCGGAAGGCCAGCTGCACCAGCCACAGGAAGGGGAACATCACCACCAGCAGCAGAGCGACGGCCACGAGGCCGCGCGCATGGCGGCGCAGCCATCCGGCACGCCGCGCATCTGGCAAGGGCCGCGCGGCAGGGGGCGGCGTGAACGTGGAGGGCAGGGGCAGGGCGGCTTCAGCGTTTGTCATGGTCGTTCCATCCGAGGCGGCCCACCAGCCAGCTGAGCGCGAACACGCCCGCGAGAATCACCATCGCGATGGCGCTGGCGTACCCCCCAGTAGGAGAAATTGAAGGCCTGGATGAAGCCGTAGTAGTTGGTCACCTCGGTCACCGTGCCCGGGCCGCCATCGGTCAGCACGTAGATCAGCGGAAAGGCCTTGAAGCTGTCGATCAGCCGGAACAGGCCGCACACCACCAGCACCGGCCGCAGGTAGGGCACGATGTACCGGAACAGTTGCCAGCGGTTGGCGCCGTCCAGGCTCGCGGCCTCCAGCGGGTCGTCCGGCACCATCTGCAGCGTGGCCAGCACCATCAGCAGGGTGAACGGAAACCACTGCCAGGTATCGGCGATGGAGATGGCCCACAGGGCCGTGTCGGGGTTGGCGATCAGCGAGCGCACCGGCAGGCCCACCGCCTCCAGCGCGCGGTGCAGCGGGCTCACGTCGGGCGTGTACAGGATCTTCCAGATCAGCGCCACCACGATGGGTGGCAGCACCATGGGGATCAGGAACGCCGTGCGCGTGGCGCCCAGCAGCTTGGAGCGCCCGTTGAGCAGCAGCGCCAGGCCCAGCCCCACGCCCAGTTGCAGCGCCACGCTGGAGACCGACAGCTGCAGCTGCGTGGCGATGGAGCGCAGAAAGCGCGTGTCCACCAGCAGGTGGCGGTAGTTCACCAGCGGGTCGTCGAAGCGGAAGGTGCCGGCCGCGTCCGTGAGGCTCAGGGGCGTGAAGCTCGTCACCAGCAGCGCCGTGGCCGGCGCCAGCGTGATGACCAGCAGCACGGCCAGCGAGGGCAGCAGGCCCCACAGGAAGGCGCGGCGGCGCGCCGCTTCCCAGCCGAGGCCGGGGCGCAGAGTCAAGGTGTTCACCGCCGGCTCACAGCTTCAGCCCGGCGCGCTGGAGCTCGGTGATCGATTGGGCCTGCGCCTGCTGCAGCGCCTGCCGCGCGCTGGCCTGGCCGGAGGCGATCAGCGCGATCGCCTTGTTGAGCTGCTGGTCCACCTGCGGGTAGACCGACACCGTGCGGTACTTCATGTGCCCGGTCTTGGAGGCCAGCTCGATCGAGTCCAGTGCCAGTTGTGCCAGGTCGTTGCCGTTGATGACCTGCCTGGCGCGGAACTCCCTGGAGTCGATGTCCGAGCGGCGTGCCGGCGAGCCGTAGCCGGCCAGCACCGCCCGGCGCGTGGTCTGCTTGGACAGCGCCCACTGGATGAAGGCCCAAGCGGCCTCCTTGTTCTTCGACCCCGTCGGAATGCCCAGGCCATGCACGGCCGTGCCCGGAAAGCGCCCTGCAGGCCCCTTGGGCACCTGGCCGAACTGCAGAGTCTTCAAGGTCTTGCTGGAGGCCGGGTCCCCCAGCTGCGCGAGATGCAACTGCCCCGCATCGGTGAAATTGACGCGGCCGAGCTTGAGGGCCTGGGTCACCTGGTCGGGCGTGTAAGTGATGGCACCGTCGGGCCCGAACTCTCGCAGCAGGCTGGCGTAGTACTCGGCCGCTGCGATGGCTTCGGGCGTGTCCAGCGTGGGATACAGGTCGTCCGGTGCCTTGCGGAACACATCGCCACCGAAGGCATGCAGATAGGGCACGAAGGTCCAGCCGTAGTGGCTGTCGGACACGAAGCCCGCCACGCGTTCCTTCTTGTTCACGGCGCGCAGTACCTTCACCAGGTCGTCCGTGGTGTCCGGGTAGGCCAGGCCGGCCTGCTGCACCAGGTCGAAGCGCGAGGAGGCGGACAGCAGCGCCTCCGCCGTCCAGGGGATGCCGTAGAGCTTGCCATCCTTGCCGGTCTCGGGCGCGCGGGCGCCGGGCAAAAAGTCGTTCACGTCCCAGTCGGCGGGCGTGAGGTTGGGGTTCCTGATGAAATCGTCGAGCGGCGTGAGCCAGCCCGAGTGGATCCATCGGCTCGAGTAGATGAAGGTCACGTTGACCACGTCGTAGGCCGAGCCCTTGGTGGACAGTTCCAGGTCGGCACGCTGGTTGTAGACCGGGAACGAGGGTGCGTCGAAGTTCACCCTGGCGCCCGTGAGCGACTCGAACTCGGGCAGGTACTGCTGCAGCAGCTTGGGGTAGGCCGCGCTGAAGGTCGAGACATTCAGGGTCACGCCCTGGAACTTCTTCGCACCGCTCTGCGCCTTCGCAAAGCCGGGCAGCAGGGCGGTGGCGCCCAGGGCCGATGCGGCCTGGAGCCACTGGCGTCGTTGGGTCATGTCGATGGCTCCGTGGCGTCAGGCGGTCGCGGTAATGACGCTGTCGATCTGCGCGTCGTTGGTGGCTTCGGGCCGCACGCGGGTGCGGCTGCGGCGCCCGTCCACCGCCACGGCAGGCTCGCCGTGTACCGTGACGCGGCGCACCACGCGGGCCTGGGTGCCGTAGTCGTTGATTGCGAAGTGCTGCGTCGCCCGGTTGTCCCAAATCGCCACGTCGTCCTGCTGCCACTGCCAGCGCACGGTGTTCTCCAGGCGGACCACGCGGTTTTGCAGGATCTCGAAGAGGCGTGCCGATTCGGTGCTGGAAAAGCCCGCGATCTTCTTGACGAAGTGGCCCAGCAGCAGCGCGCGCTCGCCCGACACGGGGTGCACGTGCACCACGGGGTGCTCAGCCTCGAACACGGAGGACACGAACACCTTGCGGTGGTGGTTCAGCCGTTCCTCCTCGACCACCACGCGCTCGGCGCCGTAGTCGTAGTCGTTGCTGTGCACGGCCCACAGGCCGTCCGCCAGGCGCTGGAGGTCTTCGGGCAGGCGGGCATAGGCCGCGGCCGTGTTGGCCCACACCGTGTCGCCGCCGTAGGCCGGAATGGTCACGCCGCGCAGGATGCCGTACTTGGGGAATGCGTCGATGAAGGTCACGTCGGTGTGCCACGAATCGGCACGGCCACCGCCCTTGGAGGCGTCGAGTTCGAAGATGCGCGTGCCCGTGGGCGAGGGCACCGTGGGATGGGCCACGGTCTTGCCCAGGCGCGCGCCGAACGCCTGGTGCGCGGCATCGTCCAGGTGCGTCTGGCCGCGGAAGAACAGCACCTTGTGGCGCACCAGCGCGGCGGTGAGGTCGGCGATGGTCGCGTCGTCCAGCTCCCCCGACAGCTGGAGGCCGAGCACTTCACCGCCCAGGCTGCCCGCCACGCGGCGGATGCGCAGGTTTCCAAAGGACGTATCGAACCGGAATGGGGATGTTTCGCTCACGGGCAGGCTCCAGCGGGGAAGGGGTGATGGCCGTATTCTGGAGACCGCCATGACGGACGCGAAGCGACCAAATCGGATATGCAAGCGACCCGAACATCGGGCCATATCCATAGGCCGAAAAGATGGAAGGGCGCTGCCGGCCCGTTACCCGTCACCCGTCGGCCAGCGTGCCCTTGGCCGGTGCGGCGTCCAGGGTGGCCGCATCGCTGCGGTCCTTGAGCCCGATGCCGGTGAGCCCCAGGCGCCGGGCCTCCTGGCACAGCCACCACAGGCGCGCTGCCGCCGCGGCCGGTGCCAGCCCTTCGTGCCGCACGTTGGAGATGCAGTTGCGCTGCGCATCGCTGCGGCCCACCTGCGGATGCCAGGTGAGGTAGATGCCCAGGCTGTCGGGCGAACTCAGGCCCGGGCGTTCGCCGATCAGCACCGCTACCAGGCGTGCGCCCAGCAGTGTGCCCACCTCGTCGCCCAGCGCCACGCGCGCCTGCGTGGCAATGACCAAAGGGCCGATGCGCCAGCCCTGCGGTGCCGTGCCCCGGATGGCGTGCACCAGCGGCGCGGCATGGCGTTCCACGGCCAGGGACGAGAGGCCATCGGCCACCACCAGCAGCAGGTCGCATCCCGCCTGCGGGGTGCCGCCATCGCCCTGGCGGCCCAGGCCGCGCAGGCGTTCGGCATCGGCATCGCCCAGGCGGCGGCCCAGGTCGGGGCGCAGCAGGTAGGTGGCACGGTCGGTGGCGGCGCTGGCCACCTGCAGCGGGGTGCCGCCTGCCGGGGCGAGCTGCGTGGCCAGGCCTTCGGCATCGAGTGGCCGGTGCACGGCATCGCGTGCCTGGGCGTGGGCCATGCCGAAGTCCAGCAGTTCGCGCGTGGGGATGGCGGTGCCTGCGCGCCCCAGCGCCAGCCGCGCCGCCGTGTGGGCGCGCAGGTCGTCCCAGGGATCGGGCGGCGGGCCGGCGTCCGGGGTGGCGGGCGTGTCGGCCATCACCCGGCCCCTCCGATGCGCCGCAACTGCGCCAGCGCGGGCCGCTGCTGCGCGGCGGGCAGCAGGCGACCGGCCCCGTCGGTCAGCTGCATGCGCTGCAGCCAGGCCTCGAACTCGGGTGCGCGCCGCAGGCCCAGCACTTCGCGCAGGTACAGCGCGTCGTGGAACGAGGTGCTCTGGTAGTTGAGCATGATGTCGTCCGCACCCGGAACGCCCATGATGAAGGTCAGGCCCGCCACGCCCAGCAGCGTCATCAGCGTGTCCATGTCGTCCGAATCGGCCTCGGCATGGTTGGTGTAGCAGACGTCGCAGCCCAGCGGCACGCCCAGCAGCTTGCCGCAGAAGTGGTCTTCCAGGCCCGCGCGGATGATCTGCTTGCCGTCGTACAGGTACTCCGGCCCGATGAAGCCGACCACGGTGTTGGTGAGCAGGGGCGAGAACGCGCGCGCCACGCCGTAGGCCCGCGCTTCGCAGGTCTGCTGGTCCACGCCGTGGTGGGCGTCGGCCGACAGGGCACTGCCCTGGCCGGTCTCGAAATACATGACGTTGTCGCCCAGCGTGCCGCGCCGGAGCGACAGGGCCGCCTCGCGCGCCTCGTGCAGCAGGGCCAGGTTCACGCCGAAACCGGCGTTGGCCTTTTCAGTGCCGGCGATGGACTGGAACACCAGGTCCACCGGCGCGCCCTGCTCGATCATCTGGATGGTGTGGGTCACGTGCGTGAGCACGCAGGACTGCGTGGGGATCCGCAGCGTGGCAATCACCTCGTCAAGCCGGTGCACCAGGCCTGTCAGGGCCGCGATGCTGTCCGTGGCCGGGTTGATGCCGATCACCGCGTCGCCCGCGCCGTAGAGCAGGCCGTCGATCATCGAGGCGGCGATGCCACGCAGGTCGTCCGTGGGGTGATTGGGCTGCAGCCGCACGGCCAGGTGCCCGGGCAGGCCGAGGGTGTTGCGAAAGCGCGTGGTCACCCGGCACCGGCGCGCGACCGCCACCAGGTCCTGGTTGCGCATGAGCTTGCTCACGGCGGCCGCCATCTCGGGCGTGAGGCCCGGCGCCACGGCGGTCAGCAGGACGCTGTCCGCGGCCAGCAGCCAGTCGCGCAGCCCCCCGACGGTGAGGTGGGCGATGGGCGCGAAGGCCGCGGCATCGTGCGTGTCGATGATGAGGCGGGTGACCTCGTCGTCCTCGTAGGGCACCAGCGCTTCGCTCAGGAAGCGGTCGAGCGGCACATCGGCCAGGCACATGCGCGCGGCCATGCGTTCCACCGCCGTGCCCGCCGCGATGCCCGCCAGCACGTCGCCCGACCGGGCCGGCGTGGCCTTGGCCATCACGTCGCCCAGGTCGCGGAATTGCCAGCGCTGTCCGCCGGCGGTGTGGTGGTAGCGGCTGGCGGGCATGGGGCGTCGGGGGCCTTTCGTGGACGGTCAGGCGACGATGACGTGGCTGCCGGCCGCCTGCAGCGCCGACAGGCCGGGCAGCGCGCGCGATCCCGCATCGGTCACGATGGTATCGATCTCGGGCAGGCCTGCATACACCACGCGGCTGGCCTGGCCGATCTTGCTGTGGTCGGCCAGCACGATGAGCCGCTGCGCCTGCGCCGCCATGGCGCGGGCGATGGCCGCCTCGTGGTGGTCGAAGCTGGTGGCCCCGTGCAGGCAGTGGATGCCCACGGGCGAGAGCAGCGCCACGTCGGCGCGGTAGCGGTGGATCTCGGCCACCGTGATGTCGCCGTGCGTGGCCCGCACCCCGGGGTCGGTGCGGCCGCCCAGCAGGATGACGTCGTTGCGCGCCGGGCGGCCGGCATCGGCCCCGGCCAGCTGGAGCGCGGCGTTCAGGCTGTTGGTCACCACCGTCATGCCCGACAGGGCGGACAGCTCCGCCGCCAGGAGGGTGGTGGTGCTGCCGGCATCGAGGAACAGCGTCTGCCCCGGCTGCAGCTGCCGCAGCGCGGCGCGGGCGATGGCGCGCTTTTCGCGCTCGCGCACCGCCTGGCGCACGGCCAGCGGGGGTTCGGGCGCCGGGCCGGGCGCGACCACGCCGCCGTGCACACGGCGCAGCACGCCCTGCGCCTCCAGCTCGACGAGGTCGCGCCGCACGGTCTCGCGCGAAACGTCGAGGTCCTTCACGATGCGCTCGGTGCTCACGCGGGTGAGCGTGGCCAGCAGCGTGCGGATGCGGATGAATCGTTCTTCCTGCAGCATGTCCTGTGATCCTGTCGTGTCGGTTCGTTCGCGGGTGGGGATAGCGCAGGGGCCGTGCCCGTGGCCCGGTGGTGCCGGGTGGCTCCGTTCACCCGCAGGCGCCGGTGTCCTGGGAGCATCGCGAAAGAACGGGGGAGGGTGTGTGCGCTCCGTGCGGCCCCGGTGGGTGCGATGGGGTGCATAGGTGCCCAGTGTTAACTTTTGCATGAAAGGGCACAAGCACCCAATATGCCAAGGTCAGGCGTCCGTTTCGTGACGGGTGCCAGCACTGGGCAAGCAGTAGGGGTGCCGTGTCGATAGATGATTTTGTAGTTAGCAATGCATAAATCATTCGTTCCGGTTTGCAGGCGTGCTGAATAAAGTGGCAACCCAGAGGGCCCCGCCGGGCCCGTTCAAAGGTGGTTCACCATGTCGGCAGTTCTGTCCCACGCCCCGGTTTCCGCGACGACCATCGCCCTGGAAGATGATGCCGCGCCGCAGCCCTTCGATATCCGCCCGGTGGCCGGCGCCGCAGGCCCGCTGGGCGCCGAGGTGGTGGGCCTCGATCTGTCGCGGCCCCTCGGCGCGCAGGACTTCGACCGCATCCACCGCGCGCACCTTGCGCACCACGTGCTGGTGTTCCGCGACCAGCGCATCACCCCGCGCCAGCACATCGATTTCAGCCGCCGCTTCGGCCCGCTGCAGATCCATGTGCTGAAGAACTTCCAGCTGGCCGATCACCCCGAGATCCTGATCGTCTCCAACATCAAGGACGCCGGTGGCCAGCCCATCGGGCTGGGCGATGCGGGCCATTACTGGCATTCCGATCTGTCGTACAAGGAAAAGCCCAGCCTGGGCTCGCTGCTGCATGCGCAGGAGCTGCCCGGCGAAGGCGGCGACACGCTGTTCGCCGACCAGCACGCGGCCTACGATGCCTTGCCCCAGGCGCTCAAGAACGCCATCGCTCCGCTGTCGGCCGAGCACAGCTACCTGGCCAAGTACGAAGAACTGCGCGCCCGCAGCCCCTGGCGCCCGAAGCTCACGCAGGCGCAGATCGACGAGGTGGCGCCCGCCGTGCACCCGGTGGTGCGCACCCACCCCGAAACCGGCCGCAAGGCGCTCTTCGTGAGCGAGCACTTCACCACGCGCCTCGTCGGCCTGCCCGACGATGAAAGCCGCGCGCTGCTGGACGAACTGTTCGCCGCCAGTGTGCGGCCCGAGTTCCTGTACCGGCACCGCTGGCTGCCGCACGACCTGGTCTTCTGGGACAACCGCTCGGTCATGCACCTGGCGGCTGGCACGCCCGACAGCGAGCGCCGCAAGCTCTACCGCACCACGGTCGAGGGCGACCTGCCGTTCTGAACGGCCGCCGCCTTCGCCCCCGCGCTCCTCCCTTCCCCCTTCGTCGTTGCTTCTCGCTTCTCGCGCCAGGAAATGCCCACCATGCACCCGCCTTCACGCCGCGGCGCCGCCCGCCGCACCCTTGCCGCCCTGGCCACTGCCGGCCTCATCGCCTGCGGCCTGGGGCTGCCCGCCGCTTCGCACGCGGCCGAAGGCCGGTTGCGCATCGCGCAGCAGTTCGGCGTGGTGTATCTGCTGTTGAACGTGGCGCAGGACCAGAAGCTCATCGAAAAGCACGGCAAGGCGGCAGGCATCGACATCCAGGTCGATTACCTCCAGTTGTCCGGCGGCTCGGCGGTCAACGATGCCCTGCTGTCCGGAAACATCGACATCGCAGGTGCTGGCGTGGGCCCGCTGTTCACGCTGTGGGACCGCACCAAGGGCCGCCAGAACGTGAAGGGCGTGGCCTCGCTGGGCAACTTTCCGTACTACCTGGTGAGCAACAACCCCAAGGTGAAGACGCTGGCCGATTTCACCGAGCAGGACCGCATCGCGCTGCCCGCCGTCGGCGTGTCGGTGCAGTCGCGCGTGCTGCAGATGGCCTCGGCCAAGCTCTGGGGCGACAAGGATTTCAACCGCCTGGACAAGATCCAGGTGGCCCTGCCGCATCCCGATGCCGCCGCCGCGATCATCAAGGGCGGCACCGAGATCACGGGCCATTTCGGCAACCCGCCGTTCCAGGAACAGGAACTGGCCGGCAACCCGGCCGCGCGCATCGTGCTCAACTCCTACGACGTGCTGGGCGGGCCTTCGTCGGCCACCGTGCTGTACGCGACCGAAAAATTCCGCCGCGAGAGCCCCAAGACCTACAAGGCGTTTCTGGATGGCCTGGACGAAGCCGCCAAGTTCATCACCGCCCATCCCGAGAAGGCGGCGGACATCTACCTGCGTGTGACCGGCGCCAAGACCGACCGGGACCTGCTGCTCAAGATCATCAAGAACCCGGAAGTCCAGTTCAAGGTGAAGCCCGAGAACACGCTGGGCATGGGCCAGTTCCTGCACCGCGTGGGCGCCATCAAGAATGCGCCGACCACGCTCAAGGACTATTTCTTCGAAGACGCCCACACCGCTGGCGGCAACTGAAGCGCGCCATGCGGCTGGGACCCCTTTCCCCCGCGCTGATGGAGCGACTGGAGCCCGAGACCGGCGGCGCCGGCGGTGGCGTGGCCCCGGCGGCCGGGCCGTTGCCCACCCGTGCGGTGGACCCGTCGGCGCTGCTGCACGTGGAGGGCGTGAGCATCGACTACCGCACGCGAGACACCGTGGTGCGGGCCACGCACCGGGTGGATTTCCAGGTGCATGCGGCCGACCGCTTCGTGCTGCTGGGCGCATCGGGCTGCGGCAAATCGACGCTGCTCAAGGCCATTGCGGGCTTCATCCCGCCGAGCGAAGGCCGCATCGTGCTCGACGGCCAGCCCGTCACGCGGCCGGGGCCCGACCGCGTGGTGGTGTTCCAGGAGTTCGACCAGCTGCCGCCCTGGAAGACCGTGCGCGAGAACGTCATGTTCCCGCTGCTGGCCGCACGCCGCGCCAGCCGCGCCGAAGCCGCAGAGCGCGCGGCGCTCTACCTCGACAAGGTGGGGCTGTCCCGGTTCGCCGATGCGCACCCGCACCAGCTGTCGGGCGGCATGAAGCAGCGCGTGGCCATCGCCCGCGCCCTGGCCATGCAGCCGCGCGTGCTGCTGATGGATGAGCCCTTCGCCGCGCTCGATGCGCTCACGCGCCGCCGCATGCAGGAAGAATTGCTGGGGCTGTGGGACGAGTTCCGCTTCACGCTGATCTTCGTCACCCATTCCATCGAAGAAGCGCTGGTGGTGGGCAACCGCATCGCCATCCTGTCGCCGCACCCGGGGCGGCTGCGCGCCGAGGTCAACTGCCACCAGTTCGGGCTGCACAGCCTGGGCGGCACGGCGTTCCAGGCCACGGCCCAGCGCATCCACCGGCTGCTGTTCGACGAGCCGGCGCCCGGTGGCGGCGCGGCCGGGCCGGTGCAGGCCGAGGTGCAGGCGCACGAGCGGGCCGTGCCTTCCGCCGCGGCGCGGCCGATCGGCGGCCTGCCTTTCCAGATTTCCGTATGACCGCTGCCCTCACTCCTCCCGTGGATACCGCGCCCCGTGCGCGGCCCGAGCCGCCCGTGCGGCCGGAGTTCGAAGGCCCGCTCGCGCCGCTCGAAGGCATTGCGCCCCAGCAGCCGCTGCCGCTGTTCGCACGCATTTGGCAGCAGCAGGCCGTGCGCCGGCTCGCCATCCTGGCGGTGCTGGCCGTGCTGTGGGAGCTGCTGGCGCGCTGGCAGGACAACGATCTGCTGCTGCCCACGTTCGTTCAGACCGCCCGGGCCCTGGCCGAGGGCCTGGCGTCGGGCGAGCTGCTGGCCAAGGCCGCGATCTCGCTGTCGGTGCTGCTCAAGGGCTACCTGGCCGGCATCGCGGGGGCCTTCGTGCTGACCACGCTGGCGGTATCGACCCAGTTCGGGCGCGATCTGCTGTCCACGCTGACCGCCATGTTCAACCCGTTGCCCGCGATCGCGCTGCTGCCGCTGGCGCTGCTGTGGTTCGGCCTGGGGCAGGGCAGCCTGGTGTTCGTGCTGGTGCACTCGGTGCTGTGGCCGCTGTCGCTGGCCACCTACGCGGGCTTTCAGGGCGTGCCCGAGACGCTGCGCATGGCCGGGCGCAACTACGGCCTCACGGGCATCCGCTACGTGCTGCAGATCCTGGTGCCGGCGGCGCTGCCGTCCATCCTGTCGGGCCTGAAGATCGGCTGGGCCTTTGCCTGGCGCACGCTGATCGCCGCCGAGCTGGTGTTCGGCGCGTCCTCGGGCAAGGGGGGACTGGGCTGGTACATCTTCCAGAACCGCAACGAGCTCTACACCGACAAGGTGTTCGCGGGCCTGGCGCTCGTGATCCTCATCGGGCTGTTGGTGGAGACGCTGGGCTTTCACACGCTGGAGCGCCTGACGGTGCGCCGCTGGGGCGTGCAGCGCTGACCGAACGGCACGCTGCACGGGGGGGCGCGCGGGTGGGAGCCATGCCCCTGGGCTTTCAGGGCCCTGACCAGCCGATCCAGGGGCTGAAAAGCCGCAAGCCCTACACTTGCAGCCCATGTTTCGCTGGCTGATCGTCGTTTTTCTCGCGCTGGTGCTCATCAACGGCCTCACGCCGCTGCTGCAGCGCCTGGGGATGGGGCGTCTGCCGGGGGACTTCCGGTTCCGTCTGTTCGGTCGCGAGTGGTTCATTCCACTCACCAGCACGCTGCTGCTCAGCGCCTTGGCGAGCCTGATCGCCAAATGGGTGTGAGGCCCGCGCGTCGCCTGTCACGGATTTTCCATCTGCCCTTGTCACACTGGGCGCGCCCGATGTCCCGGCCGCCCCTTTGAAAGTCGTTTTTCCCATGTTCCGCTCCATCGCCCGGCTGCTGCCGCTGCTCGCCTGCGCCATCGCGCCGTTTTCCGCCATGGCCCAGGGCCCGGCCAACACCTTGCAACGCATTCAGGAAACCCATTCCATCACCCTGGGCGTGCGCGAAGCGGCCTGGCCGTTTTCGTTCCTGGACGACAAGAAGGCCCCCGCGGGCTACTCCGTGGACCTGTGCCTGGCCGCGGTCGATGAGATCAAGCGCACGCTCAAGCTCAAGGAGCTGGACGTGAAATACAAGGTGGTGAGCGGCACGGAGCGCATCCCCAAGCTCGAAGCCGGCGAGATCGATCTCGAGTGCGGCTCCACCACCAACACCAAGGCGCGGCAGGATCGCGTGGCGTTCAGCAACACCGTCTTCGTGGCGGGCATCCGCGTTCTGGTGCCCAAGGGCGTCAAGATGGATGTGCTGCAGGACCTGGCCGGACTGCCCGTGGCGGTGAGCAAGGGCACGACGTCCGAAAAGCTCCTGACCCAGCTCGCCGTCAACGAGGTGAAGATGCAGCTCAAGGTGTTCGCGTCCGACACCGAGGCGTACAAGGCCTTCCAGGACGGCACCGTGCGCGCCTATGCCAACGACGATTCGCTGCTGCTCGGCATGGCCGCCAAGAACAAGGCCGCGGACAAGGTGGAGTTGAGCAAGTTCGTGCTGTCGGTGGAGCCCTACGCCATCATGATGCGCAAGGGCGACACCGAGCTGGGCGCCGTGGTGGACCGCACGCTGAACCGCCTGTTCTCGAGCCGCGAGATCGACCCGCTGTACAAGAAATGGTTTGCCACCGAGCAGTTCAACCTGCCCATGGCGCGCCTGAGCCGCGAGAGCTTCAGCCGCCCGAACAAGGAGCCGGGCGTGGCGATGGTCCTGGGCTACTCCATCTGAGGTCCCCGCCGGGCGCGCCGGCGGTCGGCCCTGGCCTACATGCCGCCGCCGCCGCCCCGCCGATACTGGCGGGCAACGCCTGCGTCCGTTGACCGCCGCCGCCCCTGCGGGCCGGCCGGGCCCAGGCCCTGCACGAACGCGAGGTGGTAATGAGAGCATGCATCGACATCGGCGGCACGAAGATCGCCGTTGCCCTGGCGCCCGCGGGCACCGGCCTGGCCGAACTGGTGGCGCGCCGCACCGAGCCCACCGCCAAGACTGGCGCACCCGACGCCCTGGCCCGGCAGGCCCTGCGCATGGTGGACGAGGCCTGCGCCGAAGCGGGCATCACCCGCGCGCAATTGCAGGCCACGGGCGTTTCGGCCTGCGGCCCCTTCGCGCTGCGCGACGGCCAGGTGGAACTGGCCACCCCCAACATCTGCGGCGGCCTGGCCGGCCCAGGGCGCGACGCGCCGAACGACTGGATGCAGATCCCCCTGCAGGCGCCGCTGGCGGCCGCGCTGGGCACGGTCCATGCGCAGAACGACGCCGTCGCCGCGCTGCTGGCTGAGCGCCGCTGGGGCGCGCTGCAGGGCCTGGACCACTGCGCCTACGTGACCTGGAGCACCGGCGTGGGCGTGGGCCTGTGCGTGGACGGCCGGGTGCTGCGCGGCAAGAACGGCAACGCGGGCCATGCGGGCCACAGTTTTTCCAGCGACGGGCCGGGCGACGCCCTGTGCGGCTGCGGCAACGTGGGCGACGTGGAGTCGCTCGTGGCCGGCAGTTCGATGCCGCGCCGCTTCGGCCATGACGCCGAACAGCTGGTCGATGCGGCCAAGCGGGGCGATGCCGCCGCGCACGCCGCGGTCGCGGGCATGTGCCGCGTGCTCGGCCGCATGCTCTACAACCTGGTGGCCACGCTGGACCTGCAGCGCATCAGCCTCGGGGGCAGCGTGTTCCTGCACCACCAGGACTACCTGCTGCCGCCGCTGCAGGCCGAGGTGTCGGCGCACCTGCCGGCGCTCACGGCCGGGGTGCGGCTGGTGCCGGCCGGCCTGGGCCTGCAGGTGGGCGACTATGCGGCGCTGGCGGTGGCAAGCGGCTGAGATGGATCGGCCTTCAACCGCCTCGCTCCGTTGGATCGCCTGGTCGGGTTCCCGCACTGTCAGCGGCTTCCCTCCGGGTGGTCCGGCGGAAGGCCAAACCGCATGAACCGTTACATGGCGGCCCGGTCGGGGGGACGATAATCCGGCCCCATGCACATCCGCTTCACCAAGATGCAGGGCGCGGGCAACGATTTCGTCGTGATCGATGAAACCCAGGGCCGCCTCGGCCTCACCGCCGCGCAGTACCGCTTCCTGGGCGACCGCCACTTCGGCGTGGGCGCCGACCAGATCCTCACCGTCCGTCCCTCGCCCGCCGAGGGCATCGACTTCGAATACGTCATCCACAACGCCGACGGCGGCGAGGTGGAGCAGTGCGGCAACGGCGCGCGCTGCTTCGCCCGCTTCGTGCGCGACAAGGGCCTGACCACCCGCGACCGCATCCGCGTGCGCACCCGCGCTGGTGACATCGCCCCCGAACTCACCCCCGACGGCCGCGTGACGGTGGACATGGGCCGCCCTGTGCTCGATCCCGCGCGCGTGCCGTTCGACACCACGGGCCTCACCCCCATCATGCAGGGTTTGGGGCAAAAATGGCCTCTGGCGCATGATTCACTAGGGCGTGACGCTATTGTTTTTGTAGCAGTCGTTTCCATGGGCAATCCGCACGCGGTGCAACTCGTGGACGACGTGGACACCGCGCCCGTCGCGCAGACCGGCCCGCTCATCGAGCGCCACGCGCGCTTTCCGCAGCGTGTGAACGCGGGCTACCTCCAGGTCGTGGATCGCACCCGGGTGCGCCTGCGCGTGTACGAGCGCGGCGCCGGCGAGACGCTGGCCTGCGGCACGGGCGCCTGCGCCGCCGTGGTGGCGGGCATCCGCCTGGGGCTGCTTGATGCGCGCGTGGACGTGCAGACGCGTGGCGGCCTCCTCACCATCGCCTGGAACGGCGGCGACACGGACCCGGTCTTCATGACCGGTCCCGCCACCACCGTCTTCGAAGGCCAGATCGACATTCCCGACACACCATGACCATTCCCCACAGCACCCAGGTTCCCCCCATCACTGAAGACGACATCGCCGAGTTCCTGGCGCAGACGCCGGGCTTTTTCGAGCGCCACGCCGAGGTGCTGGCCAGCGTGCAGATCACCAGCCCCCACGGCCAGCGGGCCGTGAGCCTGCAGGAGCGCCAGGCCGAGATGCTGCGCGAGAAGATCAAGGGCCTGGAGCAGCGCATCATGGAAATGGTGCGCAACAGCAACGAGAACGCCGCCATCGCCCACAAGATCCACCGCTGGACGCGCGAGCTGGCCGAGGCCCGCAACCCCTCCAGCCTGCCGAACGTGGTGGAGGAGGGCATCCGCCGCCTGTTCGACGTGCCCCAGGCCGCGCTGCGCCTGTGGGACGTGGCCCCCACCTATGCCGGTGCGGCCTACGCCCAGGGCGCGAGCGAGGATGCACGGGCCTTCGCCTCGTCGCTGACCATGCCGTTCTGTGGGCCCAACCTGGGGTTCGAGCCCACGGCGTGGCTGCCCGATGCATCGCAGGTGCAGTCGCTGGCCCTGCTGCCGCTGCGCGAAGGCGCGATCGACAGCACCGAGCCGGCCTTCGGTCTGCTGGTGCTGGGCTCGGCCGATCCGCACCGCTTCGATGCCGCCATGGGCACGGATTTTCTCGCCCGCATGGCGGAGCTGGCGAGCGGCGCGCTCTCGCGCCTGCGCTGAGCGGCGGCGCTGGCCCCTTGCCCGCCGGCGCCTTCTGCCCTTCATTTCCCCTGCATCGCCGCCTGCCATGACCGAACCGGTGCCCACCGCCGATGCCGAGCCGGCACCGGCCTCCACCGCGCCCACCGATCCGGCGGTGCTGCGCTACCTGGAGCACGTGCGCGTGGAAAAGCGCCTGGCCGCCCGCACCCTGGCCCTGTACACGCTGGACCTGCAAAAGCTCGCCCGCTTCGCCGAAGGCGCGGGCGTGCCGCTGCTCGGGTTGACCACCGCGCACATCCGCCGCTTCGTCGCGCAGATGCACGGCGGCGGGCGCAGCGGGCGCGGCATCGCGCTCATCCTCTCGGGATGGCGCGGGTTCTTCACCTGGGCCGGGCAGCAGGGCGTGGTGCCGCACAACCCCGTGCAGGGCGTGCGGGCGCCGCGCGCGCCCAAGCCGCTGCCCAAGGCCCTGCCCGTGGACGACGCGGTGCGCCTGGCCGAGTTCGAGCACGCGGGCGGAGACCCCTGGCTGGAGGCGCGCGACGTCGCCATGGTGGAGCTGCTCTACGGCTGCGGACTGCGGGTGGGCGAGCTGGTGGGGCTGGATGCCGTGCCCGGCCCCGACACCCAGCGCCAGGGCCGCGGCTGGATCGACCTGGAGGCTGGCGAGGCCCACGTGTTCGGCAAGGGCTCCAAGCGCCGCAGCGTGCCGGTGGGCACGGCCGCGCTGGCTGCGCTGCAGGCCTGGCTGGCGCAGCGCCCGCAGCCCTTCGGCGGCGCTGCGTCGGCGCGGCTGGATGCGGCGCTGTTCGTGGGCCAGCGCGGCCAGCGGCTCACGGCGCAGTCGATCTGGCTGCGCCTGCGCCAGCGCAGCCAGCAGGCGGGGCTGACCACGCCCGTGCACCCGCACATGCTGCGCCACTCGTTCGCCAGCCACCTGTTGCAGTCGAGCGGCGACCTGCGCGCGGTGCAGGAGCTGCTCGGGCACGCCAACATCACCACCACGCAGGTCTATACGCGGCTCGATTTCCAGCACCTGGCCAAGGTGTACGACGCGGCCCATCCACGGGCCCGCAAGAAATCCGGCGACTGAGGGGCCGGCCGCTGGCGCCGGGCCTGGAGGCCGGCGGCCGGCCGCCGGGCGGGATCAGCCGCGCACCAGGCGCCGCGGGATGCGCGGGGCCGCCAGGACGGGGTGCTGGGGCAGCTTGAAGGCCGCCACCGAGGCCAGCAGTTCGCGGGCCCGGCTGCTCAGGGCAGCGGCGGCCGCGGCCATTTCCTCGACCATGGCGGCGTTGTGCTGGGTGGTCTGGTCCATCTGCGTCACGGCGCCGTTGATCTGGTCCACGCCCTCGCTCTGCTCGCGGCTGGCGGCGGTGATCTCGCCGACCAGCCCGGTCAGGCCGCCGATGCTGCTCACCACGCTGCCCATGGTCTGGCCCGCGCGGTCCACCAGGGCCGTGCCCGCGTTCACGCGGTCCACGCTGGCGGTGATGAGGCCCTTGATTTCGCCGGCCGCCTGCGCCGCGCGCTGCGCCAGGTTCCGCACCTCGCCCGCCACCACGGCGAAACCCCGGCCCTGGTTGCCGGCGCGGGCCGCTTCCACGGCGGCGTTCAGCGCCAGGATGTTGGTCTGGAAGGCGATGGAATCGATCACACCGATGATGTCCGCGATCTGGCGGCTGCTGTCGTTGATGCCGCGCATGGTCTGGATCACGTCCGACACCACCGCGCCGCCCTCGCGGGCCACGGCGGACGCGGTCTGCGCCAGCTGGTCGGCCTGCCGCGCGCTGTCGGCGTTGTGGCGCACCGTGGCGCTCAGCTGCTCCATGGACGCCGCCGTCTGCTGCAGCGCGCCGGCCTGGCCCTCGGTGCGCGCCGACAGGTCGCCGTTGCCCTGGGCGATCTGCGCCGCAGCGGCCGAGACGCTCTCGGCGCCCTCGTGGATGGCGGTCACCACCGTGGCCAGGTGGTCGCGCATGTGGCGCAGCTGCGCCATCAGGCTGGTGTCGTCGCCGGGGGCGAGGGCGATGGCCACGGTGAGGTCGCCCTGGGCCACGCTGCGCGCCAGGGCGGCGGCGGTGGCGGGCTCGGCGCCCAGTTCGCGCAGGATGCTGCGCGCCACGAGGTAGCCGAAGCCGAGCGCGGCCAGCACGCCCGCCGCCACGGCCACCACGATCCCCAGGCGGGTGTCGGCAAAGGCCACCTCGGCGGCTTCGTAGTCGGCCTGCGCCGTGTCCAGCTGCACCTGCGTGAGGGACGACAGCACCGTCTGCAGCGGGTCGAGCGCCGGGTACATCTCGCGGGCGGCGAAGGCGGTCAGCCCCGGGATGTCGCCGGCGTGCAGCAGGCCTTCGAGCCGCGCCACCGCCGCATCGGCGGCCAGTTGCAGCGGGCGAAATTGCGCGACCAGCCGGCGCTCTTCGCCGATCAGCGGGGCGGACAGGTAGGCCGACCACTGGGCGTCGATGTCCTTGCGTGCGCTGGCGATCGAGTCGAGGCCCTGGCGGGGCGTCATGGCGCCGTCGCGCACCTTGTGCGCCGTGTCCACGACGTTCACGGCATAGGCGTCCGCCACGATCTTGATCTGCTTGAGCGGCACGACACGGTCGTGATAGACCGACACGAGTGCGGCATTGGAGCCCGCCATGCCCAGCAGGCCGGCGGTGCCGACGCCGGCGGCGAGCAGGCACAGGAGGGCCAGGAGCAGGGCCAGGCGGGTGGCGACTTTCAAAGGACCGAAGTGCAGCATGTGGTGTTTTCTCCCTGAAATTGTTGGAATGCTTGGTGCTTGGATGTGCGTCTCCTGCCAGGGGGCTGGAGATGGGGTGGATGGTAGGAATCTGTGAGCGGATGTTTCTCAACAATGCTCAAATGTTGCTTTGCGTCCTCCCTGCCTGGCCGCGCGCCACCGGGCCCGCGCCATGGCTTTCGCCGGGGCGGCGCACGGGCATCGCACAATCGCGGGCATGAAAACCCTACGCCTTCGACCCGGCAAAGAGCGCTCCCTGCTGCGCCGCCACCCCTGGATCTTCGAATCGGCCATCGCCAAGGGCGGCGGCGACAGCGGCGAGACCGTGCGCGTGGAATCGCACGAAGGCCAGTTCCTCGCCTGGGCCGCGTTCAGCCCGACCTCGCGCATCCGCGCACGCGTGTGGAGCTTCGACGAAGCCCAGCGCATCGACGCTTCTTTTTTCATAGCAGCATGCCGGCGGTCCATATGCGCCAGAGGCCGATTCGGCATTGAAAGCGATGGTGTGCGCTTGGTGCACGGCGAGTCCGACGGGCTGCCCGGCCTGATCGTGGACCGCTATGGCGACACCCTGGTGGCGCAGTTCACCAGCGCCGGCACCGAGCGCTGGAAGGCCGTGATCGCCGACGCGCTGCTGCAGGAAACCGGGCTGGCGCGCCTCTATGAACGCTCCGACGCCAGCGTACGCGGGCTGGAAGGGCTGGAGCCGGCCACCGGCTGGCTGCGCGGTGAGGGCGAGACGGGCCTGTCGATCCGCGAACACGGCTGGCGCCTGACGCTGGACATCGCCGAAGGCCACAAGACCGGCTTCTATCTGGACCAGCGCGACAGCCGCAAGCGCTTCGCCGACGCCACGCAGCGCCTGGGCTTTCAGCGCGTGCTCAACTGCTATTGCTACACGGGCGGGTTCACCGTCGCGGCGCTCTCGGGCGGGGCGGGGCACGTGACCTCGATCGATTCGTCCGGCCCGGCGCTGGAGCGCGCCCGGGCGCACGTTGCCCTGAACGGCTTCGAGGTCGGCCGCGCGGATTTCCTCGATGCCGACGTGAACGCCTCGCTGCGGCAGTTCCTCAAGGAAGGGCGCACCTTCGACGCCATCGTGCTGGACCCGCCGAAGTTCGCGCCCACCGCCGCGCACGCCGACCGGGCCGCGCGCGCCTACAAAGACATCAACCGCCTGGCGCTGCAGCTGCTGGAGCCGGGCGGCATGCTGTACACCTTCTCGTGTTCGGGCGGCATCAGCGCCGATCTGTTCCACAAGATCGTCGCCTCGGCCGGAGCCGACGCGGGGGTGGACGGCTTCATCCTGGAGCGCCTGGGCGGCGCGCCCGACCACCCCATGACGCTGGAGTTTCCCGAGGGCGAGTACCTCAAGGGCCTGGCGGTGATGCGCAAATAACCGGCCGCGCTCAGCCGACCGCGCCGAACACTTCGACGCGCCCGCGGCCGTTGTGCTTGGCCCGGTAGCAGGCCACGTCGGCATCGTGCAGCACCACGTCGGGGCTGTCGCTGTGGCTGGAGAAGACGCGCACCCCCACGCTGGCGCCCACGCGGAAGCGGGCGCCTTCGGCGGCGAAGTCCTGCTGGTGGATGGCCTGGACGATCTTCGCCCCCACGGCCTGCGCCTGCTGCGTCTCGCAGGCCTGCAGCACCACGACGAACTCGTCGCCGCCGATGCGCACCAGCGTGTCGGCCATGCGCACCGACTGGCGCAGCAGCACCGCCACCTGGCACAGCAGCACCGCCACCTGGCACAGCACCTGGTCGCCCGCGCCGTGGCCCGCCGCGTCGTTCACGGCCTTGAAGCCGTCCAGGTCGATGTACAGCAGGGCATGCGGCCCGGGCTGGCCGGACAGCGTCTGCACGATGGAATGCAGCCCGCGCCGGTTCTGCAGGCCTGTGAGCGCATCGTGCAGGCTTTCCTCGCGCAACTGGTCCGTCAGCGCGCGCAGTTCGTCCTGGCGCCGCTTGTCGGTGCTGATGTCGGTGTGGAAGGCGCAGGTCTGCCCGTCGGCCATGCGGTTCATGGCCACCCGCACCCAGCGGCCGCCGGGCAGCGGCACCTCGAACGGCACCCCGGCGAAGTTCAGGCTGTCGTGCAGGGCGGCGACGATGTCTTCGGCGCGCGCTGCGTATTCGTCCGGGGCGCAGGCCGACGCCCAATGCTGGCGCACCACCTCGGCGTAGCTGCGCCCGAGCGCCGCCACCTTCGAGGGCAGGCCGTACATGGCAAGAAAGTGGTCGCTCGCAAACACGATGCGACCGTCGCCGCTTTGCACCGAGGCGCCGTCGCCCGCGTGTTCGAGCATCTGCAGCGCATCGCCGGCCGGCCGTTCGTCGGGGGGCGGTGCGGGCGCCTGGGTGGGCATGGGAAGGTTGGCCTCGGCCACCTCCAGCCAGATGCGCACGCGGTGCCCATCGCCCATGGAGGTCGCCGCCACCCGCAGCCAGCGGCCCCGGTGCTGGAAGACGTAGGGGCGCGTCTGCTGCACGTGCCGCGCGATGCCGTCGGCCACATGGCGCTCCAGGTAGCGCAGGTCGTCCGGGGCCAGGCGCTGGCGATAGAAGCGGCGCAGGTTGTCCGCGTACGGCTCGCCGGCGTGGACGTGGCCGTCGTGCTCTGGAAAGAAGCGCAGGAAGCTCTGGTTCCACAGCACGGTGCGGTGCTGGTCGTCGAAGACGCACAGGGCGATGCCCAGGGAGTCGAGCAGCGTGGCGGTCAGGCGGTAGTCCATGGCCAAAACGTATCAAAAAGCTTCTTCGATAGTCAATGTATAGCAGGCCGATGACGGTGTTGCGCTCGATGGGGGTGCTTGACAGCGCCGCTACACTGGATGATGGTCCTGCAGCCGCCTTCGCGGCCGCGCTGCAGAGGCCGGCGCGCCGTGCTTTTTCTTTCTTTCCGCGTTGCGGCACCCGCTGTTTCACCCAAGGCTTTTCTCCATGTCCCTCATTCCCGCCACCATCCTGACCGGCTTCCTGGGCTCGGGCAAGACCACGCTGCTCAAGCGCCTGCTGTCCGAGGCCCACGGCCAGAAGATCGCCGTGATCGAAAACGAATTCGGCGAAGAGAACATCGACAACGACATCCTGGTCACCGAGTCCAAGGAGCAGATCGTGCAGATGAGCAATGGCTGCATCTGCTGCACCATCCGCGAGGACCTGCGCGAGACGCTGCAGCAGCTGGCCGCCAAGAAGCGCAAGGGCCTGCTCGACTTCGACCGCATCGTGATCGAGACCACGGGCCTGGCCGACCCCGGCCCCGTGGCGCAGACCTTCTTCATGGACGAGGAGATCGCCGAGACCTACCTCATCGACTCCATCATCACCCTGGTGGACGCCAAGCACGCCCCCCAGCAGCTCAACGACCGCCAGGAAGCGCGCCGCCAGGTGGGCTTCGCCGACCAGATCTTCCTGTCCAAGACCGACCTCGTGGGCAAGGAAGAGGCCGACGCCCTGATCCACCGCCTCAAGCACATGAATCCCCGCGCGCCGATCAAGGCCGTGCATTTCGGCGAGGTGCCGCTGGCCGAGGTGCTGGACCTGCGAGGCTTCAACCTGAACGCCAAGCTCGACATCGACCCGGATTTCCTCAAGGAAGACGACCACGGGCATGACCACGACCATGGACATGACCACCACGATCACGACCACGCGCATGGCGAGCATTGCGACCACCCCTCGCACCAGCACGGCCAGGGACACGGCCACCACCATCACCACGACGATGACGTCAAGAGCTTCGTCTACCGCGCCGAGCGCCCGTTCGATCCCGCCAAGCTGGAAGACTTCCTGGGCGCCATCGTCAACATCTACGGCCCGCGCATGCTGCGCTACAAGGGTGTGCTGAACATGAAGGGCACCGAGCGCAAGGTGATCTTCCAGGGCGTGCACCAACTCATGGGCAGCGATCTGGGCCCGCAGTGGGCCGAGGGCGAGCAGCGCCTGAGCAAGATGGTCTTCATCGGCATCGACCTGCCCAAGGACATCTTTCTCCAGGGCCTGGAACAGTGCCTGGCCGAGTAGGACGGGACCCCGTTTGGGGCTTGCCGCGCCGGCTTGTGTGATATCTGCCACTTTCCAGTTCGCGCCGGGCCCGGATCGATACAATCGCGCCCCGGTAAAACGCCGGAAGGCCTGCTACTGCCCCTGGAGCCGCGTCGCGTGCTCAGGGCCCGCCCCTACTGCGAGGAGACAGGAAGTGAAAGCCGAACCCAGCAAACCCGAGGCGGATGCCAAGGCACCCTCCAGCGGCACCGTCCGCGCGGCCGCCAAGGCGCCCGCCAAGTCCAAAGCCGCCGTGCCGGTGCCTGCCTCCGCGGGGCCTTCGAGCGAACCCGCGCGCAGTCCCCGGCCTTCTTCCCGTTTGGCCCAATTGACCGTACCATCCATGGCACCCGCGGTGGCCTCCACCGCCGCCAAAGCCAGCTATACACACACCATGCCTACGACCCTGCAACCGCAAAATTCCGTCGCGGCCGCCAAGAAAGATCCCAAGCTGGCCGGCAACTGGAAAACCAAGTCCGCCGAAGAGCTGAGCGACGCCGAAGTGCTCGCCATGCCCGACAGCGAGTACATGAACGAAAAGCAGCTGGCGTTCTTCCGCCACAAGCTGGTGCAGCTCAAGCAGGACATGCACAACAACGCCGGTGAAACCACCGAGCACCTGCGCGAAGACACCGTGGTCGTGCCCGACCCCGCCGACCGCGCCACCATCGAAGAAGAGCACGCCCTCGAACTGCGCACGCGCGACCGCGAACGCAAGCTGCTCAAGAAGATTGAGCAATCCATCGGCCGCATCGATGCGGGCGACTACGGCTACTGCGACGAGACGGGCGAGCCCATCGGCGTCGGCCGGCTGCTGGCGCGCCCCACGGCCACGCTGTCGCTGGAAGCGCAGCAGCGCCGCGAACTCAAGCAAAAGATGTTCGGGGACTGACCGGCCGATCCTGCCCTCCCTTTTTTGCGCGGCGAGCGACCTGACCCACCATCCATGAGCAAGGAAGAGTCTTCCCCCGGCCTGTTGTCCAAGATGGTTCGGTTCGTCCGCAACCCCACGGTCAATTGGACCGATCTCGATTCCATCGATGCCGACCGCGAAAGCCAGTACAGCAAGCAGATGCTCAAGGAGATGATCGAGCGCAAGCGCCGCAACGATTTCGTGCGGCGCCGGGAGTTCGACCAGTTGCGCAAGCTGCGCAAGCGCGAGGCCCTGCAGGGCCAGCGCACCGAAGACCCGACCGCGCGGCCTTCGTTCTTCCAGAGCAGCATGGCGTCGCCCGACGACCGGGCCGTCACGCTCAAGAAGATCGACGAGATCGAAGCGCAGATGTCCCAGCAGTGGTGGAAGAGCAAGAACACCCCCACGCCCAGCGAACTGGGTGACTCCGCCGCCACCGCCACCGATTCCACCATCGCCGCGGCCCACGACCGGGCCTTCGCCCCCACGGCGCCCGCCAGCCTGCCTGGCGTGCTGTCGGCGCCGACCGCCGTGCAGCCGCTGTTTTCGGGCGAGAGCCTGCTGCCCTCTGGCGCGCCCGAGGGGGCCGGCGCAGCGCCATCGCCTTCGCAGGCGGTGCCGGCAGCCGCTGCTGCATACGCCCCGCCACCGGCCCCCGAGGTGGCCCCCGCAGAACCGGAGGAATTCGTGCACGAACCCGACCTCGAGGAAGCCGCCATCCGCTTTGCCAATGGCGACCATGCCGGCGCGGAGTCCGGCCTGCTCGAAGTGCTGGCCCAGCACGAGCAGGACGATCCCCAGCAGCAGCTGGAGATCTGGATGACGCTGTTCGACCTGTACCGCGCCATCGGGGAGCACGAGCGCTTCGATGCGCTGGCGATCGACTACGCGGCCCGGTTCAGCCGCTCGGCGCCGCTGTGGTTTTCCATGCCCGAGCTGCTGGGCCTGCAGGCGCAGCCCGCGCCGGCCGTCACGGGCTTCGCGCAGCGCGAATTCAGCTGGAACTCGCCGACCACGCTGGCCGCGCAATCGGTGGTGGCGCTGCAGGCGTCGCTCGCCCGCGCCGCCCCGCCCTGGACGCTGACCTGGTCGCGCCTGGCCGCCATCGACGAGGCGGCCGTGCCGCTGCTGGCCAACCTGTTCACGCAGTGGGCGGAGCAGGAGGTGCAGTTGACGTTCTTCGGCGTGGAGGCGCTCAACACGGTGTTGGAAGCCCGCACCCAGTCCGGCGACCGGGATACGTCCCCCGAGTGGTGGCGCCTGCGCATGGCGGCGCTGCGCCTCATGGGCCGACCCGACGAGTTCGAACTCGTGGCACTCGACTACTGCGTGACCTACGAGGTCTCGCCGCCATCGTGGATCTCGCCGCGGTGCAGTTATTCCAGCGACGACAGCGGGGCCCCGGTGCCCGAAGATGCCAAGTCCTCCGATTTGCATGCCTCGGGCTACGGCGATCCCTCGTCCATGCCGGCGGGCCTGGAGAGCGCCGAGCCTTCGGCCTCGCTGTCCGGCCATATCGAGGGCGACGCGGTGCCGCTGCTGGCGCCGTTCGAGGAGCAGGTGAAGCCCGGCGCGCCGCTGATCATCGCGTGCGACCGCCTGGTGCGCGTGGACTTCGCGGCGGCCGGCTCGGTGCTCAACTGGGCGGCCGAGCAGCAGGCCCACGGCCATGCGGTCCACTTCGTCAACCTGCAGCGGCTGGTGGCGGTGTTCTTCAACGTGATCGGCGTGAACGAACACGCCTGGGTCGTTCCGCGCAAGAACTGACCCTCGGGCGCAGGGCGCCGGCAGGACGCGCTGGCCGCTCTCCATGCCCCGTGCAGCGCCGTGCGCGGGGGCCGTTGCAAACCGTGCAGGCATCCCCACATGCCAACGCTATGGAACAGTTTCACGGCACCACCATCCTCAGCGTCCGCCGCCAGACGGCGGACGGCATCCAGGTCGCCATCGGCGGCGACGGCCAGGTCACCCTGGGCAACATCGTGGTCAAGGGCACCGCGCGCAAGGTGCGCAAGCTCTACCACGGCAAGGTCCTGGCGGGCTTCGCCGGGGCCACGGCCGATGCGTTCACGCTCTTCGAACGGTTCGAGGCCAAGCTGGAAAAGCACCAGGGCCACCTGACGCGCGC
The DNA here is from genome assembly GCF_028473645.1 of Acidovorax sp. GBBC 1281. Classification (NCBI taxonomy): domain Bacteria; kingdom Pseudomonadati; phylum Pseudomonadota; class Betaproteobacteria; order Burkholderiales; family Comamonadaceae; genus Acidovorax; species Acidovorax sp. GBBC 1281. Next base: position 761,185 of record NZ_CP097269.1, read on the forward strand.
GGCCATCGAACTCACCAAGGACTGGCGCACCGACCGCGTGCTGCGCCGCCTGGAGGCCATGCTGGCCGTGGCCGACACCAGCGCCTCGCTCATCATCACCGGCAACGGCGACGTGCTGGAGCCCGAGCAGGGCATCGTGGCCATCGGATCGGGCGGCGCCTATGCGCACTCGGCGGCCAAGGCGCTGCTGAACCACACCGAGCTCAGCGCGCAGGAAGTGGTCAAGAAGTCGTTGGAGATCGCCGGCGAACTGTGCATCTACACCAACATGAACCACACCATCGAGACGCTCTGAGCGCCCCGGCGGTTACTATTATTTTGATAGCTGTCTGCCATAGAAGAATATGCGCTGACGGCTCATTTGATTGCAGGTCCCCATGTCGTCCATGACCCCCCAGGAAATCGTCTCCGAACTCGACCACCACATCGTCGGCCAGGCCAGCGCCAAGCGCGCCGTCGCCATCGCGCTGCGCAACCGCTGGCGCCGCCAGCAGGTGGAAGGCAGCCTGCGCCACGAGATCACCCCCAAGAACATCCTCATGATCGGCCCCACCGGCGTGGGCAAGACCGAGATCGCGCGCCGCCTGGCCCGGCTGGCCGATGCGCCCTTCATCAAGGTCGAGGCCACCAAGTTCACCGAGGTGGGCTACGTGGGCAAGGACGTGGACTCCATCGTCCGCGACCTGGTCGAGATGGCCGTCAAGCAGGCGCGCGAGAACGACATGAAGAAGGGCCGGGCCCGCGCCGAAGACGCGGCCGAGGACCGCATCCTCGACGTGCTGGTGCCGCCTGCGCGGAACACCGCGCAGGATGCGGCCGCGCCCGCCGACAACACCGCCCGCCAGGTCTTTCGCAAGAAGCTGCGCGAGGGCCAGCTGGACGACAAGGAAATCGAGATCGACGTGGCCGACGCCCGCCCGCAACTGGAGATCATGGGCCCGCAGGGCATGGAAGAGATGGCCGAGCAGCTGCGCGGCATGTTCAGCCAGATGGGCCAGGAAAAGCGCCGCACGCGCAAGCTCAAGATCGCCGAGGCGCTCAAGCTGCTCACCGACGAGGAGGCCGCCAAGCTCGTGAACGAGGACGAGGTGAAGACCCGCGCCGTGCAGAACGCCGAGCAGAACGGCATCGTCTTCATCGACGAGATCGACAAGGTGGCCACCCGGCAGGAATCGAGCGGCTCGGACATTTCGCGCCAGGGCGTGCAGCGCGACCTGCTGCCGCTGGTGGAGGGCACCACCGTGTCCACCAAGTACGGCATGGTCAAGACGGACCACATCCTGTTCATCGCCTCAGGCGCGTTCCACCTGAGCAAGCCGAGCGACCTGATCCCCGAGCTGCAGGGGCGTTTTCCGATCCGCGTCGAACTCGAATCGCTGTCCGTGCAGGATTTCGAAGCCATCCTCACGCAGACGCATGCCTCGCTGGTCAAGCAGTACCAGGCCCTGCTGGCCACCGAAGGCGTTACGCTCGAATTCGCGCCCGAGGGCATCACGCGCCTGGCGCACATCGCCTTCGAGGTGAACGAGCGCACCGAGAACATCGGCGCGCGCCGGCTGTCCACGGTGATGGAGCGGCTGCTCGACGAAGTGAGCTTCGATGCCGCCCGTTTGTCCGGCCAGACGGTGGTGGTGGATGCCGCGTACGTGAACGCGCGGCTCGAGTCCTTGAGCCAGGACGAGGATTTGTCGCGCTATATCTTGTAAAAGATTCCGGCGTGTTGCGGGCCCCTGGATTCTTGCCCGGATTCCAGGTTGCCCGATAGCCTTCAGGTATCACTTGCATAGCCTGGGCTAAGTGCTTATTCAGTAAAGCATTTTGGGCGTTCTCCACTGGCACTGTCGGTGCTAAGTCGTTGATTTCATTGCAAAACTTTGTTGCACCTGGCGGGGCTCGGTATTTTTTTCCTGCTACAGTGCAAAAAAGTGCAATTAAGTGGTGAAAAGTGCCCTCGTGCGTCCATTCCGGATGCGCAGGCGCGACAACGAGCTGGGGTTCGATTCCGTGTTTCAAGGGGCGTCATCGCTGAGTCTGGATGCGAAGGGAAGGCTTTCCGTGCCTACCCGGCATCGTGACGTCCTCGCGGCGACCGCCAACAGCCAGCTCACCATCACCAAGCATCCGCACGGCTGCCTCATGGTGTTCCCCCGCCCCGAATGGGAAAAATTCCGCGAGCGCATTGCCGAGTTGCCCATGTCCGCCCAGTGGTGGAAGCGCATCTTCCTGGGCAACGCGATGGACGTGGACATGGACGGCACCGGCCGCGTGCTGGTCTCGCCCGAACTGCGGCAGGCCGCCGGCATCACCAAGGACACGATGCTGCTCGGCATGGGCAACCACTTCGAGCTGTGGGACAAGGCCACCTACGAGGCGCAGGAGGCTGTTGCCATGCAGGCCGAGATGCCGGCCGCTTTCCAGGACTTTTCTTTCTGAGGCCATGGTGAACGCACCGCTGCAACACACCACGGTCTTGCTGGGCGAGGCGGTCGACGCCTTGCTGGGCGCCGCCGGCCCCGCGCCCGCCGGCGTGTGGATCGACGCCACCTTCGGCCGTGGCGGGCACTCCCGCAAGATACTGGACCGGCTGGGGCCGGGCGGGGGCCTCGTGGCGTTCGACAAGGACCCCGAGGCCATCGCAGAAGCAGCGCGCATCACCGATGCGCGCTTTTCCATTCGGCACGAAGGATTCCGCCATCTGGCCGAACTGCCCGAGCGCAGCGCCGCGGGCATCCTCATGGACCTGGGCGTGAGTTCGCCCCAGATCGACAGCCCCGACCGGGGCTTCAGCTTTCGTTTCGACGGCCCGCTGGACATGCGCATGGACACCACGCGCGGCGAGAGCGTGGCCGATTGGTTGGCCACGGCCGAGGTCGGGCAGATTGCGGAGGTGATACGTGACTACGGCGAAGAACGGTTTGCTGGCCCCATTGCAAAGGCGATTGTTGCTCGTCGCGAGGAGCGGGGCCCTCTTGCCACCACCGCTGAACTGGCCCAACTCGTGGCTGGCTCGGTCAAGACCCGCGAAGCAGGCCAGAACCCTGCAACGCGCACATTTCAGGCTCTTCGGATTTTCATCAACGCCGAGCTTGAAGAGTTGCAACAGGCGCTAGAGGCCAGCCTGCGGGTGCTCGCACCCGGTGGCCGGCTGGTGGTGATCAGCTTCCATTCGCTGGAAGACCGCATCGTCAAGCAGTTCATCGCCCAGCATTCCAAGGAGGTCTTCGACCGCCGCGCACCATTTGCGCAGCCGCAGCCCATGCGGCTCAAGGCGCTGGACCGCATCAAGCCCACCGCGGCCGAGATCGAGGCCAACCCCCGCTCCCGCAGCGCGGTGATGCGCGTGGCCGAGCGCACGGAGGTGCCGGCATGACGCGCCTGAGCTTGGTGCTGCTGCTGGGGGTGATGGTGAGCGCGCTGTACCTCGTGCACATGCAGTACGAGTCGCGGCGCCTGTTCACCGAACTGGACCGCGCGGTGGCCAATTCGCGCCGCCTGGAGACCGAACACCAGCGCCTGCAGGTCGAAAAGCGCGCCCAGGCGACGCCGCTGCGGGTGGAAAAGCTCGCCCGCGACCGCCTGCAGATGCGCACGGCCACGCCGGCCATCACGCAGTACGTCGCCGACGACGGCACGCCCGTGGTCACGGCCGCCACGGCGGCTCCGGTGCCGGCCACGCCGGGTGGCGCGGGGAGCGTGCGCCGATGAGCCGCAGCGTCAACTACACCTCCAGCCCGCTGCTGGCCAGCAAGACGCCGGTCTGGCGCAGCAAGTTCATCGTAGCCATGGTGGCGCTGGGCTTCGTGGGCCTGGGCGCCCGCGCGGCCTACGTGCAGGTGTTCGGCAATGCGTTCTTCCAGCGGCAGGGCGAGGTGCGATTCGCCCGCACGCTGGAGCTGCCCGCCAACCGGGGCCGCATCCTGGACCGCAACGGGCTGATCCTGGCCTCCAGCGTGCCGGCGGCCAGCATCTGGGCCATTCCGGAAGACGTGGAGCAGGACAAGCCCGAGGTGCGCGAAAAGCTCCAGCAACTGGCCAAGCTGCTGGAGATGCCGCTGCCCGCGCTCAAGACCAAGCTCGCGGACGAGGACAAGACCTTCGTCTGGATCAAGCGCCAGCTCGACTGGGAGGTCGGCCAGCAGATCGCCGCCCTCGACATCAAGGGCATCTACCAGCGTAAGGAATACAAGCGCCAGTACCCCGAAGGCGAATCGGCCGCGCACGTGGTGGGTTTCACCAACGTGGAAGACCATGGCCAGGAGGGCATGGAGCTGGCCTTCGACCAGCAGCTGGCCGGCAAGGCCGGCTCGCGCCGCGTCATCAAGGACCGCCTGGGCCGCGTGGTGGAGGGTGTGGGCGCCGAGGTACCGCCGGTGGACGGGCAGGACATGCAGCTGTCTATCGACAGCAAGGTGCAGTTCTTCGCCTACCAGAAGCTGCGCGACCAGGTGGCGCTGCACAAGGCCAAGGCCGGCAGCGTGGTGGTGATCGACGCGCACACGGGCGAGCTGCTGGCGCTGGCCAACTACCCGAGCTACGTGCCCGACAAGCGCCAGAACCTCACCGGCGAGCAGCTGCGCAACCGCGCGCTCACCGACGTGTTCGAGCCCGGCTCCACCATGAAGCCGTTCACCATCGGCCTGGCGCTGGAGACCGGCCGCGTGCGCCCGGAAACCATCGTGGACACCAACCCCGGCCGCGTCACCATCACGGGCTCGACCATCTCCGACACGCACAACTACGGCGTGCTCACGGTCGAGGGCGTGATCCAGAAATCCAGCAACGTGGGCACCACCAAGATCGCCATGCAGATGCCGGCGCGCGAGATGTGGGAGACCTTCTCGGCGGCCGGTTTCGGGCAGAAGCCGCAGATCCACTTCCCCGGCGTGGTGAGCGGCCGCCTGCGGCCCTACAAGACCTGGCGCCCGGTGGAGCAGGCCACCATGTCCTACGGCTACGGCCTGTCGGCCAGCCTGCTGCAGATGGCGCGCTCGTACACGGTGTTCGCCAACGGCGGCCAGATCATTCCCGCCACCATGCTCAAGTCGAGCACGCCGGCGGTCGGCGTGCCCGTGTTCTCCGAGCGCACGGCCGACCAGGTGCGCAAGATGCTGCAGATGGCCGCGGGCCCCGGCGGCACGGGCCAGCAGGCGCAGACCGTGGGCTACTCGGTGGGCGGAAAATCCGGCACCGCGCGAAAGCAGGTGGGCAAGAGCTATGCCTCGGGCAAGTACCGGGCGTGGTTCACCGGCATGGCGCCGATCGACAAGCCGCGCATCATCGTCGCGGTGATGATCGACGAGCCCAGCAACGGCGTGTTCTACGGCGGCGCGGTGGCCGCGCCGGTGTTCAGCGCCGTGGTGCAGCAGACCCTTCGCATGATGGGCGTGCAGCCCGACATGGCCGTCAAGCCCCAGATCGTGGCCAACACCGTGGAGGAATCGCTATGACGACGACCCCGCTGCTCACTTCGGTGCACGACGCCGTGCAATGGCTGGCCGCCCGGGTGACCGGTACGCTGCAGACCGACAGCCGGCTGATCCAGCCTGGCGACGGCTTCATCGCCTGGCCGGGCGCCGCCACCGATGGCCGCGCCCATGTGGGCGACGCACTGGCGCGTGGCGCCATGGCCTGCCTGGTCGAGCACGAAGGCATCGAGGCCTTCCATTTCGCCGACGCGCCGGTGGCCGCGCTGCGCGGGCTCAAGGCCATCACCGGGACGCTGGCGGCCGAGTGGTTCGGGCACCCCACCCAGTCGATCGACGTGCTGGCCGTGACCGGCACCAACGGCAAGACCAGCGTCAGCTGGTGGCTGGCCGATGCGCTCAACCTGCTGGCGCGCAACGAACTGGCGGCGCCCGGCGGCTGCGCGCTGATCGGCACGCTGGGTGCCGGCGTGCCGCCCGCGCTCGAATCCACCGGCCTCACCACGCCGGACCCGGTGCGCCTGCAGCGCGCCTTCGCTCATTTCACCAAAGAAGGCCATGTGGCCTGCGCGATCGAGGCGTCGTCCATCGGGCTGGCGGAGCACCGCCTGACCGGCACGCGGGTGCGGGCGGCCCTGTTCACCAATTTCACCCAGGACCACCTGGACTACCACCCGAGCATGGCCGCCTACTGGCAGGCCAAGAGCACCCTGTTCGACTGGCCCGGGCTGCAGATCGCCGTGGTCAACATCGACGACCGGCGCGGCGCCGAACTGCACGAGACGCTCTCCCAGCAGCCGCTGGACCTGTGGAGCGTCTCCCTTCAGGGGCCGGCGCGCCTGCAGGCGCGGGACATTGCCTGGGGCGATGGCGGCCTGTCGTTCACTGTGGCCGAGGGCGCGCAAAGCCACGTGCTGCAGACCCGGCTCATCGGCCACTACAACGTGGGCAACCTGCTGCTCGTGATGGCAACGCTGCGGGCGCTGGGCGTGCCGCTGGAACACGCGCTGTATGCCTGCGCACAGCTGTCGCCGGTGCCGGGCCGCATGGAGCAGATCCATGCGCCCGACCAGCCCCTGGTCGCCGTGGATTACGCCCACACGCCCGATGCCCTCGACCAGGCGTTGCAGGCGCTGCGCCCCATCGCGGCGGAACGCGGCGGTCGGCTGTGGTGCGTGTTCGGCTGCGGCGGCAGCCGCGACCGCACCAAGCGCCCCCTGATGGGCGCGGTCGCGCAGCAGCGTGCCGATGCGGTCATCGTCACCAGCGACAACCCGCGCGGCGAGACGCCTGCGGACATCATCCATGAGATCCTGCAGGGCACCCTGGCCGGGCGCACCGTCCGTGCCGAGGTCGATCGCGCCGCGGCCATCGCGCTCGCGCTGTCCGAGGCCGGCCCGCGGGACGTGGTCCTGATCGCCGGCAAGGGCCATGAGGATTACCAGGAGGCGGCGGGCGAGCGCAGGCCGTTCTCCGACATGTCCCACGCCCAGGCCGGACTGGCCGCCCGGGGAGGCCGTGCATGGGCATGATGACGCTGCAAGAGGCGCTGGGGTTCATCCAGGCGCGCGTCCCCGCTGCACGGCTGGTGGGCGAGGGCGGCATGCCGCTGTCCCGCGTGCACACCGACACGCGCACGCTCCAGGCCGGCGACCTCTTCGTGGCGCTCAAGGGCGAGCGCTACGACGCCAATGCCTTCCTGGCCGACGCGCGCAAGGCCGGTGCCGCCGCCGCCGTGGCCCATGGCGGGCTGCTCGATGCGGCCGGGCTGCCCGGCATCGAGGTGCCCGACACGCTGGCGGCGCTCGGTGCCCTGGCCGCCGGCTGGCGGGCCCAGTTCCGGCTGCCGCTGATCGGGGTGACCGGCAGCAACGGCAAGACCACCGTCACACAGATGCTCGCGGCGGTGCTGCAGGCCTGGAAGGGCCCGGCGGCCTTTGCGACGCAAGGCAATTTCAACAACGACATCGGTGTGCCGCTGATGCTGCTGCGGCTCAACGCGGCGCACGAGGCGGCGGTGATCGAGCTGGGCATGAACCATCCGGGCGAGATCTCGTACCTGGCGGGGCTGGCCCGTCCCACGGTGGCGCTCGTCAACAACGCGCAGCGCGAACACCTGGAGTTCATGCACACGGTGCAGGCCGTGGCCGAGGAGAACGGCGCCTGCCTCCCGGCCCTGCCCGCCGACGGCGTGGCCGTGTTCCCCGCGGGCGATGCCTACACCGCACTCTGGCGGCAACTGGCCGCGGGACGCCGCTGCGTGACCTTTGGTGCGGACGGCGCCGACGTGCGATGCACCGCCGCGCGCTGGGAAGCGAACACCTGGCACATCCGCATCGAAACGCCGCAGGGCGGCTTCGATACCACGCTGCGCATCGCAGGCATGCACAACGTGACCAATGCACTGGCCGCCACGGCCTGCGCATGGGCGGCGGGCGTGCCGCTGGATGCCGTCGCGCGCGGGCTTTCCGCCTTCGTGCCGGTCAAGGGGCGCTCGCGCGCCTTCAGCGTGCCGCAGGACGGGCGCGTGGTCACGGCGGTGGACGACACCTACAACGCCAACCCCGATTCCATGCGCGCCGCCATCGACGTGCTGGCCGGCCTGCCCGGTCCACGGCTGCTGGTGCTGGGCGACATGGGCGAGGTGGGCGAGCAAGGGCCGCAGTTCCACGCCGAAGCGGGCGCGCAGGCGCGCGCCAGCGGCATCGACAGGCTGTTCGCGCTGGGCGCGCTCAGCACCCACGCTGCGCAGGCCCACGGGCCGGATGCGCGGCATTTCGAAGACATGGCATCGCTGCTTGCAGCGGTGCGGCAAGCCCTGCCCCAGGTGGGCAGCGTGCTGGTGAAGGGATCTCGGTTCATGAAGATGGAGCAGGTGGTGCAGGCGCTGGAAGCCCGTGCGGACACGAAGACGAACGCACGCGGGGGCGCCACATGCTGCTGATGCTGTCGCAATGGCTGCAGGGCCTGTCCCCGGAATTCGGGTTCTTCCGCGTCTTCCAGTACCTCACGTTCCGCGCGGTGATGGCGGCGCTGACGGCACTGGTGATCGGGCTGGCGGCGGGGCCGAAGGTGATCCGCATGCTCGCCTCGCTCAAGATCGGGCAGCCCATCCGTGGCTACGCGATGGAATCGCACCTTTCCAAGAGCGGTACCCCGACCATGGGGGGCGTGCTCATCCTGGGCTCGATCGCGATCTCCACGCTGCTGTGGTTCGACCTGTCCAACCGCTTCGTGTGGATCGTGCTGGCCGTGACCCTGGGCTTCGGCGCCATCGGCTGGGTGGACGACTGGCGCAAGGTGGTGCGCAAGGACCCGGAAGGCATGCGCTCGCGCGAGAAGTATTTCTGGCAGTCCGTCATCGGTCTGCTGGCCGCGCTCTACCTGGTGTTCAGCATTTCCGAGAACTCCAATTCGCGCGTGTTCGAGCTGTTCATCACCTGGGTGCAGTCCGGCTTCTCGCTGGACCTACCGCCGCAGGCCGGGCTGCTGGTGCCGTTCTTCAAGGAAGTCAGCTACCCGCTGGGCGTGCTGGGCTTCGTGATCCTGACCTACCTCGTGATCGTGGGATCGAGCAACGCGGTCAACCTGACCGACGGCCTCGATGGACTGGCGATCATGCCGGTCGTCATGGTGGGCTCGGCGCTGGGGCTGTTCGCCTACGTGGCCGGCAGCACGGTGTACTCCAAGTACCTGCTGTTCCCGCACATCGCCGGCGCGGGCGAATTGCTGATCTTCTGCTCGGCCATGGCCGGCGCGGGCCTGGCCTTCCTGTGGTTCAACACCCACCCGGCCCAGGTGTTCATGGGCGACGTGGGCGCGCTGGCGCTGGGCGGCGCTTTGGGCACCATCGCCGTCATCGTGCGCCAGGAGATCGTGCTGGCCATCATGGGCGGCATCTTCGTGGTCGAGGCGCTTTCGGTGATGCTGCAGGTCGCCTGGTTCAAGTACACCAAGAAGCGCTACGGCCAGGGCCGGCGGCTGCTCAAGATGGCGCCGCTGCACCACCATTTCGAGAAAAGCGGCTGGAAGGAGACGCAGGTGGTCGTGCGCTTCTGGATCATCACCATGCTGCTGTGCCTCATCGGCCTGACCACGCTGAAACTGCGATGAACCCGCACGACCCCCTTCTTCCTGGCGAGGCGCCAGGCCTGCCGCAGGGTGCCGATGGCCCCGGCGAGGGGGAGGTCGCGCCCAGGGTTTCTCCGTCCGTGGTGGTGTCGGTGCAGGGCATGGACGCCATGCCGCCGCGCTCAGACGCATCCGGCGCTCCCGATTCGCCCGACGTGCCCCGCACGCCCGAAAGCGTGGCGCTGGCGCCGCAGGATGAGGACGCATCCTCCGCACCGGCCCCGCAGGCACCACCGACCCCCGCGAACGACGCGATGGCGCAGGCGCTCGCCGGCATGACCGCGCCCGCAGTCTCGGCCGCTGCGGCCGCTGCGGCGTTCGTGGCGCAGATCTTCGCGGACGTGGGCTCGCCCGAGTCCGCCACCGCGGCCGGTCCGCGCGATCCGGGCGCGGCGCCATCCTCCGATGACGCAGCCCCGGCCGACGGCGCCACCGGCCCGGTGGCCGGTCCTACGCCGGTGCCGGCCGGCTGGCCGGGCGAGGGCGCTGCGCTGCTGCAGGGCCAGGACATTCTCATTCTCGGCCTGGGCGCTTCCGGGCTGGCCATGGCCCGCTGGTGCGTGCGCTGCGGCGCGCAGGTGACCGTGGCCGACACGCGCGAGGCGCCTCCGCAGCGCGGCACGCTGCATGCCGAGCTGCCCCAGGTGCGCTTCGTGGCCGGTGCGTTCGACGCCTCCCTGCTCGAAGGGCGCACGCCGCAGGCCATCTACCGCTCGCCCGGCCTGCGTCCCGACACGCTGGCCGCCCTGTCGTCCGAGGCCCGAGCGCGCGGCATCCGCATGGAGGGTGAACTCGCCCTGTACGCCATGGCGCTGCGCGAGTTGCGCGCCGCGCACGGCTACGCCCCGGCGGTGGTGGCCGTGAGCGGCACCAACGGCAAGACCACGGTGACTTCGCTCACCGGCCGGCTCGTGGACTGCGCCGGCAAGACCGTGGCCGTGGCCGGCAACATCGGCCCGACCCTGCTGGACACGCTGGGCCAGCACATCGATGCGGGCACCCTGCCCGAGGTCTGGGTGCTGGAGCTGTCCAGCTTCCAGCTCGACGGCGTGGCGGGCTTCGAGCCCACGGCCGCGGCCGTCCTCAACATCAGCCAGGACCACCTGGACTGGCACGGCAGCCTGGCCGCCTACGCGGCCGCCAAGGCGCGCATCTTCGGCGAGAGCGGCCTGATGGTGCTCAACCGCGAAGACCCGGAGGTCATGGGCATGTTGCCCGAGGCCGGGCTGGCGCGCAGCGCGGCCAGGCCGGCGACCGGGCGCGCGAAGGCCCCGAAGGTGCAGGTGCGTCCCCATGTCACGTTCGGCGGCGACATGCCCCAGCGCCCGGGCGATTTCGGCCTGGAGATCGTCAACGGCATGGCCTGGCTCGTGCGGGCGCAGGAGGCCGACGAAACCGCCCGCCGTTCGCGTGCGCAGGAAGAAGAGCTGCACATCCAGCGCCTGATGCCCGCCGATGCGCTGCGCATCCGCGGCCGCCACAACGCCGTGAACGCGCTCGCCGCGCTGGCGCTCGCACAGGCCGCCGGCTGCGCGCTGGGCCCCATGCTGTACGGCCTGCGCGATTACCGCGGCGAGCCGCACCGCGTGGAGCCCGTGGGGCTCATCGGCGATGTGGAATATTTCGACGACAGCAAGGGCACGAACGTGGGCGCCACCGTGGCGGCGCTCACCGGCCTGGGCGCGGAGCGCCGGCTGGTCGTCATCCTGGGCGGCGACGGCAAGGGGCAGGACTTCTCGCCGCTGGCCGCGCCCGTGTCGCGCTACGCCCGCGCCGTGGTGCTGATCGGCCGCGATGCACCCCAGATCCGCGCCGCGCTCAAAGACGCGGGCGTGGCCCTGCTGGACGCACCGACGCTGCCGCAGGCGGTGGATCTGGCCACGCAGCGCGCCCATGCCGGCGATGCGGTGCTGATGTCGCCCGCCTGTGCCAGTTTCGATATGTTCAACGATTACGAGCACCGCGCCCGCGTGTTTTGCGAAGCCGTGCAGGCGCTTGCGAACGATCGCGGCCAGGACCTGGAGGGCTCCGCATGAGCACCGCACCCGCATCCCCCGGCCTGCTGCAGCGCGTGACCGGAAAGTTCGGCGGCTGGTTCGGTGGCCTGCCCGCCAAGCCCGCCGACGTGCTGCCGGTGCGCGTGGGCGGCACCGAATACCGCCAGACCACGACCACGCCGGCCAGCGTGCTCGGCTTCGACCAGGCCCTCCTGTGGGTCGTGGTGGCGCTGCTCGCCTGGGGACTGGTGATGGTGTATTCCGCGTCCATCGCCATGCCGGACAACCCGCGCTTCGGCAAGATCGCGCCCACCCATTTCCTGGTGCGCCACATCATGGCGCTGGTGATGGCCTTCGTCGCGGCCCTGCTGGCGTTCCAGATTCCCATGTCCACCTGGGAGCGCGTGGCGCCGTGGTTGTTCGTGCTGTCGATCGCTTTGCTCATCGCGGTGCTGATCCCGCACGTGGGCACGGTGGTCAACGGCGCGCGGCGCTGGCTCTCGCTGGGGGTCATGAACTTCCAGCCGTCGGAGCTGGCGAAGTTCGCCGTGCTCATCTACGCCTCGGACTACATGGTGCGCAAGATGGAGGTCAAGGAGCGCTTCTTTCGCGCCGTGCTGCCCATGGGCGCGGCCGTGGCCGTGGTGGGCGCGCTGTTGCTGGCCGAGCCCGACATGGGCGCCTTCATGGTGATCGCCGTGATCGCCATGGGCATCCTGTTCCTGGGCGGCGTGAACGCCCGCATGTTCTTCCTGATCGCCGCCGTGCTGGTGGGCGCCTTCGCGCTCATGGTGATGATGAGCGACTGGCGGCGCGAGCGCATCTTCGCGTACCTCGATCCCTGGAGCGAAAAGCACGCGCTGGGCAAGGGCTACCAGCTGTCGCACTCGCTGATCGCCATCGGCCGCGGCGAGATCTTCGGCGTCGGGCTGGGCGGCAGCGTGGAAAAGCTGCACTGGCTGCCCGAGGCGCACACCGACTTCCTGCTCGCGGTGATCGGCGAGGAGTTCGGCCTGGTCGGCGTGCTCATCCTCATCGTGCTCTTCCTGTGGATGACCCGCCGCATCATGCACATCGGCCGCCAGGCCATCGCGCTGGACCGAGTGTTCGCCGGCCTGGTGGCGCAGGGCGTGGCCATCTGGATGGGCTTTCAGGCCTTCATCAACATGGGCGTGAACCTGGGCGCGCTGCCGACCAAGGGGCTGACCCTGCCGCTGATGAGCTTCGGGGGCTCCGCCATCCTGATGAATCTGGTGGCCATCGCCGTGGTGCTTCGGGTTGACTACGAAAACAAGCACCTCATGCGCGGAGGCCGCGTATGAGGTGCTTGTTTCAACAAAACGGGCACCGCATGGCGTCAGCCATGCCGGGCGCGCAGCGCGCGATGCGCGGAGGCCGCGTATGAGGTGCTTGTTTCAACAAAACAGGCACTGCATGGCGCCAGCCATGCCGGGCGCGCAGCGCACGGTGCGGGGTGGACGCGTATGAGCGCACCCAAAACCGCGCTCATCATGGCCGGCGGCACCGGTGGCCACATCTTCCCGGGCCTGGCCGTGGCCGAGGAGCTGCGCACGCGCGGCTGGCGCGTGCACTGGCTGGGAACGCCCGGCAGCATGGAGTCGCGCCTGGTGCCGCCGCGCGGGTTCGCGTTCGAGCCCATCGATTTTTCCGGCGTGCGCGGCAAGGGGCTGCTCACGCTGGCCTTGCTGCCGCTGCGCCTGCTGCGCGCCTTCTGGCAGTCGCTGGCCGTGGTGCGCCGCGTGCGCCCCGACGTGGTCGTGGGCCTGGGCGGCTATGTCACGTTTCCGGGCGGGATGATGGCCGTGCTGTTGGGCAAGCCGCTGGTGCTGCACGAACAGAACTCGGTGGCCGGCCTCGTGAACAAGGTTCTGGCCGGCGTGGCCGACCGTATCTTCACGGCCTTTCCCGGGGTGCTCAAGAAGGCCCAGTGGGTGGGCAACCCGCTGCGCACCGCCTTCACGCAGCAGCCCGCGCCGGCCGAGCGCTTCGCCGGCCGCACGGGGCCGCTGCGCCTCCTGGTCGTGGGCGGCAGCCTGGGCGCCCGCGCGCTCAACGAGATCGTGCCGCAGGCCCTGGCGCTGATTCCGGCGGACCGCCGGCCCGTCGTCACCCACCAGAGCGGCGCAGCGCAGATCGATGCGCTGCGCGAGCACTACGCGAAGGCGGGCGTGCAGGCCACGCTCACGCCGTTCATCGACGACACCGCGGCGGCGTTCGCCGACGCGGACCTCATCGTCTGCCGTGCGGGCGCCAGCACCGTCACCGAGATCGCCGCCGTGGGCGCGGCGGCGGTGTTCGTGCCCTTCCCCCACGCGGTGGACGATCACCAGACCGCCAATGCCCGCTTCCTCGTGGACGCCGGTGGCGGGTGGCTCGTGCCGCAGCGCGACCTCACCCCCGAGTGGCTGGCACAGTTGCTACAAAATTCAGAGCGCAATGCCCTAGTGGATATTGCTCGGAAAGCCAAAAACATGCAAAAGATCAACGCCACCCGCGAAGTGGTGACTGCCTGCGAGGAGCTGGCATGAAGCACGCCATTCGCCACATCCATTTCGTCGGCCTGGGCGGCGCCGGCATGTGCGGCATCGCCGAGGTGCTGTTCAACCTGGGCTACGGCATTTCGGGCTCGGATCTGTCCGACAGCGCCACCCTGCGCCGCCTGCAGGCGCTGGGCATCCGTACCTGCGTGGGCCATGCGGCCGCGCACATCGAGGGGGCGGATGCAGTGGTCACCTCCACGGCGGTGCAGGCCGACAACCCCGAGGTGCTGGCCGCCCGCGAAAAAAAGATTCCCGTGGTGCCGCGCGCGCTGATGCTGGCCGAGCTGATGCGCCTGAAGCGCGGCATCGCCATCGCCGGCACGCACGGCAAGACCACCACCACCAGCCTGGTGACCAGCGTGCTGGCCGAGGCCGGGCTCGACCCGACCTTCGTGATCGGCGGGCGGCTCAACAGCGCGGGCGCCAATGCCAAGCTGGGCAGCGGCGACTACATCGTGGTGGAGGCGGACGAGTCCGACGCCTCGTTCCTCAACCTGCTGCCCGTGATGGCCGTGGTGACGAACATCGACGCCGACCACATGGAAACCTACGGGCACGACTTCGGCCGCCTCAAGGGCGCGTTCGTCGAGTTCCTGCACCGCATGCCGTTCTACGGCACGGCGATCCTGTGCGTGGACAACCCGGCCATCCGCGACATCCTGGCCGACGTGACCTGCCCGGTGACGAGCTACGGCTTCTCCGAAGACGCCCAGGTGCGCGCAGTGGACGTGCGGGCCGATGCGGGCCAGATGCGTTTTCGCGTGCAGCGGCGCAACGGCGTCACGCTGCCCGACATCGACGTGGTGCTGAACCTGGCGGGCGAGCACAACGTGCTGAACGCCCTGTCGGCCATCGCGGTGGCGGTGGAGCTGAACATTCCCGACGACGCGCTGCTGCGCGCCCTCGCCCAGTTCAAGGGCGTGGGCCGGCGCTTTCAGCGCTACGGCGACATCGCCGCGCCGGGCGGTGGCAGGTTCGCGCTGATCGAGGACTACGGCCACCACCCGGTCGAGATGACGGCCACGCTGGCCGCGGCGCGCGGCGCCTTCCCGGGCCGGCGCCTGGTGCTGGCGTTCCAGCCGCACCGCTACAGCCGCACGCGCGACTGCTTCGAGGATTTCGTGAAGGTCATGGGCAGTGCGGACGCCGTGCTGCTGACCGAGGTGTATGCCGCCGGCGAGGCGCCCATCGTCGCCGCCGACGGCCGCTCGCTCACGCGCGCCCTGCGCGTGGCGGGCAAGGTCGAGCCGGTGTTCGTGGACGACGTGGCCCTGCTCGCGCAGGCGATCGTGGACAACGCCCGGGACGGCGACGTGGTGCTGTGCATGGGCGCGGGCTCCATCGGCGCCGTGCCGGCGAAGGTGGTGGAAATGCTGCAGAAAGAAGAAGCGCCAGCGTTGGCGGAGGTCGCGCGATGAGCCACGAAGACACCCCTGCCATCGACGTGCGCGCCCTGGGCAAGGTCGCGGTGCTGATGGGCGGCTCGTCCGCCGAGCGCGAGGTCTCGCTGATGTCCGGCGGCGGCGTGCTGCAGGCGCTGCGCGCCCGCGGCGTGGACGCGCACGCGTTCGACCCGTCGCAGACCGACCTGTCCGAGCTGCGGCACGGCGGCTATGCGCGCTGCTTCATCGCCCTGCACGGCCGCCATGGCGAGGACGGCACGGTGCAGGGCGCGCTCGAGCTGCTCGGCATTCCGTACACCGGCCCCGGCGTGATGGCGTCCAGCATCGCGATGGACAAGATCATGACCAAACGCATCTGGCGCTTCGAGGGGCTGCCCACGCCGGACTGGCGCCTGGTGTCGAGCGCCGCCGCGACCGCGCAGGCGCTGCAGGCGCTGGGCGCGCCGATGATCGTCAAGCCCTCGCGCGAGGGCTCCACCATCGGCCTGACCAAGGTGACCTCGCCCGGGCAGTGCGAACAGGCCTACCTGCTGGCCTCCCGCTACGACCCCGAAGTGCTGTGCGAGGAATTCATCGAAGGCGACGAGACCACCTGCCCGGTGCTGGGCCAGGGGGCGGATGCGCATGCGCTGCCGGTGATCCGCATCGTGGCGCCGGCCGGCAACTACGACTACCAGAACAAGTACTTCACCGACGTTACTCAGTACCACTGCCCGAGCGGCCTGCCCGAGGCCGAGGAGCGTGAGATCCAGCGCCTCGTGGTCGAGGCCTTCCGCACGCTGCAGTGCCGAGGCTGGGCGCGCGCCGACATCATGATCCGCGCCAGCGACCGCAAGCCCTTCCTGCTGGAGATCAACACCTCGCCCGGCATGACCGGCCATTCGCTGGTGCCCATGTCGGCCCGCGCCAGCGGTGTGAGCTATGAGGCGCTGTGCCTGCGCATCCTGGCGAGCGCCTCGCTCGACGGGCTGCAGGGCCATGCCGGCGCCGGCGTCACCGTCCACGCCACCCCCACGGGAACCTCAGGAGCCGCATGACCGCCTCGCTGCCCGCACCGCTCGACGTCAAGCTCATGAACCTGACCGCCACGGTCCTGTTCGTGGGCTGCGCCGCGTTCGTGCTGGTGGTGGGCGGCTCGTGGATGCTGCGCCATCCGGCGTTCGCGATCGGGCGCATCGTGGTGCAGGGCGAGCTGGTGCACAACAACGCCGTCACGCTGCGGGCCAACGTCGGGCCGCACCTGGTGGGCAATTTCTTCACCGTGGATCTGCGCGCCGTGCGCGAGGCGTTCGAGCAGGTGCCCTGGGTGCGCCACGCGATGGTGCGGCGCGAGTTTCCCAACAGCCTGCGCGTGGAGCTGCAGGAGCACGACGCCGCGGCCTACTGGGGCGCCGAAGAGGGCTCCACCCTGGTCAACAGCCAGGGCGAGGTGTTCGAGGCCAACGGCGACGACCTGGACGCGGACGACCTGCCCCGCCTGCAGGGCCCGCAGGGCCAGTCGCTGGAGGTGCTGCAGATGTACCACCGCCTGCAGCCGGTCTTCGAGCCGCTGGACACCAAGGTCGATGCACTGGAGCTCACCGGCCGAGGCGGCTGGCGCGCCACGCTGGACAGCGGCGCCGTGGTGGAACTGGGCGGCGGCACGCCGCAGGACGTGGTGCAGCGCACGCAGCGCTTCGTGCGCACGCTGGCGCGCGTGGCGGGCCAGTACGGGCGGCGCGCGGACGCACTCGAATCGGCCGACCTGCGCCACGCCGACGGCTATGCGCTGCGGCTGCGCGGGGTGACCACGGTCAATGGCGACGCCCCCAAGGCGGCCGCCCGGGCCCCCGCGCGCACTGCACCGCAGCGCGCGCGCCCCGCCAGAACAACAGGGCAGAACCACTGAGGGCAGGACACAGAATATGGCAAGAGAATACAAAGACGTGGTCGTGGGGCTGGACATCGGCACCGCCAAGGTGATGGCGGTGGTGGCCGAGGTGCTGCCCAATGGCGAACTCAAGCTGGCCGGGCTGGGCGTGGCGCCCAGCAACGGCCTGAAGCGCGGCGTGGTGGTGAACATCGACGCCACCGTGCAGAGCATCCAGCAGGCGTTGAAAGAGGCCGAGCTGATGGCCGACTGCAAGATCCAGCGCGTGTACACCGGCATCACCGGCAGCCACATCCGCGGGCTCAATTCGAGCGGCATGGTGGCGGTCAAGGACAAGGAAGTCACCCAGGCCGACGTGGCGCGCGTGGTGGAGACGGCCAAGGCCATCAACATCTCCAGCGACCAGCGCCTGCTGCTGGTGGAGCCGCAGGAATTCGTGATCGACGGGCAGGATGTGAAGGAGCCCATCGGCATGAGCGGCATCCGCCTGGAGGCCAAGATCCACATCGTGACCGGCGCGCAGAGCGCGGCCGAGAACATCATCAAGTGCGTGCGCCGCTGCGGGCTCGAGGTGGAGCAGCTCATGCTGAACCCGCTCGCCTCCAGCCAGGCCGTGCTGACCGACGACGAGCGCGAGCTGGGCGTGGCGGTGGTGGACATCGGTGCGGGCACGACCGACGTGGCGATCTTTACCGGCGGCGCGATCCGCCACACTGCCGTGATCCCGATCGCGGGCGACCTCATCACCAGCGACATCGCCATGGCGCTGCGCACGCCCACCAAGGACGCCGAGGACATCAAGGTCGAAAGCGGCTATGCCAAGCAGCTGCTGGCCGATCCCGAGGCGCAGGTGGAGGTGCCGGGCCTGGGCGACCGCAGCCCGCGCATGCTCAGCAAGCAGGCGCTGGCCGGCGTGATCGAGCCGCGCGTGGAAGAGATCTTCTCGCTCGTGCAGCAGGTCATCCGCGAGTCGGGCTACGAAGAGGTGCTGTCCTCGGGCATCGTGCTCACGGGCGGCAGCGCCATCATGCCGGGCATGGTCGAGCTGGGCGAGGACATCTTTCTGAAGCCCGTGCGACGGGGCATTCCCAAGTATTCGAGCGCGCTGGCCGACATGATCGCCCAGCCGCGCGCCGCCACCGTCATGGGCCTGCTGGAAGAGGCGCGCCTTGCGCGCCTGCGCGGCTTCAAGGTGGCGCAAAAGAGCGGCTCGGTGAAGACCGCGTTCGGCCGCTTCAAAGATTTCATCGTGGGGAACTTCTGACATGTTGTCCCCTCAGCACTGGCTCGCTCGCGCCGGCCCCGATGCGCTGTTCTGGCAACGATGGCGGGGCACCGGCCCCCCTTTCGTGCCCCGGGCCGCGTCCCACCCGATTCCAACCATCCAGCCGTTTTGGCCCCATGCAATTCACGTGAAAGACTAGGAGCACCCACCATGACCATCGAAATGATCGAAGCCGAAGAATTCAATCAGGGCACCCAGATCAAGGTGATCGGTGTCGGCGGCGGCGGCGGCAATGCCGTCGCCCACATGATCGCGCGCAATGTGCAGGGCGTGGAGTTCGTCTGCGCCAACACCGACGCGCAGGCCCTCACGCGCAGCCCCGCGCACCGCACCATCCAGCTGGGCGGCAGCGGCCTGGGCGCGGGCAGCAAGCCCGACAAGGGCCGCGACGCCGCCGAAGCGGCCGTGGAAGACATCCGCAGCGCCATCACCGGCGCGCACATGCTGTTCATCACCGCCGGCATGGGCGGCGGCACGGGCACCGGCGCGGCCCCCGTGATCGCGCGCGTGGCCAAGGAGATGGGCATCCTCACCGTGGGCGTGGTCACCAAGCCCTTCGACTGGGAAGGCGGCCGCCGCATGGCCAATGCCGACAACGGCCTGGCCGAGCTGGAAGCCAACGTCGATTCGCTGATCGTCGTGCTCAACGAGAAGCTGCTGGAAGTGCTGGGCGACGACATCACCCAGGACGAGGCCTTCGCGCACGCCAACGACGTGCTCAAGAACGCCGTGGGCGGCATCGCCGAAATCATCAACGAATACGGCCACGTCAACGTCGACTTCGAAGACGTGCGCACCGTGATGGGCGAGCCCGGCAAGGCCATGATGGGCACGGCCACGGCGGCCGGCCCCGACCGCGCCCGCATCGCCGCCGAGCAGGCCGTGGCCTGCCCGCTGCTGGAAGGCATCGACCTGTCGGGCGCCAAGGGCGTGCTGGTGCTGGTGACGGCCGCCAAGGGCAGCCTGAAGCTGTCCGAGTCGCGCCTGGCCATGAGCACCATCAATGCCTACGCCTCGCCGGACGCGCACGTGATCTACGGCGCCGCCTACGACGACAGCCTGGGCGAAGAGATCCGCGTCACCGTGGTGGCCACCGGCCTGTCGCGCCAGAACGCACGCCGCCAGCCCATCTCGGTGGTGCAGGGCGGCCTGCGCACCGGCACGGACAACGTGGCCTACCAGATGCCCATGTCCGGCGCGACGCTGGGCGCGGGCCTGGTCGGTGGCGGCACCGCCCAGGCGGACTACGGCAACATGTCGGTGCCCAGCGTGTGGCGCACCAACCGCACGCAGGCGGCCGCCCGCGTGGACGCGCTGTCCTCGGGCGGCATGGACGACCTGGAAATCCCCGCGTTCCTGCGCAAGCAGGCCGACTGACGGGGAAGGCCCTGCGGGCCTTTCTTGTTCACAACACCGCCATGTTCCGCAAGGGGCTGGCGGTTTTTTCTTGCGCGCGTGGGCCTATTGCCCCCATAGCGGCAGCGATGCCCCATGATGGGGCCTCCCCCTCTAAAATCGACCGATGCTCCAGCAACGCACGATCAAGACCCTGACCCGCGCCGTCGGCGTGGGCCTGCACAGCGGCCAGCGCGTCGAATTGACGCTGCGTCCCGCCCAGCCCGACACGGGCATCGTGTTCCGCCGGGTGGACCTGCCCGAGCCGGTGGACATTCCCATCACCGCCATGGCCGTGGTGGACACGCGCATGGCCTCCACCATCGGCGTGGGCGGCGCGAAGGTGCACACGGTCGAGCACCTGATGTCGGCCTGCGCGGGCCTGGGGCTGGACAACCTGTACATCGACATCACCGCCGAAGAGGTGCCCATCCTCGACGGATCCTCCGCCTCGTTCGTGTTCCTGCTGCAGAGCGCCGGCGTGGAGCTGCAGAAGGCGCCCAAGCGCTTCATCCGCGTGACGCGCCCGGTCGAGGTGCGCGAGGGCACGGGCCCGAGCACGAAGTGGGCACGGCTCGACCCGTACCACGGCTACAAGCTGCGCTTCGAGATCGACTTCGCCCACCCGGCGGTCGATTCCACCGGACAGAGCGTGGAGTTCGACCTCGGCTCCGGCAACTACACCCGAGACATCGCGCGGGCGCGCACGTTCGGCTTCACCAAGGACGTCGAGATGATGCGCGCCAGCGGCCTGGCGCTGGGCGGCGGGCTGGACAACGCCATCGTCATGGACGACTACAAGGTGCTCAACAGCGACGGCCTGCGCTACGACGACGAGTTCGTGAAGCACAAGATCCTCGATGCCATCGGCGACCTGTACCTCGTCGGCAAGCCGCTGCTGGCGGCCTACAGCGCGTTCCGCTCAGGCCACGCGATGAACAACCTGCTGCTGCGCGAACTGCTCGCGCAAGAGGACGCCTGGGAAATCGCCACGTTCGACAACGAGCGCCAGGCGCCCGCCGGCTTCGCGCAGCCGGTGGCCGCGTGGTAGGGCGGCGCAGGGGCTTCGCGGCATGCTGATCTTTCGCTGGATCGCCACCCTGCTGCTGCTCATGGCAGCGGTGTCGTTCGCGTTCTACGTGGGCACGGGGCAGGCGCGCTACAAGCGCTGGGGGCTCATCATCCTGAAGTGGACGGTGATCGCCGGCTTCGTGTTCTTCGCCGTGCTCATCCTGGGGCGCATCGCCTGACCGACACGGAGGGATGGCGGCGGGCGAGGGGGCTGGCCTATACTGGCGCCTGCTCCGGGGTGTGCTGATGCGCTGAGATGCGGGCGGCCTGACGAATGTCAGGCTGGCTTGCGAACCCGACGAACTTGATCCGGTTCATGCCGGCGGAAGAAGAGCCGACCTCCCGTGACCGTGCCCGCACCCGCGTGGCACGCACCGCTTCACCAGGCGCCCTGCGCCTGCGTTCCAGGCACAGGTCCATTTCCGGAGCAGCCCCACCGCCCCCGGAAACAGGAGACCTGCCCCATGAACGCACCCGAACCCCTCGCCCGCGAAAAATTCGCCGAACTGCTCGCGCTCACCCGCGCGCCCTTTCCCGCATCGCGCAAGGCCTACTTGCCCGGCCACACGCACGCGGACCTGCGCGTGCCGGTGCGCGACATCGCGCTCACCAACGGCGAGCAGGTCAGCGTGTACGACACCTCCGGCCCCTACACCGACCCCGAGGCCGTGATCGACGTGCGCCAGGGCCTGGCCAGCGTTCGCGGCGGGTGGATCACGGCGCGCGGCGATGTGGAGCACTACGAAGGCCGCCCGCCCGTGGCGCTGGACGATGGCCAAAAGAGCGAGGACGCCGCCCGCCTGGCCCAGCTGCGGGCCGAGGCCGCCGCGCTGCAGCGCCAGCCGCTGCGCGCCAAGAGCGGCGCCAACGTGACGCAGATGCACTACGCGCGCCGCGGCATCGTCACGCCCGAGATGGAATACGTGGCCATCCGCGAGAACGGCCGCCGCGAATGGATGGCGCAGTACATGCAGGATGCGGGCCGCGAGCAGCGCCTGATGGGCAACCCCATGGGCGCGAGCATCCCGAAGATCATCACGCCCGAGTTCGTGCGCGATGAAGTGGCCCGCGGCCGCGCGATCATTCCCGCCAACATCAACCACCCCGAGGTGGAGCCGATGGCGATCGGGCGCAACTTCAAGGTCAAGATCAACGCCAACATCGGCAACTCGGCCGTCACCTCCAGCATCGAGGAAGAAGTGGAAAAGCTGGTGTGGGCCATCCGCTGGGGCGCCGACAACGTGATGGATTTGTCCACCGGCAAGGCCATCCACACCACGCGGGACTGGATCGTGCGCAACTCGCCGGTGCCGATCGGCACGGTGCCCATCTACCAGGCGCTGGAGAAGGTCGGCGGCGTGGCCGAAGACCTGACCTGGGCCATCTTCCGCGACACGCTCATCGAGCAGGCCGAGCAGGGCGTGGACTACTTCACCATCCACGCGGGCGTGCGGCTGGCCTACATCCACCTCACGGCCCAGCGCCGCACCGGCATCGTCTCGCGCGGCGGCTCCATCATGGCCAAGTGGTGCATGGCGCACCACAAGGAGAGCTTCCTGTACGAGCACTTCGAGGACATCTGCGACATCATGAAGGCGTACGACGTGTCGTTCAGCCTGGGCGATGGCCTGCGGCCCGGCTGCGCGTCCGATGCCAACGACGAGGCGCAGTTCGCCGAACTGCACACGCTGGGCGAACTCACCCAGACCGCCTGGAAGCACGATGTGCAGACCATGATCGAGGGCCCCGGCCACGTGCCCATGCACATGATCCAGGCCAACATGACCGAGCAGCTCAAGACCTGCCACGAAGCGCCGTTCTACACGCTGGGCCCGCTGACCATCGACATCGCCCCGGGCTACGACCACATCGCCAGCGCCATCGGCGCGGCCATGATCGGCTGGATGGGCACGGCCATGCTGTGCTACGTGACGCCCAAGGAGCACCTGGGCCTGCCCGACCGCGACGACGTCAAGCAGGGCATCATCGCCTACAAGATCGCCGCGCACGCCGCCGACGTGGCCAAGGGCCACCCCGGCGCCCGCGCGCGCGACGACGCGCTCTCCCAGGCGCGTTTCGATTTCCGCTGGCAGGACCAGTTCAACCTGGGCCTCGACCCCGAGACGGCCCAGGAATACCACGACGAAACGCTGCCGAAAGACAGCGCCAAGGTCGCCCACTTCTGCTCGATGTGCGGCCCCAAGTTCTGCTCGATGAAGATCACGCAGGAGGTGCGCGAGTTCGCCGCCAAGGGCCTGCAGGAAAAGGCGGTGGAGTTCCGCGGCACGGGCGGCGAGCTGTACGTGCCGATCCAGCCGGTGGGCTGATCGCCCTTCATGGGCGCAGGGCGCGCCGCCTGGCAAGGCGGCGGCGTGCCCTGGCGGACCTCAGGCGTGGCCCAGGCGCAGGGCCCGCACCGCAGGGACCGTTGCGGGCAAAGGCGCCGGCACGGGCGCGGAGAGGCGTTCCGCCGATTCGCTGGCCGCCGAGGAATGCGGCAGCGCGAAGCGGCTGATCACCGACGACAGGTCGTGCGCCTGCCCGCGCAGGCTTTCCGCCGCGGCGGCCGACTGCTCCACCAGCGCCGCGTTCTGCTGCGTCATCTCGTCCAGCCGCGACATGGCGGCGTGGATGGCCGCGATGTCCTGGTTCTGCGACCGGGTGTGGCTGCGGATCTCGCCCATGGTCTGCGCCGTGTGCTGGATGGTGGAGACCACGCGCTCCATCGTGCGGCCGGCGTGCCCGGCCAGGCTGGCGCCCGAGGCCACCTGCTGCACGGACTCGGCGATCAGCGCCTTGATCTCCTTGGCGGCCTCGGCCGAGCGGTTGGCCAGGCTGCGCACTTCGGACGCCACCACGGCGAAGCCCCGGCCCTGGTCGCCGGCGCGTGCGGCCTCCACGGCGGCGTTCAGTGCCAGGATGTTCGTCTGGAAGGCGATGGAGTCGATCACGCCGGTGATGTCGGCGATGCGGCGCGAGCCCGTGGCGATGCGGTCCATGGTGTCCACGACCTGCGTGACCACGCCGCTGCCTTCCTGCGCCACGCTGGCGGCCTGCGAAGCTAGGGCTTCCGTGCGCTCGGCGGACGCCGCCGCATCCGCCACGCGGCGGGTGACCTGCTCCAGCGAGGCCGCGGTTTCCTGCAGCCGCGCGGCGGCCTCCTCGGTGCGGTTGGACAGGTCGGCGTTGCCGCCCGCGATGTCGGTCGAGGCGGCGCTGATGCTCTGCCCCAGGGTCTGCACGCGGTGCACCAGGCTGCGCAGCGCGCCCTGCATCACCGACAGCGAGGTGAGCATGCGGCCGGTCTCGTCGCGTTCGTGGCCGGCGATGTCCTGGCGCAGGTCCAGCCCGGCCACGCGGTCCGCCGTGGCGCTGGCGATGGCGATCGGGCGGGTGATGCTGCGCACCAGCCACAGCGCCAGCAGGGTGCCCAGGGCCAGCGACAGCGCGCCGAAGGCCACCAGCGCCCAGCGCGCCATGCCGCTCAGGCGCGCGACCTGCGCCGCCGCTTCGTCGATGTCCTGCCGCTGCGACTGCGAGAGCGCTTCGAGCGCCTGGAGCAGCGCCGTGGCCGAGGGCAGGAAGCGTTCACCGTAGACCTTGCGGATGCGCTCGGTGAGGCCCGAATCGCGCGCGGCCACCAGCTCCGTCCGCGCGGCCAGGAAGGTGGCGCCCATGGTGCGCACCTGCGCCACCTGCTGCATGTTCTCGGTGCCTTCGAGCCGCCGGGCCAGTTGGGCGACCAGCGCGTCGTACTGCTGCTGGGTGCGCGCGATGTCGGCGCCGAGGATCTCGCCCACCTCGGGTTCGGAACTCAGGGCCACGGCCTTGTAGCGCTCGGCGTTGATGGCCTGCAGCCGGTACGCATCGGCCACCAGGCGCTCGGTCGCGACGCTGCGCTGCACCATGGCGTCCGTGGCGCGGCCGATGTGGTGCAGCGACCAGATGCCGATGGCCGAGCCCACCAGGCTCAGCGCCAGGACGGCGAGAAAGACAGTCAGCAGGCGCTGGCTCAGTGAGCCGGTGCCCGGCCGGGCGGCAGTGGGGGCAGGGGATTCGTGGGACGTGGGAGATGCAGTGAAGGGGTGTGCCATGTGGAGTCCGAAGGTGTGGCGGGCGCCATGGCGGGGCAGGAAGGCGCGCGCCGGCGCGGTCGCGATGGCAGTGACTTTGCCCTCCATTTGTGACAATTTGTTTTCCACTGCACGGTGTGAGGGCATGGCGCCGCGTGTTGGCCCCTCGGTGAATACCCCGTCGGCTATTGGCAGGGCGCCGCATATAGTGATCGCCGATGCGGCCCACGAGGCCGTGTTTTTTTGGTGGCGTGGTTATTGCTAACGCTCAAGTAACATTTTGTAGAGGAGAGCCATGAACGCTCTGGGCCGCCTGTCGATTCGCACCCGCCTGTATTTCGGGACGATCTTTTCCTTGGTGCTCCTCGTCGTCATCGGTGCCATGGGCTATCTCGCCCTGGACCGTACGCGGGACACGTTGCAGGTGCTGTTTTCGCAGCGCGTGCAGACCCTGACCGATATGGCCGAACTGCGCACCACACTGGGGAATCTGCGCCGGGCCGAGAAGGACATCATCATCAACTTCAACAACTCGGTCGAGGTGTCGGCCCTGCGCGACAGCTGGGGCAAGACGCTCGCCGCGCTGCGCAAGAGCCTGGCCGACGTGCGGCAGGCCCAGGCGGGGGATGCCGCCTTCGTCGAGGGCATCGACAAGTCGCTCGCCGAGATCAAGCAGTACGAGGCCGGCATCTCGCCCATCTTCGAGCAGATCGAGCGCGCGCAGATCGACGGGGCTGGGGGCGGCGCCTATGCCGACCGCCTCAAGCAGCACATGGAGGCCACTGACCAGCTGTTCGCCAGCCTGGCCACCACCGCGCGCCAGCAGATGGAGGAGGCGCGCCAGGGCGTGGAGGCGCGCACGGCCTTCATGTCGGCCGCGATCGGCGGCGGGCTCCTGCTGGGGCTGGCGGTGCTCATTCCGTTGACCTTCTTCAGCGTGCGCTCCATCACGCAATCGCTGGCCCAGGCGCGCGATCTGGCCGAGCGCATCGCCAGCGGCGATCTGTCGCACGAGGTGCATGCCACGCAGCAGGACGAGGTGGGCCAGTTGGTGACCGCCATGGGCCGCATGCAGGATTCGCTGCGCGGACTGGTGCGGCAGGTGCAGGAAGCGTCGGGCAGCATCTCGACGGCCAGCACCGAGATCGCCTCGGGCAACCACGACCTGAGCCAGCGCACCGAGCAGACGGCCGCCAACCTGGAAGAAACCGCGTCGTCCATGGAGCTGCTCACCAGCACCGTGCAGCAGAGCGCGCAGTCCGCGCGCCAGGCGAGCGAATTCGCCACCACCGCGGCCGAGGTGGCCGCGCGCGGCGGCGCCGTGGTGTCGCAGGTGGTCAGCACCATGGGGCAGATCACCGACAGCTCGCGCAAGATCGCCGACATCACCGGCGTGATCGATTCCATCGCCTTCCAGACCAACATCCTGGCGCTGAACGCCGCGGTGGAAGCCGCTCGCGCCGGCGAGCAGGGCCGGGGCTTCGCCGTGGTGGCCAGTGAGGTGCGCAGCCTGGCGCAGCGCAGCGCCGAAGCAGCCAAGGAGATCAAGGGCCTCATCGGCTCGTCGGTGGACCGCGTGGAAGACGGCTCGCGACTGGTGAGCGAGGCCGGGGCGACCATGAACGAGATCGTGGGCAGCGTGCGCCGGGTGTCGGACATCATTTCCGAGATCACGGCCGCGTCGTCCGAGCAAAGCGACAACATCGGGCAGATCAGCCAGTCGGTGAGCCAGCTCGACCAGATGACGCAGCAGAACGCCGCGCTGGTGGAGGAGTCCACCGCCGCATCGGAATCGTTGCGCGACCAGGCCAACCAGCTCACCCAGGCCGTGAGCCAGTTCAAGCTGAGCGATGCCGCCGAAACCGCCCCGGCGGGCCGGATCGCCGCGCGTGCCCCTGCCCACCCTGCCAGCGGGTTGCCGCCCGCTGTGGCGCAAGCCAAGGCGCTGCAGCTGCGCTGAGTGCCGTCGATGGGGGCGGGGCAGGCTAGTGTCCTGTCCCGTTAATTCGCCCGCATAGTCTGGCGAGTTTTTCGAGGATGGAGTCTGCTGTAGCTGTCCAAGTAAACGGCTGGCAGGACTGGTTGTAATTCGCGATGAATGTGTCGATCTTGTTGATCAGATCCTTCACGCTGGTGAACGAGCCACGGCGGATTGCCCGCGTGGTGATGATCGAGAAGAAGCGCTCGACCTGATTGAGCCAGCTTGAATAGGTCGGAACGAAGTGCATGTGCCAGCGAGGCCGCTCGGCCAACCAAGCGCGCACCTTTGGATGCTTGTGGCTGGCGTAGTTATCAGCTATGCAGTGCACATCCAGTTCGTCGGGCACTGCCTTGTCGATGGCGCGCAGGAAGGCAAGGAACTCTTGATGACGATGCCGGGGCCGGCACTGCGCGATCACTTGGCCATTCATCACGTTCAGGGCCGCGAACAAGGTGGTGGTGCCGTGGCGCACGTAGTCGTGCGTGACACCTTCGACATAGCCAAACCCCATTGGCAGCATCGGCTGCGTACGCTCCAAAGCTTGGCATTGGCTCTTCTCGTCCACGCACAGCACCAGCGCGTTGTCAGGTGGGTTCAGGTACAGCCCCACAACGTCGCGCAGCTTCTCGATGAACAGCGGATCGGTCGACAGCTTGAAGCTGTCGGCCCGGTGCGGCTTGAGGTTGAAGGTCTGCAGATAGCGCGCCACCGTGCTCTTGCTGATGCCCGTATCGGCGGCCAGCGTGCGGGTGCTCCAGTGGGTACCCCCATCAGCAGGCTTGGTGTGCAACGTCTTGGTAATCAACTCAGCAACACGCTCGTCATCTACCGTGCGGGGGCGACCCGGGCGCAACTCGTCGTAAAGCCCTGCAATGCGATGGCGCGCATAGCGCCCGCGCCACTTGGTGACAGTGCTACGACTGATCCCCAGAGCCTGCGCAACCGCGGTGCTGGCTTTATCTGTGCCTTCGCAAGTCAGCACGATGCGCGCCCTGAGCGACAACGCCGCTGGCAGCGAACGTGATCGCGCCATGGACGTCAGTTCCGCGCGCTCCACTTCACTAAGCGCAATTTCTGTTCGGGTCGTTGCATTGGGCATGGCGGCACCTCAAGGATGGCCCGAAACCATGCAGCTATCGTGCCTGCGAATTAACGGGACAGGACACTAGTGCCCTGCGCCGCCTGCCCATTCAAGCCGTGCATGCCTCTGCGGATGCATTTCGTTGCCGGTGTGCAGCGTGTGCAAACCTGTGGCAACCGCGGGAAAACCTCCGGTAAAGCAGGGCCGCCCCGGGACCGGGCCCCGGCAAATTGCGGCACCATGCGGGCATGTTCAACCTTTTCGAAAGGCTGGAAATGTCGCGAGACGCTTCGACCCTGCATTCCTTCCCCGGCCGCGCTGCCGCCGCGGGAACCCCCATCACCGCTTCGACCGCTCCCACACCCCGCCGCCTGCAGGGCCTGGCCGCCGCGTGCGTGGCCGTCCTCCTGGGCGCCGCATCGCTGGGCGCCGAAGCCCAGCCGCGCGACGACCGGCATGAGCAGCGCCATGGCCAGCGCCACGGCGGCCGGCACGACGACCGCCGTGGCCCGCCGGCCTACCGCCACCCGGGCCCGCCGCCGCAGGCCTACCACGGCGGCCCGGTGTACCGGCCCGGACCGCCGATGGTGCACCCCGGCCATCCGCAGATGCACGGCCGGCGCGGCGTCGGCCCGCAGCACAACTGGTACCGCGGCAGCCGCGTGCCGCCCATGTACCGCTCGCACCATTACGTGGTGAACAACTGGCGCCACCACCACCTGGCGCCCCCGCCGCGGGGATACCACTGGGTGCAGAACGGGCCGGACTACCTGCTCATCGCCATCGGCACCGGGGTGATCGCGCAGATCGTCTTCCAGTAGGCCGCTGGCCTGCACCTGGGCCGAGGGGCCCGATGCCGGCGCACCCCGCCGGTCAGTAGCTGCGGCCGCCCTTGTACATGGCGTGCTGGCGCCGGTTGAGCGTGGCTGCCTCGCCCAGGCGCGCCATGGCCGCCCCCGCATGCGCGTGGGTGATGGCCATGCCCAGCGCATCGGCCGCGTCGGAGCCGGGCAGGCCCGGCAGGTGCAGCAGCCGTCGCACCATCTCCTGCACCTGGGTCTTGGCGGCCCGGCCGTGGCCGACCACGGCCTTCTTCATCTGCAGCGCGGTGTACTCGGCCACCGGCAGGTCGCTGGCCACCAGCGCGGTGATGCAGGCGCCCCGCGCCTGGCCCAGCAGCAGGGTGGACTGGGGGTTCACGTTCACGAAGACGATTTCCACCGTGGCCACGTCGGGCTGGTAGCGCGCCACCACCTCGGTGATGCCGTCGAACAGCACCTTGAGCCGGCCCGGCAGGTTGCCCAGTGCGAGCGCCGTGGTGCGGATCGTGCCGCTCGCGACGTAGCTCAGCGCGTGGCCGTCCACATCCACCACGCCGAAGCCGGTGGTCTGCAGGCCGGGGTCGATTCCCAGGATTCGCATGTGCTCACTTATTCATAGCATCGAGGGCAATAAGTTCTAGGGCATGGGGCCGATTTCGCCTACAAGCCGAAGTACCAGCGCACGGAGTGGAAGAACACCGGCGCCGCAAAGCACAGCGCGTCCACCCGGTCAAGCAACCCGCCCGCGCCCGTGACCGACTGGCCCTGCATGCCCCAGCTGGTGATGCCGCGGTCGCGCTTGAGCGCCTTCATCACCAGGTGGCCCAGGCTGCCCGCCAGGCACGCCAGCAGGGCCATGCCCAGCGCCTGCCCCGGCTTGAACGGCGTGATGAACGACAGCATGACCCCGGCCACGCCGCCCACCGCCACGCCGCTGGCCCAGCTCAGCCACTGGAAGCTCTGGCTCACCTGCGGCGCCACCGGCTTGTGGGGGAACCGGCGGCCCAGCAGGTGCTGGGCGATCACGCCGGCCTGCACCACCACGACCAGGAAGAACACCAGGAAGGCGCCCTTGCCCTCGTAGCCCGGAAAGTCGAGCAGCAGCAGCGCGGGCACATGGCTCATGCCGTACACGCACACCATGATCCCCCACTGCAGCTTGGCGTTGCGCTCCAGGAAGCGCTCGGGGTCGTTGGCGAGCGCGCTGGCCACTGGCAGCGCGAGAAAGACGTACACCGGGATGAACACCGTGAACAGGTCGAACTTGCGCGTGCCCACGAGGATGAACTGCAGCGGCAGCACCACGAAGAAGGCCAGCACCAGGCTGCGGTGGTCGCCCCGGCGCGTGGGCGAGAGGGTGATGAACTCGCGCAGCGCGAAGAACGCCACGATGGCGAAGAGCACCGTGGCCACGGTATCGCCCAGGGCCCAGCCCACCCAGAACACGGTGGCCATGAACCAAGAGGTCTTGAGCAGGCTCCAGAAGCGCCGCCATTCCTGCTGGTGCGCCTCGTGCTCGGCCTGGTCCTGCACGCCGGTGCCGCGCGCCTCGCGCAGCGTCTGGAAGAAGGCGTAGAGGGTGACCAGCGAGAGCAGGCCAAACATCGCGACGAAGAGCGCGCCGATCTGCTGCGTGGTGGTGAGGTTGCGAAGGAAATCGTTCATCTCAGACCTCCCGCAGCGCGATGACGGCGCGGCGCGCGCGGTCCAGGAACGGGCGGCGCTCCTCGCCGGGCTCGACCTGGATCGGGGCGCCGAAGGTCACCGAGCACAGGATGGGCACGGGCACCACTTCGCCCTTGGGCATCACGCGCTGCACGTTGTGGATCCAGGCCGGCACCAGCACCGCCTGCGGGAACATCAGCGCCAGCTTGTACAGGCCCGACTTGAAGGGCTGGGGCTCGTCGCCGTGGCCGCGCGTGCCCTCGGGAAAGATCACGATCGAATCGCCGCTGGACAGCGCCTGCACCAGCGGGGCCAGCGGGTCGTCGGGCGCGAGCGCGGCGCGCAGGGCTTCGGGCGTCGGCAGCGCGGATTCGGCGGCCGCTTCATGGGGTGCCGGGACCGGGGCTTCCAGCGGAGATCCGCTCTGCGGAATGTAGGCCGCGTTCAGGGCGGTTTGGCCGTCCACCGGGGCCGGCGGGGCGGGGTCCAGGGCGGCCGTTTCGGCGCCGGGCGCCGCCGCTGGCGCCGCGGCAGACGTGCCCGACTGGCGGTCCACGTACACGGCGTTGAACACCGCCGAGGTGATCCAGTGCCGAAAGGGCGTCTTGGTCCAGTAGTCCTTGGCGGCGATGGGGCGGGTGATGCTGCGCAACTCCTGCGGCAGCGCGGCCCAGATCATCACCAGGTCGGCGTGGCTCTGGTGGTTGGCGAAATAGATGCGTTGCTCGGCCTTGGGCGGGCAGCCGTACCAGCGGGCCTGGGAACCGGTGAGAAATCGCACCAGCCCGAGGAGGAAAAGGCTCATCAACTTGGAAAGCATGGCGGCGATGATACGGGGGCGTGGCAAAGGGGCCGCGCCGGCCTGCACCGTGGGCCGGCGGGGCCCCGCCACGGGCCGGCCGCGCACCGGGAAGATTCGTTCTGCGAAGTGGAATTTTCCAAGTTCGCGCTTCCCTTTCGCGAGGCCACTTCTAGACTGTCCGTACCGCTTCACCGCGGCGATTCCGCTAAAAAAGCAGGGAGTTTCTCCATGAACGTTTCGACCACACGCCGCCAGGCCCTGGTTCTGGGTGCCTCGGGCGCCTTGCCCATGCTGGCGAGGGCGCAGGCCGGCGCCGACTTTCCCACCCACCCCGTGCGCCTGATCGTGCCGTTCGCGCCGGGTGGCTCGACCGACATCCTCGGGCGGCTGCTGTCCAAGCACCTGTTCCCCGCCAGCGGCCAGCCGATGGTGGTGGAAAACATGGCCGGCGCGGGCGGCAACCTGGGCGCCGCGCTGGTGGCCCGGTCCCCGGCCGACGGCTACACCCTCGAGATCGGCGCCATGTCCACGCATGCCATGAACGGCAGCCTGTACAAGCAGTTGGCGTTCGATCCGATGAACGATTTCGACACCGTGGCCATGCTGGCCTACGCGATCAACGTCATCGCCGTCTCGCCCAGCGTGCCGGCGCGCACTTTCCCCGAACTGCTGGCCTACATCCGCGCCAACCCGGGCAAGCTCAACTACGCCTCGGGCGGCATCGGCACCCACAACCACCTCACGCTCGCGCTGCTGGCCAAGACGGCGCAACTGGACATCGTGCACGTGCCCTACAAGGGCGGCGGCCCGGCCGTCGCCGCGTTGCTGCAGGGCGAATGCCAGATGTTCGCTGGCGGCGCCTCGCTGCTGCTGCCGCATGCGCAGGCCGGCAAGGTGCGCCTGATCGCCGTTACCGAAAAGACCCGCTCCGACCTGCTGCCCGATGTGCCCAGCGCGGCCGAGACGCTCAAGGGCTTCGAGGTCACCAACTGGTACGGCGTGTTCGCGCCCAAGGGGCTGGATGTGGCGCGCCGCGCCCTCATCAACCACGAGATCAACCGGGTGACCGGCCTGCCCGAGGTCGCCGAGCGGCTCAAGGGCCTGGGCATGGTGCGGGCGCCCGTGGACCCGGTTCAATTGCGCGAGATCCTGCAGGCTGACTACCGGCTGTGGTCTTCCACCATCAAGTCGCTGGGAATTTCCTCCGAATGAACGCCCCACACCCCCTGCCCATGGCGCTGAACAGCGTCGATTGGAATGCCATGGAATGGAAGCCCGTGCGCCACGGCATCGAGCGCAAGGCGTTCGGCAGCGAGCACGTCACGCTCGCGCTGCACCGGCTGCTGCCGGGGCACGAGCCGCGCCCGCATTCCCATCCCCATGAGCAGGTGGTGTACATCCTGGCGGGCCAGATCGACTTCTACGTGGAAGGCCAGGTGGTGCGCCTGGGCCCGGGAAGCCTGCTGGTGGTGCCCCCCAACGCCATGCACCACGGCATCGTGGTGGGCGACGAGCCGGTGCTCAATCTCGACGTCTTCACCCCCGCGCGCCCGGAATACCTGGCATGACGGCGGCCCGCCCCGGCGCCGTCGATGAGGCCCCGTCCCTGCGCGAGCGGCTGGTGGCGGGCGATTTCCTGTTCGCCACGTTCGTGAAGACCACCTCGCACCAGACGGTGGAGGTGCTCGCCGCGACGGGCCTGGATACCCTGGTGCTCGACGCCGAGCATGCGCCCTTCGGGCCGGAGAGCCTGGACCGCAGCCTGCTCGCGGCACGCGCGTGCGCCCTGCCGGTGCTGGTGCGCGTGCCCTATCCGCGCGGCGCGGCCATCCAGCAGGCGCTGGACATGGGCGCGGCCGGGGTGATGGTGCCGCACGTGGACTCCGCCGCCATAGCGCTCGAAGTCGTGCGTGCGGCACGCTACGGCGGCACCCGGGGCTATTCGGCCTCGCCGCGCGCCGGCGGCTACGGCCAGCGGAGCATGGCCGACCACCTGCGGCTGAGCGATGCGCACACCGCGGTGATCGTGCAGATCGAAAGCGGCGAGGCCGTGGCGCAGGCGCGGGAGATCGCGGCCGTGCCGGGCGTCGACTGCCTGTTCATCGGGCCGGCCGACCTGGCCGTGTCCATGGGGGCCGACAGCCCGGGCGACCCGCGCGTGGCCGAGGCCATCGCCCGGGTGTGCGCCGCCGGGCGTGCCGCGCAGTGCGCCGTGGGGTGCTTCGTGTCCGATGCCGCGCAGGTGGCCGGCCTGCGGGCGCTGGGCATCGCTTTCTTCGTCGTGGGCTCCGACCAGGCGCTTTTGCGCGCTGCGGCACGGCAGGCCATGGCGGGCGCGCTGGAATCCATCGCCGCCTGACTCCCTGGTACTACATATTGCGCGGGGTGTATGGCGTGCGCCATACTGCCCAACCCGAGACCGAGAGAGAAACATGAGTACCGAAGTCCGTTCCGTGCAGCGAGCGCTGCTCATCCTTCGCGTGATGAATGAGCGCTCCACCTGGAGCCTGCAGGAGTTGCATCAGCGCACCGGCCTGGCCAAATCGACCCTGCACCGCCTGCTGAGCACACTGGAGTCCGAGAAATACGTGCGCAGCGATCCGCACGCCTATGGGCAATACCAGCTCACGCTCGCCGTGGGCAACCTGAGCAGCGGCATCAACGAAAAGCTGCGCCTGGCCGAAGTGGCCGCGCCGCTGATGATCGCCACCACGCGCCAGATCAAGTGGCCGCTGTCCCTGGGGGTGATCGAAGGGCACCAGATCCGCGTGGTGTTCTGCACCATGCCCTACAGCCCGTACGCGATCCGGCCCTCCAGCCTGGGGCGCCGCTACGAGCTGATCCCGTCCGCGCTGGGCCGCACCTACCTGTCGTTCTGCAGCCGGGCCGAGCGCCGCATCCTGGTGGAGTCGGCCAACCTGAATGGCGACGAAAGCCAGAAGATCACCGACCTGTGGGCGATGCGCAAGATCGTGCAGCAGACGCGGCGCCAGGGCTATGCCATCCGCCACGCGCGCAGCAATGCCGAGAGCACGGCCTTCGCCGTGCCGGTGTTCGGCGGCGGGGTGCTGCGCGGCACGCTGGTGTATTCCACGTTCGCCAGCCAGATGGACGAGCGCATGCTCAAGCGCTTCCTGCCCCTGGTGCAGGCCACGGCGGACCGCATCGGGGAAGAGGCGGCCATCATGCCCGGCCAGTTGGGCGAGGCGCTGAACGGCCCGCACGTCTGACCTGTCCGCTTTGGCAGGGGTGGTGCCGCCACCGCCCCGCTCGTCCCCACGGCCGTTTCAGGGCAGTTCCGCCGAGCCCATGCGTCCCAGGATCACGCGCGTACGGCCGGAGAGGTAGGCCGAGCCCGGCGCCTTCTCGAAGCGCTTGGGCTGCGGCAGCATCACCGCCAGCCGGGCGGCCTCGGCCGCGCTGAGCTTCGAGGCGCTCTTGCGAAAGTAGTGCTGCGCGGCGGCCTCGGCCCCGAACACGCCGTCGCCCCATTCCACGCTGTTGAGGTAGATCTCCAGGATGCGCTGCTTGCTCAGCAGCTGCTCCAGCGCCAGCGTGAGCACGAACTCCTGCCCCTTGCGCAGCAGCGTCCGTTCGCCCGACAGCAGCAGGTTCTTGGCCAGTTGCTGGGTGATGGTGGAGCCGCCGCGGATCTTCGCGGTGCGCACCGGTCGGTCGGGCTGCAGCTCCTGGCGCTTGGCGGCCTGGGCCTCGGCGCGGGCGTTGCGCTCCCAGGCCTTTTCGATCGCGTTCCAGTCCACGCCGTCGTGGTTGACGAAGCCGTCGTCCTCCGAGGCGATCACCGCGCGCTTGAGGGTGTCGGCGATCTGGCCGTAAGGCACCCACTGCTGGCGCCATTGCAGCGAGCCGTGGGCGACCTGGCCCCAGGCCTCCGAGCGCTGGAAGGCGGTGGATTCGGGGTCGATCGCCACCATGGCCGCGATGCGGCCGACGAAGAACACCTGCAGCGCCACGAAGGCCAGCAGCACCAGCCCGATCCAACGCAGCAAGCCTTTCATGGCGCGGTCTCTCTCCAGGGCGGGTCAGTGGCCGGCGGCCATGGCGGCGCGCAGCTCGGCCAGCACCTGGGCCGCGGGCGGGCGCACGCCGCGCCACAGGGCGAACGCCTCGGCCGCCTGCTCCACCAGCATGCCCAGCCCGTCGCGCGGCACCGCGCCGTGGCGGCCGGCCCAGTCCAGGAACCCCTGCGCGGCGGGGCCATACATCATGTCGTAGGCCAGGCTGCCGGCCCGCAGCACGTGGGCCGGCACCGGAATGCCGCCGCCGCCCAGGCTGCTGGCGGTGGCGTTGACGATCACATCAAAATCGGCCTCCAGCGCATGATCTTCTAGGGCGTTTAGCTCTGTTTTTTGTAGCAAAGCGAGATCGGCGTGCGCCTGCACCAGCGCCTGGGCGCGGGCCGCGGTGCGGTTGACCACCACGATGCGGCGCGGCCGTTCGTGCAGCAGCGGCCCCAGCGCCCCGGCCGCCGCGCCGCCCGCGCCCACCAGCAGCACGTCGCTGCCCGCCAGGGGCACGCCGGCGTTGCGCACGATGTCGGCCACCAGGCCCAGGCCGTCGGTGTTGTCGGCGGCGATGCGGCCGTCGTCGCCGAAGGTGAGGGTGTTGGCCGCGCCGGCCAGCCGCACCC
Source organism: Acidovorax sp. GBBC 1281 (assembly GCF_028473645.1). Classification (NCBI taxonomy): domain Bacteria; kingdom Pseudomonadati; phylum Pseudomonadota; class Betaproteobacteria; order Burkholderiales; family Comamonadaceae; genus Acidovorax; species Acidovorax sp. GBBC 1281. The sequence goes on from NZ_CP097269.1 coordinate 797,395, forward strand.
GCTCGCTGCCCTGGGCGGCCAGCCGCGCCGCGTCGAGCTTGAAGGGTACGGTCACGTTGCAGCCGCGCCCGCCCGCCGCGGCGAAGTCGGCCAGGGCCTGCGGGAAGCCGTCCAGCGGCACCAGCCGGCGGGCATACGACAGGCGCTCGCCGGTGAGTTCGGCGAAGCGCGCATGGATCCAGGGCGAGCGGCTGTGCTCGACCGGGTTGCCCATCACGCAGTAGGAATCCACGGGCGAAGTCATCGGGGTGTCGTGCGGAAGAAAAGCGGCAAGAAAAGTACGGCGCAGGACGTACGGCGAAGGGGGGCGCGGCGTCAGCGCACGCTGGTTTCCAGCGTCTGGTCGCGCGTGAACTTGAAGCGCGAAACCACAGCGATCTGGTCGGCCTTGGCCCGCATGGCGGGGCCGAACACGCCGAACGGCCCGGCCGAGCGGGCGATGGCCTGGGCGCGGTTGTCGAGCAGGCGGTTGCCCGAGCCCTGCACGATCTCGGTCTCCAGCACCGTGCCGTCGTGGTTGACGGTCACGATCATCGTCAGTTCGCCGTAGAGCTTCTTGCCGCCCTGTTCGGGAAAGTTGTCGGTGCCCTTGTCCTCGATCTTGCGGCGCAGCCCGTCGTAGTAGATCGCGTAGACCTCCTCGCGCGTGGCGGGGCTGATGTAGCGCTTCTTGGGGCGGGCGTTCTCTTCGTTGATGCGCTTTTCGATCTCGGCCAGCAGCTTGATGAGCTGGCGGCGCTTTTCCTCCTGCGCCAGCGCGTCGGCGCTCTGGCTGGGCTGGCGCGGGTCGGGCACCGGCAGGGTGGCCAGCTGCTTGCGCAACTGGGCCAGCAGCTGGCTTTGCTGCTCCTGCATGGCGTCGAGCTTGCGCTGGGCCTCCTCGAAATCGTCGCCCACCGCTGTCAGGGCCGAGTAGGGCAGGGGGCTGGTCGCGCGGCCCTTGGCGGCCTCGCCGCCGCCGGCCAGCGACGACTGCGCGATCGCCTGGGCCTTGTCCGGCCGCTCGCTGGACTTGGCGTTGACCAGGATCACTTCCAGCGGCGTGTCCTGGAAGACGCGGTTGAAGCTCTCGGGGTCGATGAACCGCACCGACAGCAGCACCGCATGCACGGCGATGGACACGCCGAGCGCCAGCTGCAGCGTGCTGAATCGTTGGAAGAAGGCGGGCAGTTTCACGGCGCCCGATTATCCGTGCTGGCGCTGGCGCCGGCCTCGGTTTCGTTCACGTCCACCGCGATGGCGATGGGGCCGGCCACGGCCTCTTCGTCGTCCTCGCCCGCCTCGTCGCCCTGCGGCGCGGCCTCGGCGCTGTCGGCGGGGCTGTCCAGTCGCTCCAGCACCGTGCCGTTCACGTCGAGCGTGATCTCGTCGATCTCACCGAGCTTGACGCGCACCCGCGCGCCGCGCGGCAGGTTCTGCGCGCCCAGCACCGGCAGCACCAGTGGCAGCGTGTCGGCCCGCACGAGGAAGCTCCCCCCGGGGCCTTCCTTGAACACGGTGGCCTCGATCTCGGTGATCTCGTTTTGCTGCAGGTACTGCAGCGTCCAGAAGCGCTCCATGCCGGCCTGGTAGCCGTTGTAGGCGCTGTAGGCCGCATCGAAGCTGCTGATGACGGAGAACAGGTCCGCGTCCTTGGGCTTGAACGGCGCGGCCAGCGCGGCGGTCTTGCCGTGGCGCACGCACGCGATGATCTGCCACTGGTTCACCAGGTCCACGTAGCGGCGCAGCGGCGAGGTCGCCCAGGCGTAGCTCTTGACGCCGATGCCCGCGTGCGGCAGCGCCTTGGTGCCCATGCGCACCTTCACGCCGGGCGCCAGGCTGGCCTGGCTGCGGTAGATGCCGGGCACGCCGTGGTCGGCCAGCAGGCCACCCCAGGTGCTGTTGGCCACGATGGCGGCCTCGGCCACGATCAGGTCCAGCGGGGCGCCGCGCCGGCGCGTGGTGATCGAGACGGTCTCGCGGCCCTGCGGCTCGGCGCCGTCGTTGCCGGTGAGGCGGAAGTTGTAGTCCGGCCGGTTGAAGGTCTCGGGCTTGCCGCGCACCACCTCGCGCTGGGCCTTGAGGCTTTGGGCCAGGCGGTACAGAAACGATAGCTGCCCGCGCAGCTCCAGCAAGCGCTGGGGGGCTTCCGGGGCCTGCACCGTGGGGTCGGTCAGCCAGGCTTCGGTGACGATGTGGTCCAGCTGGTCGTGGCGCAGGTTGGCCGCCACGGGCACGCGTTCCAGCTTGGTTTCGGTGCCGGTGACTTCGAGCGTGGCCTCGTCGATGGTCACGTAGAGCGACACGGCCGGGTTGGCGCGGCCTTCGTCCAGCGTGTAGATCTTCACCACCTCGTCGGGCAGCATGGTGATCTTGTAGCCGGGCATGTACACCGTGGACAGGCGGTTGCGCCCCAGCTGGTCGAGCGGCGTGCCCGGCACGATGGCCAGGCCCGGCGCCGCGATGTGGATGCCCAACACCACGGTGCCGGTGCCCAGGCCCTGCACCGACAGCGCATCGTCGATCTCGGTCGTCTGGGAGTCGTCGATGGAATAGGCCTGCACGGGCGCCAGCGGCAGGTCGTCGGGCGGCTGCGGCGCGGTGATGGCCGCAAAGCCGGTGCCCTTGGGAAAGTTGTCGAACAGGAAGCGCTTCCAGTGGAACTGGTAGGCCGAGTCGATGGCGCCGGCCCGTTGCAGCAGATCGAGCGGCGGCAGGTGGGTGGCGCGGCTGGCCTCCACCACGGCCTTGTACTCGGGCGCGTTCTTGTCGGGCCGGAACAGGATCTTGTAGAGTTGCTCGCGGATGGGCTGCGGGCACTCGCCCCGGCCGAGCTGCTCGGCCCAGTCGGCGATCTGCTGCAGCACGAGCTTCTTTTTCTCGATGGCGGCCAGCGCCTGCTGCAGGATCTCGGCCGGCGCCTTCTTGAAGCGGCCCTTGCCCGCGCGGCGGAAGTAGTGCGGCGCCTCGTACAGCGCGAACAGCGCGCCGGCCTGCTGGACGAGGGTGGCGTTCTCGGAAAAATAGTCCCGCGCCAGGTCGGCGAAGCCGAATTCGTCCTCGGGGGCGAACTCCCAGGCCAGGTCGAGCTCGATCGACGCGGCCACGGCCTGCGCCTGGGCGAGCATCTCGGCCGGGGCGGGTTTTTCGAACCGGATCAGCAGGTGGGCGGCCTTGACCTTCACCCGTTTGCCCGAGTCGAGCTCGATCTGGGCGGAGCTTTCGGCCTCGGAAAGGATGCGTCCGGCGAGAAATTTGCCGGCTTCTTCAAACAATGCATGCATGGGCGGGATTGTCCCATGGGCGCCCGAGGGGCCGAACGGGCGGCCCTGCCTATGATCGGCCCTTTGCCTCGGCCAACCGCCCCATGCCTTTGTTCAACGCTTTCGCCGCCGCGCTGGCCACCGTGGCCGTGGCGCTGCCGTTCCTGTTCGCGCACACCCAGGCGCCGCTGTCCAATTTCTGGCCGCTGATGGTGTCGGGCGCGTGCGCCCTTGTGCTGGCGGGCCTGGCGATCGGCGCGGCCCGGGTGCCGCCGGCCCGGGGCGGGCTGCGCCGCGGGGCCGCCTGGGTGCTGGCGGGCGGGCTGGTGCTGGCGGCGGTGTTGGCCTCCGGGGTGGGGCTGGTGCAGTTCTTCTGGGGCGACGTGGGCGCGGCGCCGTGGATCTACCCCTCCACGCCGGGGCTGGCGCTGGGCAACCTGCGCCAGCGCAACCAGCAGGCCTCGCTGCTGGGCATGGGCGCCTGGGCCCTGGCCTGGATGGTGGGCCGCCTGCAGGCGGCGCTGCCCGGCACCCGCCAGCCGTGGCGGCCCGTGGCCGCGGGCGTGCTGGCCGCCTGGGCGCTGATGCTCATCAGCACGGCGGATGCGGCCACCGCCTCGCGCACCGGCATCCTCGAATGGGGCGTGATGCTCGGGCTGCTGGTGCTCTGGCGCCGCTCCCTGGGCGGCCTGCCCCTGGCCTTCGCCGCCACGGGGGGGCTGCTGTACGCGCTGGCGGCCTGGGCGCTGCCCTGGATGCTGGAGCGCTGGGCGGGCGTGTCGATGGACGGGCTGTTCCAGCGGCTCGCGGACGAGGGCCAAGGCTGCGTCAGCCGCACCGTGCTGTGGTCCAACATGCTCCACCTGATCGCGCAAAAGCCCTGGACCGGCTGGGGCTGGGGCGAGATGGCCTATGCCCACTACAGCACGCTGTTCCCGGGCGAGCGCTTTTGCGTGCTGCTGGACAACGCCCACAACCTGCCGCTGCACCTGGCCGTCGAGTTGGGCCTGCCCGTGGCGGGCGGGCTGTGCCTGCTGGCGCTCTGGGGCGTGTGGCGCCTGGCCCCCTGGCGCGAGACCGATCCGGTGCGCCAGCTGGCCTGGGGCGTGCTGGCCATCGTGGGCGTGCACAGCCTGCTGGAGTTTCCGCTCTGGTACGGGCCGTTCCAGCTGGCCACGGGGTTCGCGTTGCTGCTGCTCGTGCGCCCGGCGCGGCCCTGGCGGCCCGGGCCGGCCTGGATCGCCGCCGCCGCGCTGGCCGGGGGTGCTGCGTTGGCCTTCGGGGGGCTGCTGGTGCGCGACTACGAACGGGTCAGCCAGCTCTACCGCGCCGTGCCCGACCGCGACCCGGCCTACCGCGAAGACACCGCCCGCAAGGTGCTGGGCGATATCGCCTTCTTCCGCGGCACGGCCGATTTCGCCACCGTGACGACGACACCCGTGACCGCGCAGAACGCGGCCGACGTCCACACCCGGGCCACCCGGCTGCTGCACTACTCGCCCGAGCCCCGCGTCATCGAGGCGGTGCTGGCCAGCGCGGCATTGCTCGGGCGCACGGACGAGGTGGATTTCCACACGGTGCGCTACCGCATCGCCTATCCGCAGGAGTACGCGCGCTGGGCGGCCAGCCACCCGGCCGCCGCAGCCTCCGCCCCGCTGCCTTGATGCCCTGACCGCCCCTCAGGCCAGGCCGCAGAACCGCGCCACCGTGCCGATGTGCGCGGGAAAGTCGCTCAAGGCATGGTCGCCTCCCCCCAGCAGGACCACCTGCGCGGCGGCATAGCGGCCCGCCATTTCGCGCCAGTCCAGCAGCTCGTCGCCCTTGGCGATGACGGCCAGCTCCGGGCCGGCCGGGGGCCGGCCCCGCATGTCCAGCGCGCGCAGCTCGGCGATGTATTCGGGGCGGAAGAAAAAGCGTTCGGCCGGGTCGTGCCATGCGGTCTGCTCGCCGATGTAGCGTTCCAGGTCCCGCGCCGGGTCCACGGCGGGGTTCAGCAGCACGCTCGGGCAGCGGGTCTGCTGCGCCACCCAACTCGCGTAGAACCCGCCGAGCGAGGAGCCCACCACCGCCATCGTCCCCTGCGGCCAGTCCGCGATGCCCTGCGCCACGAGGCCCATGGCCGCCCGGGGCGAGGGCGGCAACTGCGGGCACCAGAAATGCACGCCCGGATGGTGGGCGGCCACGTGCGCCGCCATCTGCCGGGCCTTGGCCGACTGGGGCGAGGAGCGAAAGCCGTGCAGGTAGAGCAGGTGGGTGGTGGGCATGGTGGGGGGGCGCGGCGTGGAGCGATGCAGGCAATGGTGCGGCAGTGCCGGGGGCCTTCGATTGTGCCGGGACGGCGGTGCCTTCGGCCGGCCGGATAATCGCGCCCCATGTCCGCCGTCTTCGACAAACCCTCCCTGCTGCAGCGCGTCCTGCCCTTGTTCCGTGGCTTCGACTGGCTGCTCATCCTGGTGCTGTTGATGCTGGCATCGACCGGGCTGGTGGCCATGTATTCCTCGGGCTACGACCACGGCACGCGCTTTTACGACCATGGCCGCAACATGCTGCTGGCCGCCGGCATCCTGTTCGTGGTGGCGCAGGTGCCGCCCCAGCGGCTGATGGCGATGGCCGTGCCGCTGTACACGGTGGGGGTGGCGCTGCTGGTGGCGGTGGCGCTGTTCGGCATCACCAAGAAGGGCGCGCAGCGCTGGATCAACCTGGGGCTGGTCATCCAGCCCAGCGAACTGCTCAAGATCGCCATGCCGCTCATGCTGGCCTGGTGGTTCCAGCGGCGCGAGGGCCAGCTGCGGCCGCTGGACTTCGTGGTGGCCGGTGCGCTGCTGGCGGTGCCGGTGGGGCTCATCATGAAGCAGCCCGACCTGGGCACCTCGCTGCTGGTGCTGGCGGCCGGGCTGTCGGTGATTTTCTTCGCCGGCCTGCCATGGAAGCTGGTGCTGCCGCCCGTGCTGATCGGGGGCATCGGCATCGCCCTCATCGTGTGGTTCGAGCCCCAGCTGTGCGCCGACGGGGTGCGCTGGCCCGTGCTGCACGACTACCAGCAGCAGCGCATCTGCACCCTGCTGGACCCCACGCGCGATCCGCTGGGCAAGGGCTTTCACATCATCCAGGGCATGATCGCCATCGGCTCGGGGGGCTTCTGGGGCAAGGGTTTCATGGCCGGGACGCAGACGCACCTGGAGTTCATTCCCGAGCGCACGACCGACTTCATCTTCGCCGCGTTCTCCGAGGAGTTCGGCCTGGCCGGCAACCTGTTCCTGATCGTGTGCTTCCTGATGCTGGTGTGGCGGGGCCTGGCCATCGCGGTCGGGGCCACCACGCTGTTCTCGCGCCTGATGGCCGGCGCGGTGTCGATGATCTTCTTCACCTACGCTTTCGTGAACATGGGCATGGTGAGCGGCATCCTGCCCGTGGTGGGCGTGCCGCTGCCCTTCGTGAGCTACGGTGGCACCGCCATGGTCACGCTGGGGCTGGCGCTGGGCGTGCTGATGTCCATCGCGCGGGCGCAGCGCATTCCGCTGAACGAGCGCACATGAAAAAGCCGGCCAGGCGGCCGGCTTCGTGAGGGGCCGGGCGGCTCAGGCCTGCAGCGGCTCGTGCGCGGTCTCGCGGGCGACCAGCAGGGCCACCAGCGTGAGGCCCAGCGCGGCCGTCACGTAGAGCGACACCGCTACGGTGGAGCCGTACGACTTGAACAGCGAGGCGATGATGAGCGGCGCGAAGCCGCCACCCAGGATGCCCGCCAGCGTGTAGGCCAGCGAGGCGCCGGCATAGCGCACCCGGTTGGGAAACTGCTCGGTCACGAAGGCGGCCTGCGGGCCGTACATCATGGCGTGGATCAGCAGGCCGCCGACCACCGCCGCGCAGATGGCGAGCGGCTGCGCCCGGTCCATCAGCACGAAGAACACGAAGGCCCAGGCAATGCCCAGCAGCGCGCCGGCGATGTACACCGGGCGCCGGCCGATGCGGTCCGACAGCGCGCCGAACCATGGCACCGCGAGGGCGTTGCACGCCGCGCCGATCATGGTGGCGGTGAGCGCCAGCGGGCGCGACAGGTGCAGCACCGTGGTCACGTAGGTCAGGGTGAACACCACGACCAGCGCATACAGCACGTCCGAGCCGATGCGCGATCCGCCGGCCACCAGCAGGCGCCGCCAGTGCTGCGAGAACACCTCCTTGATGGGCGTCTTGGCCGTGGCCTGGTGGGCCTCCATTTCGCGGAACACCGGCGTCTCGTCGACGCCGCGGCGCAGCCACAGGCCGAACAGCACCAGCGCCACGCTGGAGACGAAGGGAATGCGCCAGCCCCAGGCCTGGAAGTCTTCGGGGCTCAGCCAGGCCGAGACCAGGGCGATGAAGCCGGTGCCGATCAGCGTGCCGCACGACGGGCCGACCTGCGTGAACGAGGCGTTGCGCCCGCGCTCGGTGGGCTTGCCGTGCTCCATCGACAGCAGCACCGCGCCGGCCCATTCGCCGCCGAGCGCCACGCCCTGCACGAAGCGCAGCGCCACCAGGGCGATGGGCGCCCAGATGCCCCAGGTGCCGTACGTGGGCAGCAGCCCCATCAGCCCGGTCGAGACGCCCATGATCACCAGCGTGGCCACCAGCACGAAGCGCCGGCCCAGCCGGTCGCCCAGGTGGCCGAACACCATGCCGCCCAGCGGCCGGGAGATGTAGCCCACGGCATAGGTGGAGAACGCGAGGATGGTGCCGGTGAGCGGGTCGAAGGACGGAAAGAAGATGGCGTTGAAGACCAGCGCCGCCATGATGTTGTAGACCGTGAAGTCGTACCACTCGAGCGTGGTGCCGACCGAGCTGGCCATGGCAAGTCGGCCCATCTTGGGGGCGGCGGGGGGAGCGTGGGCGACGCCCTGGGGAATTGCACGCATGGGAGGATCTCCGGTGAAAGGCGATGAAGGAAAAATCGGGGGCGCAGGGGCCGGGGATGGCAGATGGGATCAGGCCAGGTCGGCCCGCGTGAGCTTCCAGCCCAGCGTGTACTGGGCCGCCGCCACGGCATCGGCCTGCAGCAGCGCACCAGCGCGCGCCAGGGCCTCGCGGTGCGCGTCGGCATGGCCGGTTTCCACCACCATGAGCGGCTGCAGCACGCGGCCCTCGGTGCGCTCCGTGGGCAGGGGCGTGCTCAGCACCGGGTCCGGCACCAGCAGGTACGACTGCACGAAGCCGGGCACCTGCGCGAGCTGGGTGCCGGCCTGCACGGCGCGCGCCACCAGTGCGGCGCGGTCATCGGCCGGCGGCAGGGCCAGCACGCTCAGGTGGCTGCCGGCGCCGAACCCGGTGACGGCCTCCACCGCGCACACGCGGCGCATCGGGTCCCGCATGCGGCCCAGGTTGGTGACCGACCAGGGCGTTTGCCGGCCGAACGCGGCGCGGTACGCATCGGACGTGAAGGCAGCGAGCGACTGCGTGCGGTACAGGCCCAGGTACTTTCGGCCACCCTGCCGTGAAACGTAGCGGGCACCGGAGAGAAAACCGTCGATGCGCACGCGCTCTTCGACATGCTCGCGGTCATACCACTGGTTGAAGTCCGCCTCGTCGTCGGCATCGACATCGGCGGCCACGAAGAGCATGCCGTGCACGGTGCCGGGGGCGGCGGAGGGAAGGTTCTGGGAAGCCATGGGCACTTGCGATTCCTTGCAAAAAGACCAGGGAATCATCGGCCGCGCATCGGCGTGCCACAAACGGGTTTTTTTGCCCTGCGGCCATCAGAATTACTTGTCGGGTCGGATGCTTTTTCTGCACCAAATCAGGGTTCACCCTCTGTGCCCGGCGTCCGGAATGGTGCGGACAGCGAGGCAGCGAAGCGCTCGGATTCGCTGCACGCCAGCTCGGCCGCGCGGCGGATGGCGGCCGAGCCGCTGGCGTCCAGATGGCTCACCACGATGCGCTGGGGCGGCAGGGGCGTGTCGCACGCGATCACGCGCAGGTCGCCGCGCTCGATCTCCTCGCGCACGGGTGGCAGCGGGATCAGCGCGTTGCCGAACCCCGACTGCACCAGCCGCACGATCGCCGCCATCGAACTCACGCAATGCACCTTGCCCACGGGCATGCTGGCCTGCCGGTACAGCTGCTTGAGCGCCTGGTGGGGCTGCGATCCCGGGCTCATGGTCAGCACCGGCTGCAGCAGCAGGTGGGCGATGCGGCCTTCGTCGGGCTGGGGCGCGGAGGCGCCGGCGCCCACCCAGCCCATGGCCATCGGCGGGCAGGCCATGTTGACGATCTCGGCGCTGGCCATGGGGTCGGTCTGCAGCGCGATGTCGATCGCGCCGATCTGCAGGCGCTCGTGCAGGGCGAGGGTGGTTTCCGAGGTCAGCTGCACTTCGATGCCCGGGTGCAGGCGCTGCAGCGTGCCCAGGAAGTCCACCAGCCAGGTGTGCACCACGCTCTCGATCGCGCCGATGCGCACCAGGCCCAGAAGCTCCTGCTGCGGGTGCCCGAGCGCGATCATCTCGCGCTGCAGTTCCAGCATGCGCTCGCCATAGTCCAGCAGCCGCAGGCCCACGGGCGTGAGCCGCAGGTCGCGCTCGAACACGCGGGCGCCGATCTCTTCCTCCAGCGAGGCGATGCGGTTGGAGATGGCCGCCTGCGTCACGTGCAGCCGCTCGGCCGCGGCGCGGAAGCTCCCGAGCCGCGCGATCCAGAGAAAGGCTTCGACGAAGCGGGTGTCCATCGCGCGCAGGGCCCTGGCCGCAAGCGTTTCAGCCCGCGCGCAGGCAGGCTTCGATGGCGCGGCCCACCTGCAGCACGCGCGCATCGGCGCCGTGCACGCCGCCCACGGACAGGCCCACGGGCAGTTCGCCGGGCGCCTGGCAGGGAAGGGAGAGCGCGCAGCCATCGAGGAAATTGAGCACCGTCGTGTTGCGCAGCACCAGCCCGTTGGTGGCGAAGAACCGGGCGTCGTCGCCGGTGAGGTCCGCCAGGCGCGGCGCGCGCACGGCCACGGTGGGCATCAGCCAGGCATCGAGGTCGCGCAGGCGCTCGCGAGCGGTGGCTTGCAGGCGCATTCGCGCGTCCTGCAAATCGATGTAGTCGGCCGCGGAAATCGCGGCGCCGCGGCGGGTGCGCTGGGCGACGCGGTGGTCGTACTGCGCCTCTTGGGCCGGGTCTTCCAGCCGCGCGCGGTGCACCTGCCAGGCCTCGGCGGCGATCAGCCCGCCCGCGGCGTTGAGCGAGGGCAGCTCGTGCAGTTCGGTGAAGCCGAAGCGCACGATGCGTGCGCCGGCGGCGGACAGGCGCTGGAGCGCGCCGTCGAAGGCGGCCGCCACCTCGGGCTCGACGCCGTCCATGACGAAGTCGTCCGTCACCCCCAGGCGCAACCCGGCCAGCGGCGCGGCGCGGGTGTCCAGCGCCTCGCCGCTCAGGATGGCATCGACGACGGCGCAGCAGTCCACGCTGCGGGCCAGCGGGCCGGCCGAGTCCAGGCTGCGCGACAGCGGATAGGCCCCGGCCAGCGACACCCGCCGGGCGGTGGGCTTGAAGCCCGTGAGCCCGCAGAACGCGGACGGAATGCGGATCGAGCCGCCCGTGTCGGTGCCCAGCGCCACGGTGGCCAGATCGAGCGCCACGGTGGCGGCGCCGCCGGAGGTGGAGCCCCCGGTAATGCGGCTCGGGTCGTGCGGGTTGGCCGGCGTGCCGTAGTGGGGATTGAGCCCCAGGCCCGAGAAGGCGAACTCGCTCAGGTTGGTGCGACCGAGCAGCACTGCGCCCGCGGCGCGCAGACGGGCCACCGCGACGGCGTCGGCCTGGGCGGGCGCCCCGGCCATCACGGCCGATCCGGCACGGGTCACCTGGCCCTGCACGTCGAACAGGTCCTTGATCGAGACGGGCAGGCCCGCCAGCGGCGAAGGCACGTGCCCGCCCGCGCGGGCGGCGTCGCTGGCGCGGGCCGCCTGCAACGCGGCTTCGGCATCGACCTCGCCCACATAGGCGTGCCCGCCCGCCGCGCGGTGCTTGGCGATGCGCGCGAGCGCCGCCTCGACCAGCGCCACGCTGGTGGTGTCGCCCCGGGCCAGGGCCTCGGCCTGTTCGCGGACGGTGGGGTGGCGGGTGGTGGCGAGGGCATTCATCGGGCGATCTCCAGGGCTTGGGTGGCGTAGTGGTGGTGCAGGCTGCGGTTCAGAACGGGGTCGTGCAATTCCAGCTCGAAGGCCTCGCCCCAGCCGAGTTCGCCGATCACCGCATGGGTGCCGCAGAACATGGCCGTGTGGGTGGACAGGCCGTCTGCCGCATTCCATTTTTGCATCAGCTCGGCGGGGGGCAGGAGGCGGGCCAGGGCGCCTTCCTGGTACAGCGCGCGCACGCCGTCGCGGGTGCGCCAGCAGCGGGTGACCAGCTGGTCCCAGTGGCCCTGCACTTCCGACAGCTTCCACAGGGCGCGGCCCACGGGCTTGGCGCACATCTGCTTGGACACCGTGACGTCGTAGGCCTCGACGGTGCGGTCCGTGTGGTCCGAGCCGATGCCCACGAGCACGCCGTGCGCCTCGCTGGCCAGCAGCACGCATTCCACCTCGCCGCTGGAGTCATGGCCCGGAACCTGCACCGCGCTGCCCGTGTCGAGCAGCTGGCTGGCCACGCGGTAGAAGGTGGGCACCGTGGAGGGCGGCTTGACGCCGATCGCGGCCAGCTCGGCGATGTGGTGGTCCACCGCCGCGCGGTCGCGGCCGGCCCAGCCGGCGATGACGAGGTGGCGGATGTCCAGGGTAACCGGCCCGTGGCCGGCGAGATCGAAGGTGTGCTGGGGCATGGTGGGGCAACGAAAGGGCGGAAGGATCAAAGTGCGCGGGTGATCGCGCGGCGGAAATCGTCGATGTGGCGCTGCATCGCGGCGGCGCCGGCATCGGGGTCGTGGCGCTCGAGCGCGGCCAGGATGTCCTGGTGCTCGTCGTGGATGCGCACGCTGTGCCCGGCCTCCGAGAGCGTCAGGAACCAAAAGCGCGCCTGCTGTTCGTGCAGCCGGCGCAGCAGGTCGGCCAGCACGGTGTTGCGGGCGGCGGCCGAGATCGCGCTGTGAAAGCGCAGGTCCAGCGCCATCAGCGCAGGCACGTCGTGCGCGGCCAGGAGCGCCGGGGCCTCGTCCAGCAGGTGGCGCATCGCGGCCAGTTCAGCCGGCCGGACCCGCTCGGCCGCCAGGCGCACGCACAGGGTCTCGTTGCAGGCGCGCACCTCGATCATGTCCAGCACCTCGTCCAGCGACAGCGGTGCCACCACGATGCCCTTGCGCGGCAGGATGGTCACGAGCCCTTCCATCTCCAGCCGGTGCAGCGCCTGGTGGATGGGCGTGCGGCCCAGGCCGAGCAGCGTGCCCAACGCGCCTTCGTTGATCTGCGCGCCGGGTGCCAGCTCGCAGGCAATGATGCGGCGCTTGATGTCGGCGTAGGCCTGCTCGCGCAACTGGGCGCCGCCGCCGGGCGCGGCGGGAAGGGAGGGCTGGGGCAGGACGGGCATCGGGACGGGTGGGTGGGGGCGGTGAAACACAAATGATATATCAGTGAAATATCACTGAGTCGTCTTAGCCATCGCCGATTCGCGCCAGCATGGCCGCGCCGCCGGGTGGGATGCTCGCAAAGCGCCATGCCGGCAGGCACCAAGGCTTCTAGAATCCGCCCATGATCTCCCGCGAACCCACCATCGAACGCCTGTCCGTCGCCCGCCGCCTGCTCCTGGAGCCTTTCGGTCTCGACGAAACCCATCTGGCGCGCGCGCTCGCCGACATCCGGGCCCATCAGGTGGACGATGCCGACCTGTATTTCCAGTACACGCGCAGCGAGGGCTGGAGCCTGGAAGAAGGCATCGTCAAGACCGGATCGTTCAGCATCGACCAGGGCGTGGGCGTGCGGGCCGTGAGCGGCGAGAAGACGGCCTTCGCCTATTCCGACGACATCTCCGAGGCCTCCTTGCTCGATGCCGCCCGCACCGTGCGGGCGATTTCGGCGGCCTCGCAGGAGAAGCGGGCGAAGATCTCGCTCAAGAAGATCTCCGCCAGCCGATCGCTCTATCCCGGCACCGATCCCATCGCTTCGCTGGACAGCACGGCCAAGGTGGCGCTGCTGGAAAAGGTGGAGCAACAGGCCCGCGCCAAGGACCCGCGCGTGGCCCAGGTGATGGCGGGCCTGGCCAGCGAATACGACGTGGTGCTGGTGGCGCGCTCCGACGGCACGCTGGCTGCCGACGTGCGCCCGCTGGTGCGCCTGTCGGTCACCGTGATCGCCGAGCAGGCCGGCCGCCGCGAGGTGGGCTCGGCCGGCGGGGGCGGGCGCTTCGGCCTGGCCTATTTCGATGATGCGCAGATCACCCAGTACGTCGATGAGGCCGTGAACGCCGCCCTCGTCAATCTGGAGTCGCGCCCTGCGCCCGCGGGCGAGATGACCGTGGTGCTCGGCCCCGGGTGGCCTGGCGTGCTGCTGCACGAGGCCGTGGGCCACGGGCTGGAGGGTGATTTCAACCGCAAGGGCTCGAGCGCCTTCAGCGGCCGCATCGGCCAGCGCGTGGCGGCCAAGGGCGTGACGGTGCTGGACGACGGCACCCTGGCCGACCGCCGCGGCTCCCTCAACGTGGACGACGAAGGCCACGCCAGCCAGCGCAACGTGCTCATCGAGGACGGCATCCTCAAGGGCTACATCCAGGACTCGATGAACGCGCGCCTGTCGGGCGTGGCGCCCACCGGCAACGGCCGGCGCGAGAGCTACGCGCACATTCCCATGCCCCGCATGACCAACACCTACATGCTGGGCGGCGACAAGGACCCGGCGGAGATCGTCGCGAGCATCAAGCGCGGCCTCTACGCCACCAACTTCGGCGGCGGCCAGGTGGACATCACCAGCGGCAAGTTCGTGTTCTCGGCCAGCGAGGCGTATTGGGTCGAGAACGGCAAGATCCTGTACCCGGTCAAGGGCGCGACCATCGTCGGCAGCGGTCCGGAATCCCTCAAGAAGGTGACGCTCATCGGCAACGACATGGCGCTCGACAGCGGCGTGGGCACCTGCGGCAAGGAAGGCCAGAGCGTGCCGGTCGGCGTGGGCCAGCCCACGCTGCGCATTGACGGCCTGACGGTCGGCGGCACCGCATAAGGCCCCGGGCGGCGGCGGACCTTCCAGGCGTGCACCCACCATGCCTGACCCCTCGTCCAGCCAGCTGCTGAACACCGCACAGTCGTTCGGCGATGTGAGCCGGCTGCTGCGCGAAGGCGTGGCCGACGAAGAATCCCGCCAGTTCCGCGATGCGCTGACGTCGCTGTCCGCGCTCATCGAAGATGCCGCGCACCTGCGCCGCGCCTGCGCCGATCCCTCCGCCATCTTCTGGAGCCTGGAACACCTGAAGCGCGCCGCGCGCGAGCACCAGTTCTTTCTCACCGGGCTGGGCTCCGCCTGGCATGCGCTTTATGAGCTGGGGGCCTACCAGCAGGCCCTGAAAGACCTGCGCGATGCCATCGAGATCTGGCACCAGGCACTGACCCGCCAAAGCCGCAGCGAGCCGGCTTGCTTCGATGCGTTCGAGCGCCTGGCCTGGCGCACCCTGGGCGAGGCGATGCTGGTCATCGACATGTACGAGCAGGGCGGGGCGATGCTCAGCGAGCCTTCTCCAGAGCCCGCCGCGGCCCGGCGGCGCCCGATGCTGGCGCGCCTGCGCCGCTGGTTGGCGGGGCGCGGGCGATGAAAGCGCGGCATCCCGCTTGTGGCAGCGCTGCAACGCGCCGGGGATGTTGCGGCGCAAAAATCGGTGTTACATTGCCACCGATGCAAGTGCGTAGCGCGTTTTATTTTTGGTTTTACTTCTCTGTCCCAGGCGGATGAGAGGTCAGCGCGCAACCACCCGAGCCCCCCTCCTCTAGAAACCGCCGAAGCTGAAAAGCCCGGCGGTTTTTTGTTTTTCCGCTCCCCTTTTTTTCCGATCCAACCCACGAGGACGCAACCATGACGGCCACTGCCAACCCCACCAGCGATGCCTGGTACCGCGACGTCGAGAAGACCAGCCAGACCGACGACGAACGTATCAAGGACATCACCGTGTTGCCCCCTCCAGAACATCTGATCCGCTTCTTCCCCATCCGGGGAACGGCGGTGGAATCCCTGATCACGCGCACGCGGCGCGGCATCCAGGACATCATGGCCGGCCGGGACGACCGGCTGCTGGTGGTGATCGGCCCCTGCTCCATCCACGACCCGGCCGCCGCGCTGGAATACGCGCGGCGCCTGAAGGCGGTGCGCGAGCAGTACGCCGACACGCTGGAGATCGTGATGCGCGTGTACTTCGAAAAGCCCCGCACCACGGTGGGCTGGAAGGGCCTGATCAACGATCCGTACCTGGACGAGAGCTACCGCATCGACGAAGGCCTGCGCATCGCGCGCCAGCTGCTCATCGACATCAACCGCATGGGCGTGCCGGCCGGCAGCGAGTTCCTGGACGTGATCTCGCCCCAGTACATCGGCGACCTCATCAGCTGGGGCGCCATCGGTGCGCGCACCACCGAAAGCCAGGTGCACCGCGAACTGGCCTCGGGCCTGTCGGCGCCCATCGGCTTCAAGAACGGCACGGACGGCAACATCCGCATCGCCACCGACGCGATCCAGTCCGCCAGCCGCGGCCACCACTTCCTGTCGGTGCACAAGAACGGGCAGGTGGCCATCGTCAACACGCAGGGCAATCCCGACTGCCACGTGATCCTGCGCGGCGGCAAGGCGCCGAACTACGACGCGGCCAGCGTCGCCGCGGCCTGCCAGGACCTGGAGGCTGCCAAGCTGCCCGCCACGCTGATGGTGGATTGCAGCCATGCCAACAGCAGCAAGCAGCACGAAAAGCAGCGCGACGTGGCGCGCGAGATCGGCGCGCAGATCGCGGGCGGCTCGCGCTGCGTGTTCGGCGTGATGATCGAGAGCCACCTGACTGCCGGTGCTCAGAAATTCACGCCGGGCAAGGACCAGCCGGGTGCCCTGGAGTACGGCAAGAGCATCACCGATGCCTGCCTGGGCTGGGACGATTCGCTGTCGGCACTGGCCGACCTGTCGGCGGCCGTGGCCGCCCGCCGAGCCCGCTGAAAACCAGGGACCGGGGCAGCGGCGTGCGATGTAAGCTCGATGGCCCCGCCGCGGGCATCGGCTTGCGTGGCCGCCCTTGGCCCCACCTCAACCAGGAAAACAATCCATGCGCAGAGAAGTCTCGATCACCCTGGCGCCGGGCCAGGAATTCCGTTTCGACCTGAAAGGCTCGCAGCCTTTGAGCAATGAAGATGCTCGCCGCTGGCTGGACGAGGCGTTCATCAGCCTGGAGTGCGAGCCCCTGCGGGCCAGCGGCAAGGTGCTGCTGGCCGACAAGGTGCTCACGGTGGCACAGGCCGCCGGGGCCCCGCTGCTGGCCGACGCGCAATGGGGCCGGCAGTTCGCCGAGGCCGCCAGCGCCGCACTGGCCCGCCCGATCGTGCGGGTGGATGTCCCGGCCATGGCCGTGACGTATTGAAGAGGGGCGGAGGGTCGCCTTCTGCGCTATCGGTCGAATCGGCCTCCAGTGCATATTCTACTAGGGCATGCTGCTATTATTTTGATAGCGAATCGATGAGCTTGCCGTGGATGCCGCCGAAGCTGCCATTGCTCATGCACACGATGTGATCGCCCGGCCGGGCCGCCTGGGTGATCTGTCCGATCAGCGTGCCGATGTCCGCCGCAGTCCGGGCCTTGTCGCCCAGCGGCGCGAGCACCTGGGCCGCGTCCCAGTCAAGGCCGGCGGTGTGGCAGAACGCCAGGTCGGCCGGCTCCAGTGCCCAGGGCAACTGCGATTTCATGGTGCCCAGCTTCATGGTGTTGCTGCGCGGCTCGAACGCCGCGAGGATGCGCGCCGTCGGGCCCACGCTGCGGCGCAGCCCGTCCAGCGTGGTGCGCAGGGCGGTCGGGTGGTGGGCGAAGTCGTCGTACACCGCGATGCCGCGCACGGTGCCGCGCAGTTCCATGCGCCGCTTCACGTTCTGGAACCGCGCCAGCGCACGGCCGGCCTCTGCCGGCGCCACGCCCACGTGGTGGGCGGCGGCGATGGCGGCCAGCGCATTCAACTGGTTGTGCACCCCGGTCAGCGCCCATTCCACGCGGGCCACGGTCCGGCCCTGGTAGAGCACATCGAAGGCGTGCGGCTCGCCCTGGGCCGTGAAGTCGCTCACCAGCGCGCCGAAGCTCGCCACCTCGCTCCAGCAGCCGGCATGCAGCACGCGGGCCAGGCTTTCCTCCAGCCCGTTGACCACCACGCGGCCCGACGGCGGCACCGTGCGCACCAGGTGGTGGAACTGCCGCTCGATGGCCGGCAGGTCGTCGAAGATGTCCGCGTGGTCGAATTCCAGGTTGTTCAGCACCGCGGTGCGGGGGCGGTAGTGCACGAACTTGCTGCGCTTGTCGAAGAACGCGGTGTCGTATTCGTCCGCCTCGATCACGAACACGGGCGCATCGCCCGCCACGCCCGGGCCGGCCACCGGACGGCGCGCGGCGCCCAGCCGGGCCGACACGCCGAAATCCAGCGGCACGCCGCCCACCAGGAAGCCGGGCTGCAGGCCCGCGCATTCCAGAACCCAGGCCAGCATCGACGTGGTGGTCGTCTTGCCGTGGGTGCCCGCCACGGCCAGCACGTGCCGGCCCTGCAGCACGTGCTCGGCAAGCCACTGGGGGCCGCTGGTGTAGGCGGCGCCGGCGTCGAGGATGGCCTCCATCAGGGGGAATTTCGGCGTGCCGTCGGGCAGGCGCGCGCGGCTGACCACGTTGCCGATCACGAACGCATCGGGCGCCAGCGCCATCTGGTCCGCGCCGTAGCCTTCGATCAGTTCGATCCCCAAGGCGCGCAACTGGTCGCTCATCGGGGGGTACACGCCGGCGTCGCAGCCGGTGACCTTGTGGCCCGCTTCGCGCGCCAGTGCCGCCAGGCCCCCCATGAACGTGCCGCAGATGCCCAGAATGTGAATATGCATGGGCGCAGATTCTAAGGTTCCAGGGCTGCAAGGCCGCCCGCGCAGATCCCTCTTGCCTCGATAGCTACATTTTCAATAGCAAGGTCCACGATGGGGTGCCCCATGCCCCTGCCGGATGCGGGCGTTTTCCCGGGCCGCCTTCTTGCATTGAGGCCACAATGGACCCTTCCCCCCACCCGATCGCCGCCATGCCAAACGCCCTCGCCACCGAGATCGCCAACGCCGCGGCCCGCATGGTCGTCGAAGAAGGCCTGGAATGGGGCCCGGCCAAACGCCGGGCCGTTCGCCAATTGGGCCTGCCCACCCGCACACCGCTGCCCGACAACGATCTGATCGAGGACGCCGTGCGCGAGTACATCGGCCTGTTCTGTGCCGACACCCAGCCCCAGGAATTGCTCGCGCTGCGGCAGCTGGCGCTGATCTGGATGGAGCGCATGGAGACGTTTCGCCCGCACCTGGGCGGAGCGGTGTGGCATGGCACGGCGACCCGGCTGTCCGACATTTATCTGCAGTTGTTCTGCGACGACTGCAAATCTGCCGAGATCGCGCTGATCGACCACCATGTGGACTACGAGCCGCGCACCGTCACCGGCTTCCATGGCGAGTCGGTCGAGGCGTTGAGCCTCTCCAGCCATTCGCCGGTGCTGGGCGAGATGATCGGCGTGCACCTTTTGATCTATGACCTGGATGACCTGCGCGGCGCATTGCGCCCCGATGCGCGGGGCCGGGCACCGCGCGGAGACATTCGCGCCGTGCGCAAGCTGTTGGAAAGCCCTCCCGAATGAATGTGTCACCGCCCTCCGATACGGGCACCCCTATGTCCCCACCCGACACCCGCCCGGCCCCCGCGGCCGGGTCCGATGCTGCGCCCCAGGCTTCGCGCCGCAGGCTGATGGCGTATGCCGGCGTGGCCGCCGCCGCCGGGCTGGGCGGTGCAGGGCTGGCGTGGTGGCGGTTCCAGCCGCACACGGTGCTGTCCGGCGCCGAAGCCGCCCTGTGGGCCCAACAGTTCGAGGCGCCCTCGGGCGGCGAGCCAGTGGCGATGGAGCGTTTTCGCGGCAAGCCGCTCCTGGTGAACTTCTGGGCCACGTGGTGCCCGCCCTGCGTGGACGAGCTGCCGCTTTTGAATGCCTTCTACCGTGAACATGCCGCCAAAGGCTGGCAAGTCGTGGGCCTGGCGATCGACCAGCCCTCGTCCGTACGGCAGTTCCTGGGGCGCCTGCCGCTGGATTTCCCGGTGGGACTGGCGGGGCTTTCGGGCACCGAACTGGGCCGTTCGCTGGGCAATCTCACTGGAGGCCTGCCTTTCAGCGTGCTGATGGGTGCAGATGGCAGCATCGTGCACCGTAAAATGGGCCAGGTCACCGCAGAAGACCTCACCCAATGGGCTTCCCTGGGATAGCGGTCTGCAATCCACCGCGAAGATCAATGAATTTGCGCCCAAATACCGGCCATAGGTCGAATTTGGGGTAAATTCGCGCCCTATTTTGTTTTTGGCGTTGGAGTTCCCATGGATTTGCGAAAACTCAAGACCTTGATCGACCTCGTGTCCGAGTCGAATGTGTCAGAACTCGAGATCACCGAGGCAGAAGGCAAGGTCCGCATCGTCAAGAGCGGCGGTGCGGTGGTCCAGCAATATGTGGCCGCACCCGCCCAGCAGGCACCGGCCCCCGCGGCGGCCGCCGCAGCGCCGGTGGCCGAACTGCCCGCTCCGGCCGCCCCGACCGGCCACATCGTGAAGTCGCCCATGGTGGGCACGTTCTACCGCGCTTCCAGCCCGGGCGCCAAGTCGTTCGTCGAAGTGGGCAGCCAGGTCAAGGAAGGCGAGACGATCTGCATCATCGAGGCTATGAAGATCCTCAACGAGATCGAGGCCGACAAGTCCGGCACCGTCACCCGCATCCTGGGGGAGAACGGCCAGGCGGTGGAATACGGGCAGCCCCTGTTCGTGATCGAATAAATTGCGCATGTCTTCCTCGGTCCTTGTCGGGCGCGCCGGCCTCGTTGCCGGGCGCCAGGGAACGTCCATGTTTCAGAAAATCCTCGTCGCCGGTGCCGGCCGTCTTGCCCCGGGCAAGGCTACGCCAACCGCACTCGCATGCGCCCGCGCATGGGTGATGAGCCGCGAAGAAACCTATGTTTAAGAAAATTCTCGTTGCCAATCGCGGCGAAATCGCATTGCGCATCCAGCGCGCCTGCCATGAACTCGGCGTCAAGGCCGTCATGGTGTATTCCGAGGCGGATCGCGATGCCAAGTACGTGAAGCTGGCCGAAGAGGCGGTGTGCATCGGCCCCGCGCCCTCGCCGCTGTCCTACCTCAACATGCCCGCCATCATCTCGGCCGCCGAGGTGACCGATGCGGAGGCCATCCACCCCGGCTACGGCTTCCTTTCCGAGAACGCCGACTTCGCCGAGCGGGTGGAAAAGAGCGGCTTCCAGTTCATCGGCCCCACGCCCGAGTCGATCCGCACCATGGGCGACAAGGTCTCGGCCAAGCAGGCCATGATCCGCGCGGGCGTGCCCTGCGTGCCGGGCTCCGAAGGCGAGCTGCCGGAAGACCCGGTGCAGATCCGCCGCATCGCCAAGGCGGTGGGCTATCCCGTCATCATCAAGGCCGCGGGCGGCGGCGGCGGACGCGGCATGCGCGTGGTGCACACCGAGGCGGCGCTCGTCAACGCGGTGCAGATGACCAAGGCCGAGGCCGGCGCGGCGTTCGGCAATCCGGCCGTGTACATGGAGAAGTTCCTCCAGAACCCGCGCCACATCGAAATCCAGATCCTCGCGGACAAGCACCGCAATGCGGTCTATCTGGGCGAGCGCGACTGCTCCATGCAGCGCCGCCACCAGAAGGTGATCGAGGAGGCGCCTGCGCCCGGCATCCCGCGCAAGCTGATCGAGAAGATCGGCGAGCGTTGCGTGGCCGCATGCAAGAAGATCGGCTACCGCGGCGCGGGCACGTTCGAGTTCCTGTATGAAAACGGCGAGTTCTACTTCATCGAGATGAACACCCGCGTGCAGGTGGAGCACCCGGTGACCGAATGGATCACGGGTGTGGACATCGTGAAGACGCAGATCATGGTCGCCGCCGGCGAGAAGCTGCCCTTCACCCAGCGCCAGATCGAGATCCGCGGCCACGCCATCGAATGCCGCGTGAACGCCGAGGACCCGTACAAGTTCATCCCCTCGCCAGGCCGCATCACCATGTGGCATGCGCCGGGCGGCCCGGGCGTGCGCGTCGATTCGCACGCCTACACCAACTACTACGTGCCGCCGAACTACGACTCGATGATCGGCAAGATCATCGTGCACGGCGACACGCGCGAGCAGGCGCTGGCCCGCATGCGCACGGCGCTGTCCGAAACCGTGATCGAGGGCATCAACACCAACGTGCCGCTGCACCGCGAGCTGATGGTGGACGCCAAGTTCGTGGCGGGCGGCACCAACATCCATTACCTGGAAGAGTGGCTGTCGCAGCACAAGCGCTGAGATCGCCGCGCGTGGTGGTTTTGCATGCTGGCACCTGGCAACGGGTGCCAGCATTTTCGTTTTCTCCCGGAGGTCTCCCATGTTTGAGCTGAGCCTGATGTGCCCCGAAGACCGGGTCGAGTCCCTGAGTGATGCGCTCGATGCGCTGCAGGCGCTGAGCGTGTCGGTCGAGGATGCCGACGCGCAGACCGATGCCGAGCAGGCGCTGTTCGGCGAGCCCGGCATGCCGCCGCCCAAGGACGGCTGGCAGCGCAGCCGGGTGGTGGCGCTGTTCCAGAACGAAGCCGAAGCGCAGGAGGCGCGGGCCTTGCTGGAGGTGCAGGACTTCTTCGAGGGCTGCCGCGTGCTGGGCGTGGCCACCGTGCCCGAGCAGGACTGGGTGCGCCTCACGCAATCGCAGTTCGCGCCGGTGGACATCACGCCGGATTTCTGGATCGTGCCCACCTGGCACGAGCTGCCGGCCCAGGCCACGCGCAGCATCCGGCTCGATCCCGGACTGGCGTTCGGCACCGGCACGCACCCCACCACGCGCATGTGCCTGCGGTGGATCGCGGCGAACGGCGCGCCGCACGGCGCCAGCGGCAACCCGCTGGGCCGCGTGCTCGACTATGGCTGCGGCTCCGGCATCCTGGCCATCGGCGCCGCCAAGTTCGGTGCGACGGATGTCGATGCCGTGGACATCGATCCGGCGGCCGTGGAGTCCACGCGTTTGAACGCCGAGGCCAACGGCGTGGCGCTGAAGGCGGGCCTGCCCGACCAGGCCAGCGGCACCTACCAGACGGTGCTGGCCAACATCCTCGCCACACCCCTCAAGGTGCTGGCGCCGCTGCTGTGCGCGCATGTGGCGGCCGGCGGCCATCTGGTGCTGGCCGGCATCCTGGAGCGCCAGGCCGACGAGCTGAAAGAGGCCTATGCGCCGTGGCTGCCCCTGGAGGTGGCCGACACGCAGGAGGGCTGGATCCTGATGGTGGCCGCGCGGTGACGGGCAGGGCCGTGCCGCCCTTCGGGCGGGCATGGCGCCCACCTACAATCCCGAGCCGATGAGCCAGATCACACGCTGCCCCGCCTGCGGCACGACCTTCAAGGTCGTCGCGGACCAGTTGCGCATCTCCGATGGGTGGGTGCGGTGCGGGCAGTGCAAGGAGGTCTTCGATGCGGCGGCCCATCTGGTGCGCTCGGCGTCGCAGGACCTGCTGCCGGAAATGGCCATTCCCGACGCTCCGCGCGCGGCCGTGCGGCCGCCGGCGCCTGCCGAACGGGCCTGGGGGGCTGGCGCGACGAGCGTGCCGCAACCCTCTCCAACAGCACCCGCGCCCGGCGTGCCACGCGGGCCCACCGCCTCTGCGGCTCCGGCACCGCCACATTCATTCCCCCCAACGCCAGCAGCGCCGGCAGCACTGCTGCCGATGGACGACCCCGCCCCGCCCGCGCCGCTGGAGGTTCCGGAGACCCCGCCGGTGCCAAGCTACCTCGCCGCGCGGCCGCTGGCGTCGCCGGGCGTGGAGCCGCCCGCCGACTGGAGCCTGGAGCCTGCGTCTCCGCTGGTTTGGCGAACCCGCTCAAGCGCGACGGATTCCACTGCCGCGCCGGCCAAGCCCGTTCTACCTCCACTGCCATCGGGATGGTCCTTGCCGGGATCGGTGCCCGCCGCTGAACGGCCCATCGGTGCGGTGCCCGCCGCCTCGACACCCCCGCAGGACGAAGCGGCGGTGGCAGGGCGCGCGCGCAGCGCAACGCCACCCGAGCCAGCGGGCTATGAACTGCCCTTCGCGGAGTTGCGCGATTCCGAATGGCCCGACGATCTGGACGATGGGCCGCTGCAAGCCGCCGCCGATGTGCCGGATGGTCATGGGCGGCAGGCTTCGACCGACGATGCCATCGCCAAAGCGGTGGCCATGGACATGGCCCTGGAAGCCATCGATGCCGACACCGATCCGGTGGCCATCGCCACGCAGGCCGGTGGTGGGCTGGAGGGCGTGGTGGCGTTGCCGGCAGAAGCGGCCATCGCCTCTGCGGCCCTGGCCGGTGCGCAGCCTTCCGTTCACCGCCTGCCGCTGCACTCGCCTGCGAAAGACGATGACGAGGACGACGATGCGGTGCATGCCACGGCCGCTGATGAGCCGGGCTTCATGCGCGCCGCGCGCCGCAAGGCCTTCTGGGGCAAGCCGGCGGTGCGGGCCGGCCTAGCCGTGCTGCTGATGGCCCTGGCCGCAGGCCTCGGCCTGCAGATGGCGGTGCAGGAGCGCGACCAGCTGGCATCGCAGTACCCCGGTGCGCGGCCCGTCCTCCAGGCGCTGTGCGCGCCGCTGCAATGCACCATCGCCGCCCCGCGCCGCATCACCGAGGTGGTGATCGACAGCTCGTCCTTCAACAAGGGACGGGGCGACTCGTACCAGCTGGCCTTGTCCATCAAGAGCCGTGCCGGTTTTGCCGTGGCCATGCCGTCGGTGGAGCTCACGCTGACCGACACGCAGGACCGGCCGGTGCTGCGCCGCGTGCTGCAGCCCCAGGACCTGGGGGCGCCCGCGGAGATCGCGCCCGGCGGCGAATGGAGCGGCACCTTGCCCATGGTGGTGGCCACGGGCGGCGCGCGCGTCTCCGGCTACCGTGTTCTGGCTTTCTATCCCTGATCTTCGGATCTTTTCTTCTTCACCGGATTTGTTATGGCTGCCTTGATTTGCGGTTCCCTGGCGTTCGACACCATCATGACTTTCGAGGGCCGCTTCGCCGAGCAGATACTGCCGGACCAGCTGCACATCCTGAACGTCTCGTTCCTCGTGCCTTCCCTGCGCCGCGACTTCGGCGGCTGCGCCGGCAACATCGCCTACAGCCTGAAGCTGCTGGGCGGCGATCCGGTGCCCATGGCCATGCTGGGCAGCGACGGCGCCGGCTATCAGGAGCGCCTGCGTAGCCTGGCCATCGACACGCGCCACGTGGGGCAGGTGGATGACCTCTACACGGCCCAGGCGATGATCATGACCGACCGCGACAACAACCAGATCACGGCCTTCCACCCCGGCGCCATGATGCAGGCCCACCGCTCGCGCATCGTGGCCGAGCCCGACGTGCGCCTGGCCATCATCGCGCCCGATGGCCGCGACGCCATGCTGCAGCACGCCGCGCAACTGGTCGAGGCGGGCATTCCGTTCGTGTTCGATCCGGGCCAGGGCCTGCCCATGTTCAACGGCCAGGAACTGGCGCAGTTCATCGATCAGGCCACGTGGATCACCGTGAACGACTACGAAGGCCGCATGCTGTGCGAGCGCACGGGCTGGAGCCTGCAGGACATCTCCCGCAAGGTGCGGGGTCTCGTCGTCACGCTGGGCGCCGAGGGCTGCGACGTGTGGGAGAACGGCGAGCGCACCAACGTGCCGGTCGCGGCGCCGGCCGAGGTGGTCGATCCCACCGGCTGCGGCGACGCCTGGCGGGGTGCGCTGCTTTTCGGGCTGGAGCGCGACTGGCCCCTGGTGCGCTGCGCCGCGCTGGGCAACCGCATGGGCGCGCTCAAGATCGCGCAGCGCGGGCCGCAGAACTACGTGCTCGACTTCCACCCCGAGTAAGCGCAGGGGCACAGGCCTGCCGCCGCACGATGCGTGTGCAGCGGGCATAAAAAAACCCGGTGCAGGGCACCGGGTTGGCGGGACTTCCCGTGGACGTGAGCCTTACGGCTTGCCACCCGTGGGGAAGGGCCAGGCGGCCTGGGGGTTCAGCGTGGTCTGGGCTGCAGGCGCGGGCGCAGGGGCCTTGGCGGCTTTCTTGGGCGCGGCGGCCTTCTTGGCGGCCGGTGCTGCGGCAGGCTTCTTGGCAGCAGGTGCGGCCGAGGTCTTCTTCGCCGACGTCACGGCCTTCTTGGTCGCGGTCGCTGGCTTGGCGCTGGCCTTCTTGGCTGCCGGTGCTGCCGCCTTCTTGGCAGGTGCAGCCGACTTCTTCACGGCCGTTGCCTTCTTCGCTGGCGCTGCGGCTTTCTTGGCCGGAGCAGCGGCCTTCTTGGCCGGCGCTGCTGCCTTCTTCGCAGCCGTCACCTTCTTGGCGGGGGCGGCGGCCTTCTTGGCGGGCGCTGCCTTCTTCGCTGGGGCGGCGGCCTTCTTGGCCGGTGCTGCCTTCTTCGCAGCCGTTACCTTCTTGGCGGGGGCGGCGGCCTTCTTGGCCGGAGCGGCCTTCTTCGCCGGAGCGGCGGCCTTCTTGGCTACCGCCGCCTTCTTGGCGGGGGCGGCGGCTTTCTTCGCGGGTACTGCCTTCTTGGCGGCGGTCTTTTTCGCAGTTGCCATCATTTTCTCCTTGGGTCAATTTGCAAAGAGCACTCCACGCCTGCATTGGACATGGAGCGATCCATGGCGATGGGACGAGTCCCATCGCCATGAACACGGGAACGCCCCGCACGGCAGGACTTCGCAGCGCTACCGGTCTGGGACGTGGAATGAAAATGCATGGCCTGGAATGTGTCGGGAGGTCAATCCCAGGACAGTGCACCGCCGGACTGGTACTCGATGACGCGGGTCTCGAAGAAGTTGCGCTCCTTCTTGAGGTCGATCATCTCGCTCATCCAGGGGAAGGGGTTTTCTTCGTTGGGGAACAGCGCCTCCAGGCCGATCTGCGTGGCGCGGCGGTTGGCGATGTAGCGCAGGTAGCCCTTGAACATGGAGGCGTTCATGCCCAGCACGCCGCGTGGCATGGTGTCTTCGGCGTATTGGTACTCGAGCTCGACGGCTTTCATGAACAGGCCGTTGATCTCTTCCTTGAACTCCGCGGTCCACAGGTGCGGGTTCTCCAGCTTGAGCTGGTTGATCAGGTCGATGCCGAAGTTGCAGTGCATCGATTCGTCGCGCAGGATGTACTGGTACTGCTCGGCGGCACCGGTCATCTTGTTCTGGCGGCCGAGCGCGAGGATCTGCGTGAAGCCGACATAGAAGAACAGGCCTTCCATCAGGCAGGCGAACACGATCAGCGACTTGAGCAGCGTCTGGTCGGTCTCGGGCGTGCCGGTCTTGAAGTTGGGGTCCATGATCGCCTCGATGAAGGGGATCAGGAACTCGTCCTTGTTGCGGATGGAGGCGACTTCGTTGTACGCGTTGAAGATCTCGCTCTCGTCGAGGCCGAGCGATTCGACGATGTACTGGTAGGCGTGCGTGTGGATCGCTTCCTCGAAGGCCTGGCGCAGCAGGAACTGGCGGCATTCGGGCGCGGTGATGTGGCGGTACGTGCCCAGCACGATGTTGTTGGCGGCCAGCGAATCGGCGGTCACGAAGAAGCCGAGGTTGCGCTTGATGATGCGGCGCTCGTCTTCGGTCAGGCCGTTTGGGTCTTTCCACAACGCGATGTCGCGCGTCATGTTCACCTCTTGCGGCATCCAGTGGTTGGCGCAGGTGGCGAGGTATTTTTCCCAGGCCCACTTGTACTTGAAGGGCACCAGCTGATTGACGTCGGTCTGGCCGTTGATGATGCGCTTGTCGGCGGCATTCACGCGGCGGTGCACGGTGTCGGAGGGCGGGGCCGAGGGGGTGGGCGTGCTGCCGGTGGGCAGGCTTTCGGCGGGTGCCGCAGCGGCTTGCGAAAGCGCGGACGGCGACTCCGCCGGGCGGTTGTTTTGCAGACCGCCGTCCAAGAGTTTCTGCGATGAGGGCTTGACTTCTTCGTCCCAGGTCAGCATAGGTTTTCCAATGGTCGGATTATGAAAGCAGCGCTGCAAAATTAAAAGCGCTGGAGCGTGATACAGCCATGTTTTTGTTGCTTCACTGCACATGCGCGGCACCCTGATAGATCAGGGTGCCGCGCATGGCGTGCGCATCACTGGCAGGCTTCGCAGGTCGGGTCGTCAATCGCGCAGAACTTCACGTCGGTCGCGGGCAATGCCGCGGCCTGTGCCTGTGCTGCGGCCGCAGCGGCTTCGAGCGCGCTGGGCTTGGATGCGGCCTGTGCGCCGCCGCCGTTGGTGCCCGACGACACGGCGTTGAGCTGGCGCGTGTTCACGGTGCTCATCTCGACGTGCGTGGCGCTTTGCGTGCGCAGGTAATACGTGGTCTTGAGGCCGCGCACCCAGGCGAGCTTGTAGGTGTCGTCGAGCTTCTTGCCCGATGCGCCCGCCATGTAGATGTTCAGGCTCTGCGCCTGGTCGATCCATTTCTGGCGGCGCGATGCGGCCTCGACGAGCCACGACGGCTCGACCTCGAAGGCCGTGGAGTACAGCGCCTTGACGTCCTGCGGCACGCGGTCGATGGAGTGCAGCGAACCCTTGAAGTGCTTGAGGTCCATGACCATCACGTCGTCCCACAGGCCCAGGCGCTTGAGGTCGCGCACCAGGTAGCCGTTGATGACGGTGAACTCGCCCGACAGGTTCGACTTGACCGAGAGGTTGCCGAACGAGGGCTCGATGGACGCATCGACACCGACGATGTTGGAGATGGTGGCGGTGGGCGCGATGGCCACGCAGTTGGAGTTGCGCATGCCGTCCTGCGCGATCTTCTTGCGCAGCGCATCCCAGTCCAGCGAGGACGAGCGGTCCACTTCTACGAAGCCGCCGCGGGCCTTCTCCAGCAGCTCGAGCGTGTCGAACGGCAGGATGCCACGGTCCCACAGCGAGCCCTTGTAGCTTTCGTAGTGGCCGCGTTCCTTGGCCAGCTCGGTCGAAGCCCAGTAGGCGTAGTAGCAGATGGCTTCCATGGATCGATCAGCGAACTCGACCGCGGCCTGCGACGCGTAGGGAATGCGCAGTTCGTACAGGCTGTCCTGGAAGGCCATGATGCCCAGGCCCACGGGGCGGTGGCGCATGTTGGACGCGCGGGCCTTTTCGACGGCGTAGTAGTTGATGTCGATCACGTTGTCGAGCATGCGCATGGCCGTGGAGATGGTCTTGCGCAGCTTGACGTGGTCGAGTTCGCGGCCGTTCGTGCCGTCCTTCAGATGGCGCAGCAGGTTGACCGAGCCGAGGTTGCAGACCGCGGTTTCGGTGTCGCTGGTGTTCAGCGTGATCTCGGTGCATAGGTTGGACGAGTGCACCACGCCGGCGTGCTGCTGGGGCGAGCGCACGTTGCAGGCATCCTTGAACGTGATCCAGGGGTGGCCGGTCTCGAACAGCATGGTCAGGATCTTGCGCCACAGGTCGGTCGCCTGCAGCGTGCGCGAGGGCTTGATCTCGCCGCGCGCGGCCTTCTCTTCATAGGCCACGTAGGCCTTTTCGAAGTCGGTGCCGAACAGGTCGTGCAGGTCGGGCACGTTGGAGGGCGAGAACAGGGTCCAGGTGCCCTTTTCCATCACGCGGCGCATGAACAGGTCGGGAATCCAGTTGGCCGTGTTCATGTCGTGCGTGCGGCGGCGGTCGTCGCCGGTGTTCTTGCGCAGCTCCAGGAACTCCTCGATGTCCAGGTGCCAGGTTTCGAGGTACGTGCAGACGGCGCCCTTGCGCTTGCCGCCCTGGTTCACGGCCACGGCGGTGTCGTTCACCACCTTGAGGAACGGCACCACGCCTTGCGATTCGCCGTTGGTGCCCTTGATGTGCGAGCCCAGTGCGCGCACGCGGGTCCAGTCGTTGCCCAGGCCGCCGGCGAACTTGGACAGCAGCGCGTTTTCCTTGATCGACTCGTAGATGCCATCCAGGTCGTCGGGCACGGTGGTCAGGTAGCACGACGACAGCTGCGAGCGCAGCGTGCCGCTGTTGAACAGCGTGGGGGTGCTGGACATGAAGTCGAACGACGAGAGCACCTCGTAGAACTCGATGGCGCGCGCTTCGCGGTTGTCTTCCTTGAGCGCCAGGCCCATGGCCACGCGCATGAAGAATGCCTGGGGCAGTTCGATGCGGCTCTTGCGCACGTGCAGGAAGTAGCGGTCGTACAGCGTCTGCAGGCCCAGGTAGTCGAACTGCTGGTCGCGCTCGAACTTCAGTGCGGCGCCGAGCTTTTGCAGGTCGTACTCGAGCAGGCGGGGGTCCAGCAGGTCGTTGTCCACGCCCTTCTGGATGAACACGGGGAAGTAGTTCGCGTAGGCGGCGCCCATTTCGCCGGGCGCCACGTCGCGGCCCAGCACCTCGCGCACGATGGTGTGCAGCAGCAGGCGGGCGGTGGCGTAGGTGTAGTCGGGGTCTTTCTCGATCAGGGTGCGGGCGGCCAGGATGGAGGCCTTGTACACCTCGTCCATGGGCACGCCGTCGTACAGGTTGCGCATGGTTTCGGCCACGATGGGCGCGGCCTGGATGTCGGCGCCCAGGTTGGAGCAGGCGGCCTGGATGAGGCTCAGCATGCGCGCTTCATCGAGGGGCACGCGCTGGCCATGGTCGATCACGTGCAGGGTAGGCACGGCTGGGGTGCGCTGCTCCTGCTGGTGGGCGCGCTCCTGCGAGCGGCGCTCACGGTACAGCACATAGGCGCGCGCGACCTCGTGGTGGCCGCCGCGCATCAGGCCCAGCTCGACCTGGTCCTGGACGTCCTCGATGTGGAACGTGCCGCCGCCCGGGCGCGAGCGCATGAGGGCGCGCACCACGTTCTGGGTCAGGGTGTCCACGACTTCGCGGACACTGGCCGAAGCGGCACCCTGGGTGCCGTGCACGGCGAGAAACGCCTTCATCAGGGCCACTGCGATCTTCTGCGGTTCGAACGGCACCACCGCGCCGTTGCGGCGAATGATCTGGTAGTGCGTCAGCAGGTCGCTGCCGGGCTGCGCCGCCGGCGATTCGTCTGCGGCAGTGGGGGCCTGCCCCGTAGCGTTGGTGGTGGATGAAGGGTTTAGCGCAGCTTGCATGAAAGGTCCTTTGGGAGCTGTCGGAAAAGGCGGATCTGGCGGGCCGTAAGGCGGCGCCAAAGCGGAGAACGGGGTGGGGGTTGGGTGCTGGCCCACACGCTATATCTAGGGTGTGCAATGGTAGCAAGACACTACCGGTAGTGTACAGCGCCCTCTGCTCCGGATTCTGGAAACATGCTGTTTCCATGGCCTGGAAGCCGTGAGCGAGGCATGGCGCAAAGGCCGTGTGGATGCGGTTGGGAGACGGGAAAACGTGGTCTGGCGCAGGACGCCGGGCGTTTTGACTTCAGGAGCCGCGTGGGCGCTGTCTTCCATGGCGGGAGGGCAGCGGGCCCAGAGTGTCGCGGTTTGGCGTCCCGCGTGCAGAGGGTTGGGGAAAACCCTCAATTATGGCGGTGGGCGGGTTGACTTCCGTGGAAACACGGCGGGTGGCCACGGCAGGTCCGCTCGAAGCCGCTGCCAGTCGAAGCCCGGCCCCGGGTCCTGCTTTCTGCCGGGGGCCACGTCTTCGTGGCCTGCCACGTGGGCGATGGGGTAGCGCAGCGGCAGGTCGGCGCAAAGCCGCGCCAGGGTGGCGTATTGGGCGGGCTCGAAGGTCTGGCCCTCCAGCCCCTCCAGTTCGATGCCGATCGAGTCGTCGTTGCAGTTGGCGCGGCCCCGATAGCTCGACGGCCCGGCATGCCAGGCCCGCAGATCGCAGTCCACGAACTGCCAGAGCCGGCCGTCGCGCTCGATGAAAAAGTGGGCCGACACCTGCAGCCCGCGGATGCCGGCGTAGTAGGGGTGCGCATCCCAGTCGAGGGTGTTGGAGAAAAGCCGGTGCACCTGCCCGCCGCCGTATTCGCCGGGGGGCAGGCTGATCGAATGCACGACGATGAGATCGATGACCGCCTGGGCCGGGCGCGGGCCGAAGTTGGGCGAGGGCTCGCGCGTGGCGTCCCGGTACCAGCCGCCGTCCCACACCGGCCTGTCCCCCGCCTCCGGGCAGGGCACTGGGCCGGGGTGCGGTGCCTCATTCGCTGTCGTCATTCGCGTCGCTGTCGTTGGGCGCGGCGATGTCCAGGCGGGCGATGCGGTAGCGGATCTGCCGCAGGCTGATGCCCAGCCGCGCCGCGGTGGCGGTGCGGTTGAAGCCGGTATCCCGCAGGGCCCGCACCAGAATCTCGCGCTCTTGCTGGTCCAGCCAGGCCTGCAGGTCGCTGGGCAAGGGCACGGAGGCGGCCGGGTTGGCGCTGCGCGGCGTGCCGCTGCCGAGCGGCTCCCCCCCGGGGACGGGCGATGCGCCCGCATCGGCGCGCGCGGCATCGGCGGCCGAGGCGTGCGGGGGCTCCACGTGCAGCTCTTCTCCATCGCTCAGGGCGACGGCGCGGTGCAGCAGGTTTTCCAGCTCGCGCACGTTGCCGGTCAGCGGGTGCATGGCGATGCGGTCGAGCGCGTTCTGCGTGAGGGGGGGCACCGGCGCGCCCGATTCCTGCGCGATGCGCGCCAGCAGTGTGGCGCACAGGGCGGGCAGGTCTTCGCGGCGTTCCCGCATCGGCGGGATGACCACTTCGATCACGTTGAGGCGGTAATACAGATCCTGGCGGAACCGGCCGGACTGCACATCGGCCGACAGGTCGCGGTGGGTGGCGCTGACGATGCGCACATCCACGGTCTCTTCCCCCGTGGAGCCCAGCGCCCGCACGCTGCGTTCCTGGATGGCGCGCAGCAGCTTGGACTGCATCGCCAGCGGCAGGTCGCCGATCTCGTCCAGGAACAGCGTGCCGCCGCGCGCCGCCTGGAAGTAGCCGTCGCGGTCCTGCGTGGCACCGGTGTACGAGCCCTTGCGCGCACCGAAGAACTCGGCTTCGAGCAGGTTTTCCGGAATGGCGCCGCAGTTGACGGCGACCAGCGGTCCGTCCGCGCGCTGGCTGCTGGCATGCAGCGCGCGCGCCACCAGCTCCTTGCCGGTGCCGGATTCGCCGCGGATGAGCACGGGCGCCATGCTGCGCGCCACCTTGGCGATGCGCTGCTTGACGTTGCGCATGGCCTCGGACTCACCCACCAGCCGGTCCAGCGACAGCGTGGTGCCGCCGGCCACGGCCTCTTGCGGGGCGCGCAGCGCGGTGCCGGGGCGGGCCGAGCGGGGCGGCGGCACGCCGCCCGTGCCCTGGACCGCCGATGCGACGACCGAGCGGAACTGCTTGAGGTCCACCGGCTTGGTGAGGTAGTCGAACGCGCCCGAGCGCAGGGCCTCCACCGCGTTCTCGGCCGAGCCATAGGCCGTCATGACCACGCAGCGCTCGCGCCGCTGCTGGTCGCGCAGCTCGTGCAGCAGTTCCATGCCGAAGCCGTCCGGCAGGCGCATGTCGGTGATCACGGCGTCGAACTTGCGGGCCTGCAACTGCTGGCGGGCCTCCTGCAGGTTGCCTGCCGTCTCGACCCGGTAGCCTTCGCGCAGCAGCGTCAGCTCGTACAGGGTGCGCAGGTCGGGTTCGTCATCGACGACGAGGATCGTGGCGGCGTTGGCGTTCATGGACAGGTGCGGGCAGGGTCAGACGACGATTGTGTCAAACAGCGTGGTGTTCGGGTCCTGCGGCCGGGCGTTCTTGCGGAACACGACCGTGAACGCGTTGCCGCCGACCGCACCGCGCGCCAGGGTGCGGGTGAGGCGCTGGTAGCCGATCGACGCGCCGTGCCGCTGGCACAGCTCGCGGCAGATATAGAGGCCCAGCCCGCTGGAGCGGCTTTCCGAGGAAAAGAAGGGCTCGAACAGGTGGCGCTCCACGGTCTTGTCCAGCGGCGCGCCGTCGCTCCACACCTGCAGCGCCACGGAGCCGGCCGCGCTGACGTAGGTGGCCACGTAGAGCGAGTCGGGCTCGCCGCCCATGTAGCGCAGCGCGTTGTCGAGCAGGTTGACGAGCACGCGGCGCAGGTGTTCGGCATCGAACTCCACGGGCGCGCGGCCCGCCTCCAGCGCGAGCTGGGCCCGGCGCTTGCCCGGGTCCTGCGCCTGCCAGTCGCTCCAGACCTGCGCGACCGCATCGCACAGCACGACGGTGGAGCCGGGAGCGTGGCTGATCTGGTGCTGCACCCGGGCGATGTCCAGCACCTCCTCCGCGATGCGGGCCAGCCGCTCGGCGTTCTGCTGCACCATGTGGGCCAGGCGCTTCTGGCCGGGCTCGTGCAGTTCTTCTTCCAGCAGGGCATTGGCCTGCATGATGGCCGCGAGCGGATTGCGGATCTCATGGGCCACGGCGGCCGACATGCGGCCCATCGAGGCGAGTTTTTCGGTGCGCAGGCGCGCCTCCATCTCGCGCAGGTCGTGCAGGAACATCACGCACAGGTGCTCGCCCCCGGTCTCGCGCGCGATCTCCTGCGACGACGTGAGCCAGGCCCGTACGTGCAGCGCCAGCGGGCTTTGCCCCGGGTGCAGCACGTCCACGTCGGCGCTTTGCGGCTGGCCTTTCTGGAAGGTCTGGCGCGCCATGGCCAGCAGCGGCTTCCAGGGCGAGGAATGGGCCATGGAGAACGGCAGGGCGTGGCGGGCGTTGGTGCCCAGCAGCCGCAGCGCCGCGGGGTTGGCGATGCGTACGGTGTCGCGCTGGTCCAGCACCAGCACGCCGTCCGACAGGTTGTGGATGACCAGGGCGCTCACCTGTTCCTGCACCTTGGCCGCCATCTGGCTGGCCTGGGCCAGTTGCTGCTCCCGGTTCAGGCGCGAGGCGAGCTGGTGCACCAGGTAGGCGACGATGAAGTAGCCCGTGCCGGTGAGGGCCGTCTGGAAATAGCGCTGCGTGGCGTCGGAGCCGCCGCTGCTGCCCAGCCACCAGGCCCATGCCAGCAGCAGCAGCGTGACCGCCGCGGTCGTGCCCAGGGCCAGGGTCAGCGTGCCCAGCACGCCGGCCATCAGGATGGGCAGGCCGAACAGGGGCGTGAAGTTCATGGAGCCCACGTGCAGGATCTGCAGCGTGCTGATCAAGGCCAAATCCACGCCGATCGAGCACATCCACTGCAGCCACGAATGGGGCCCGGGCGGCGCATTGCCGGCCAGCACCAGCAGCAGTACGGTGGCCACCAGATAGCCGGCGCAGATGCCCAGGAGCAGGGGTTCGTAGGACTGGTTCAGCGCCACGCCCAGGCCCTGCAGTAGCAGCAGGGCGGCGGCGACCATGATGCGGCCCGACAGGAAGCTGCCCCACAGCCGGGCGAAGGGGGCGTCGGCGGACAGCAGGGCGCTGGCGCGTTTCAGGGCCGGCACGGGCGGAGGCCTTTCACGCCGGCCCTTGGCGCTGGTGCTCGGGAGTGCAGTAGCTCGCGCCGCCGTCGGTCAGCGCCTCGGAGCGGGGGATGTGCACGCCGCACCGGGCACAGGACACCATGGCCTGCGGCAAGGCGGGGCGCGCCGCGGCGGGCGGCGGCATCTCCCGGCGCCGCTGGTTGCGCCACACCCCGAACGCGATGACCAGCACCGCCAGCAGGACGAAGTATTTCATGCGGCGCGTCCCAGGACCACTTCGAGCACGAAGCGCGAGCCCACGTAGGCCAGCAGCAGCAGGCCCGCGCCGGCATACAGCACGCGCACGGCGCTGCGCCCGCGCCAGCCGAAACGCGCGCGCCCGATCAGCAGCACCGCGAACGTGATCCACGACAGGACCGAGAACACCGTCTTGTGCTCCCAGTTCCAGGCCCGGCCGTACAGCGTTTCGCCGAACAGCCAGCCGGCCACCAGCGTGGCGGTCAGCAGCACGAAGCCGGCCATCACGAAGCGGAAGGTGAGGCGCTCCAGGGTGAGCAGGGGAATGCCGCTGTGCGGGTCCGCGGCCTGGCGGATCTTGCGCTCCGCGCGGGTCATGAGCCAGGCGTGGACCACGGCGGCGGCGAACAGTCCGTAGGACGCGATGCCCAGCGCCAGATGCAGCGGCAGCCAGGCGGATGCGTTCACGTGCAGGGGCTGGCCCGGAAACAGCAGCGCGAGCACCACCGCCACGGAGCCCAGGGCACCCAGCAGCCAGCGGGCCTGGAGTTCGGGAAACATCTGGCGTTCGACGGCATACACGGTGAGCACCAGCCAGGCCGTCATGGAGAGGGCGGGCGCGAAACCGAAGTGCGGCGTGCCTCCGAGCAGGCTGTAGGCCAGCACCGCCGCGTGCAGGCCCCAGGCGACCCAGAGCGCGGTGCGGCCCGTTTTGCCGCCGAACCGCGCGGCGGCCACGGCGGGGGCGGCGTAAGCCATCGCCGCGGACAAGGCCAGCAGCCAGCTGACGGGAGACGCACTGGGTAAAATCATGGACTCACAGTTTAGCCCTTCGCCCGCCCCCGGCGGACCTGCCTGCGGCACCAGCCGCCCAGGCACAGGGGCACTTCCGGAACACTCCTATGGCCTCCGCCCTTACCGAAAAACTCACGCGACTCGTCAAGGAGATGCGCGGCCAGGCCCGCATCACCGAATCCAACGTCCAGGACATGCTGCGCGAAGTGCGCATGGCGCTGCTGGAGGCCGACGTGGCCCTGCCGGTGGTGCGCGACTTCATCGCCCGCGTGAAGGAAAAGGCCCTGGGCCAGGAGGTGCTGGGCTCCCTCAAGCCGGGGCAGACGCTGGTGTCCATCGTGAACCGCGAACTGGCCGCCACCATGGGCGAGGGCATCGCCGACATCAATCTGGCGGCCCAGCCGCCCGCGGTGATCCTGATGGCCGGCCTGCAGGGCGCGGGCAAGACCACCACCACCGCCAAGCTGGCCAAGCACCTGATCGAAAAGCGCAAGAAGAAGGTGCTCACCGTGTCGGGCGACGTGTACCGGCCCGCCGCCATCGAGCAGCTCAAGACCGTGACGGCGCAGGCCGGTGCCGAGTGGTTCCCGAGCACGGCCGACCAAAAGCCCCTGGACATCGCCCGCGCGGCCATCGACTACGCCAAGCGGCATTACTTCGACGTGCTGCTGGTGGACACGGCCGGGCGCCTGGCCATCGACGAAGCCTTGATGAACGAAATCAAGGAACTGCACGCTGCGCTGAACCCGGTCGAGACGCTGTTCGTCGTCGATGCCATGCAGGGGCAGGACGCCATCAACACCGCCCGCGCCTTCAAGGAGGCGCTGCCGCTCACCGGTATCGTGCTGACCAAGCTGGACGGCGACTCGCGCGGCGGCGCGGCGCTGTCGGTGCGCCAGGTGACCGGTGCGCCCATCAAGTTCGCCGGGGTGTCTGAGAAGATCGACGGCCTGGAAGTGTTCGATGCCGAGCGCCATGCCGGCCGCATCCTGGGCATGGGCGACATCGTCGCGCTGGTCGAGCAGGTGAGCGCGGGCGTGGACATGGAGGCGGCGCAGAAGCTCGCGGCCAAGGTCAAGAGCGGCGACGGCTTCGACCTGAACGACTTCCTGTCGCAGCTGCAGCAGATGAAGCAGATGGGCGGCCTGTCCAGCCTCATGGACAAGCTGCCGGCCCAGTTCTCCGCCAAGGCCGGCCAGGTGGACATGGACAAGGCCGAGAAGGACATCCGCCGCAAGGAAGGCATCATCCAGAGCATGACGCCCCTGGAGCGCCGCAAGCCCGAGCTGATCAAGGCCACGCGCAAGAAGCGCATCGCCGCCGGCTCCGGTGTGCATGTGCAGGAGGTGAACCGCCTGCTGAACGAGTTCGATCAGATGCAGGGCATGATGAAGAAGATGAAGGGCGGCGGCCTCATGAAGATGATGAAGCGCATGGGTGGCATGAAGGGCCTGGGCGGCGGCGGGATGCCGAAGCTGCCGTTCTGACCCGAGCCCCGACGCCCGCCGTGCCGGTCGGATCGTAGGCACCGGCGGTGGTGTTTTGCTATAAAAAATATAGCGATATGCCCTAGTGAATCATGCGCTGGAGCCCGAAAAGACTTTGATCTGTCGGCGCCTGCGCTTGGTGGATGGAGCCCGATCTCCGAGCTTGGCCGATCGCCACGCGCTCGCACCGGCCCGGTCACCATTCACCTTCCCATAGAAAAAGCCGACCCGAGGGTCGGCTTTTTCATTGAAGCGCCGCGGTGGGTGGCGCGCGTTGGCAGGTGGATGCCGTTCAGGCCGCCTTCAGCACCGGGGCTGCGGAACGCAGGGGGCGGTTCTTCAGCTGGGTGGCATGCATCCATGCGCGGCGCAGGACGGGCGGAGACCATGCCTCTTCGGGGATCAGCAGCAGGCGCTGGGCCCGCACGGCACGACCCAGGGCGATCTGGCTGGAAACCACCACCAGCGGGATGGACAGGGCCAGCGGCAGGCCGACAGGCATGAGCCAGATCAGCGCGCTCGGGTCGATCAGCGCCACGCCCAAGCCCAGCAGGGCGATCACGCCGGTCATCGGGGCCAACTGGCGCACCGCATCGCTCCAGGGCACGGCGTTGGCTTCGCGGGGAGGCGACTTCCATTCCAGCTTCAGGCCGGTGAGGGCGATGATCACGAACAGCGAATGGGCCAGCATGCGGATCGGGGCCTGCAGGATGGCCAGCACGCTCTCCAGGCCGGCGCTCTTGATCAGGCTGGCGGTGCCGCCGTACTGCTTTTGCTCGCCCTTCATGAAGATCGCTGCCACGCCCAGAGCGCGGGGCAGGAACAGCATGCACAGCGTCCAGGCCCACAGCGCCATCAGTTCGCTGGGCAGGATATTCCAGTCGGACACCAGGCGGGCGCCGGCCAGCCAAAGGGCCGTACCGAAGGTGATGAAGGCCAGCCACAGGGGCGCCGACAGGTAGGCCATGGCGCCGGTGACGAACATGGCGCGGTGCACGGGATGGATGCCGGGCTCGGCCATCAGGCGGGCGTTCTGCAGGTTGCCTTGGCACCAGCGGCGGTCACGCTGCAGCTCGGACAGCAGGTCCGGCGGTTGTTGCTCATAGCTGCCGACCAGGTCGGACACCAGCCACACGTGGTAGCCGGCACGGCGCATCAGGGCTGCTTCCACGAAGTCGTGCGACATGATGCCGCCGCTCATGCCGCCGGTGCCCTTGATCGGGGCCAGCGCGCAGTGCTCCATGAAGGGCTGCACGCGGATGATCGCGTTGTGGCCCCAGTAGTGGGACTCGCCCAGTTGCCAGAACTGCATGCCCAGCGTGAACAGGCGGCCCGTCACGCGGGAGGCGAACTGCTGTGCACGGGCGTGCAGGGTGACGTGGCCGATGGCCTGGGTGGCGGTCTGGATGATGCCGGCGCGGGGATGCGCTTCCATCAGCTTGGCCATGGAGACGATGCAATCGCCGCTCATCACGCTGTCGGCGTCGAGCACGACCATGTAGCGGTAGTCCTTGCCCCAGCGGCGGCAGAAGTCGGCCACGTTGCCGGCCTTGCGGTGGCTGCGGCGGGTGCGCAGGCGGTAGTACACCTCGACCTGCGGCTGGTTGCCGTTGGCGGCCAGGGCGGCGCGCAGGTCTTCCCACGCGGCGCGCTCGGCGGCGGCGATCTTGGGGTCGTAGCTGTCGGACAGCACGAACACGTCGAAGGTCTTGGCATGCCCCGTGGCGGCCACGGATTCGCAGGTGGCGCGCAGGCCGGCGAACACGGTGGAGACGTCCTCGTTGCAGATCGGCATGATGATCGCCGTGCGTGCATCGGCGTTCAACGGGTTGTGGCGCACGCTGGCGGCGGACAGCGCGTGCGCGTCACCCCGCAGCATGACCCAGAAGCCCATCACGCCGGTCAGGAAGCCGGTGACGACCCAGGTGGAGAGCAGGGCGAACAGGGCGAGTTGGCCGTATTCGAGCCAGGCGCTGTCGTAGCTGGGCTGCACGCCTGCGAACAGCGTGGTGGCGAGCGCACTGCTGGCCACGGTCAGCAGCATGAACACCAGGCGGCGCTGCTGGGCGGCCTGTTGCCAGGTTTCGGTGATTTCAGAACCCTCGGCGGGGCGGTTGCGCTGGCCGTTCAGGCGCATGAGCAAGGCGGTACCGATGCTGTTCCAGAAGCCGCGCCATGGCAGGGGCGCCATGGAGCCGCGGTGCACCGGCGGTGCGGTGAGCGAGTTGGGGTGACGCTCTTCGCGCAGCGTGCTGCGGTCCGAGGCCACCGGCCGGGGGTACGTGGCGCCGCGCCGCGCCACCACGGCGGGTGCGTGCGCGACAGCGCCGACACGTCCTGCACGGGAAGATTGATGTGGGTCCATGGTTCCCTCACTGCGAAGTTGGGTTGTCGTTGGGGAAGAAGCGGCCGTCCGGCTTTCGGCGACAAACGCGCCGAAGGCCGAGGACGGGGCCGGACGCGCAGAGGTTTCACCCCGGGCCGCCTGCGCCGGTGGCTGTCCTGCAGCCACTCCTGCTGCAGGTGTCCGGTTCGCTTCAGCGCGGTGCGCTGGGCGGGCGGTGGAGGAGGAAATTTCTTGCGTCATACCGGTCTATAGGGCAAACCCTGTGCCAGCTTCTGAAAGTCTTTTTAAATCAAAGACTTACGAAGTTTTTGGTCTGTAAGTGGTTGTGCGGCGCAGCAAAACCACCTCAAAACGGCCGAATCTGTCGGGATTCAGCGACCCATCCCTGGGTCGGAAACCACATTTCCTTTGAAATCAACGACTTAGTCCTGTCGCTCATCGGCGACATCGTCTGCCGCGCCCGCATCGGCCTTGAAATTGCCGGGGGTCAGCGCGTGCTTTTGCAGCAGCCGGTAGAACTCGGTCCGGTTGCGCTGCGCCAGGCGGGCGGCGTCGGCCACGTTGCCGTCCGTCATCTTGAGCAGGTCCACCAGATACTCCCGTTCGAACCGCTGGCGGGCCTCTGCGAAGCTGAGCACCTGGGCCGAGGGCGTGCGCAGGGCGCGCTGTACGAGGCCCAGCGACACCAGGGGCGTGGTGGACAGGGCGCAGACCTGTTCCACCACGTTGAAGAGCTGCCGCACGTTGCCGGGCCAGGCGGCCGTGGTCAGCGCCTTCAAGGCCTCCGGCGAGAAGCCGGACAGGCGCTTGTCGTACTTGCGGGCCAGGTTGTCCAGGAAGTGGTTGGCCAGCAGCGCGATGTCCTCGCGCCGGTCGCCCAGCGTGGGCAGGGTCAGCGTGACCACGTTCAGGCGGTAGTAGAGGTCTTCCCGGAACTGGGCGGCGGCCATGGCCGTTTCCAGATCCCGGTGGGTGGCCGAGATGATGCGCACGTTCACCGGCGTCGCCTGGCTCGCGCCCACCGGGCGCACGGCACGCTCTTGCAGCACGCGCAGCAGCTTGACCTGCAGGGCGGGCGGCATATCGCCGATTTCGTCGAGCAGCAGCGTACCGCCGTCCGCCGCCTGGAACAGGCCCTTGTGGTTGGTCACCGCATCGGTGAACGCGCCCTTCATGTGGCCGAACAGTTCGGATTCGAGCAGCGCCTCGGGAATGGCGCCGCAGTTGACCGCCACGAAGGGCCGGCTGGCGCGGGGGCTGGCGCGGTGGATGGCGCGTGCCAGCAATTCCTTGCCGGTGCCGCTGTCGCCCAGCAGCAGCACGCTGGCATCGGACTGCGCCACCATGTGGGCCTCGGCCAGCAGGTCCGCCATGCGGTTGGAGCGGCTGATGATCTCGGCGCGCCAGGCGTCGTCGGCGCGGGTGGCCTGGGCCGTGGGCGTGCTGAACGCCAGGGCCTGGGCGATCTTGTCCAGCAGGTCCTTGGCGTCGTAGGGCTTGGTGAGGTAGGTGAAGACACCGCGCGCCGTGGCCTCCACCGCATCGGGAATCGTGCCGTGCGCGGTCAGCAGGATGACCGGCAGCGAGGGGTGGCGCGAGCGCACCTCGTCGAACAGCGCCAGGCCGTCGCGCCCCGGCAGCCGGACGTCGCTCAGCACGAGCTGGGGACGGTCGATGTCCAGCTGCGCGAGCGCAGCCTCGGCGGAGGTCACCGCCGTGACCTCGTATCCCGCGCCCTGCAGGCGCAGGGACAGCAGCCGCAGCATGTCGGCGTCGTCGTCCACCACAAGGATGCGTTGGCGGTGTCCGGAGGAAGCTTTCATGGTGGCGATCGGTTGGCGGTCAGCGTTGGGGTTCTGCGGCGGGAGGGGGTTGCGCGCCCTTGGCGGGGTCGTTGACGCCGCCGGGCCGCGCGTTCAGGCTGCGCTCGATGGCGCGCATGGCCTCTAGCCGGTCGTTCAACTGGTCGATCCGCCGCTGAGCATCGCGCAGTTGCTGGTTCTGCCGGTCCAACTGGTCTTCCAGCCGGCGCTGTTGCAGCAGCCGGCCTTCCAGCAGGCGGGCCAGGGGATGCAAGGCCGGTGCGGGCGCCGTGGTGTCGGCCATCACGCGCTGCACCAGCCCGAGAGCCCGGGCCGTGTCGGGCGGCTGGCGCGTGTGCATGAGCACGATGGCCAGCTGCAGCGGCTTTTCGGGCGACTGCTGCTGTGCGTTGGACAGCTGCGTGATCTCGGCGGCAAGCTCTGCCGTGCCCATGCTGCGCACCTTGTCCGCGTACTGCAGCATCTGCCGCGGAACGGAAGGCCGCTGGCTGCCGTTGTTGTCCTTGCTGGCGGGTTCGGACACCGGGGCGGGGGGCTCGTCGGGCTCTTCCTTCGGCGGCGGGGTGGTGGGTGCGGGCACTTCCACGGGCGGAGGTGGCGGTGGCGCCGCCGGCGGTGGATTGGCGCAGCCCGTGCTCAGCAGGGCCACCGCCAGCAGCAGGCCGGCCGGCCCGGTGCTGCGCGCACCGAAGACCGCTCGCGGGACAGAGTGCGACGGGAAATCAGGAGACATGGGGCAATTCAATGCGGAAGGGGGTGCGTTCGCCGTCTTCCACAAGGGTGACGTGACCGCCGTGGGCGCTCACGTATTCCTGGACGATGGACAGGCCGATGCCCGTGCCGCGTGCGGCGTCCTCGGGTTGGCGCACACCCCGGTAAAACGGTTCGAAGATGCGGGAGCGGTCATTCTCATGCACTCCGGGGCCGTCATCCGCGAAATCGATGCGAATCCGGTCGGGAAAACGTGACAAGGTGATCCGAATCGTTCCGCCGCGCGGCGAAAAACGGATGGCGTTCGACAGCAGGTTGCTGACCGCCGGTGCGATCTTCTCCGCGTCGATCTGCAGCGCCACCGGCGCGCCTTCCACCACCACGTCGAGCTTCTTGGCCTGCCAGTGCAGGCGCTGGGCCTCCACCTGGCTTTCGATGAGCGCGAGCAGGTCGGTCTCCGCGCGGCGCAACTGGCGCGCCTCGAACGCCGCTGCATTGAAGCGCAGCAGCGCCTCGATCTCGCCCTGCAGCACCAGGGTGTTCTGGTGCAGGATGTCCACCACCTCGCGCTGGCCTTCGGTCAGCTCGCCCGTCACGCCGTCCTGCAGCAGCGCCACGCCTTCGCGCATCGAGGCCAGCGGCGTCTTGAGTTCATGGGAGACGTGCCGCAGGAAGCGGGCTTTGTCGGCATCCAACTCCAGCAGCCGCATGCGGAGCCATTCCAGCTGCTGGCCCACGCGGCGGATGTCCACCGGGCCGGACAGGTCCACCGCCTGCGACAGGTCGTTCTCGCCCAGCAGGCGGATGGCGTGCTCCATGCGCTTGAACGGCCGGGCCAGCCAGATGCCGAAGGCCAGCGCCAGGGCGAGCGCCAGCACGATCACGCCCACCACCTGGTGCGTCACCTCGCGCCGGCTGGCCTCGATCTTCTCCAGCAGCTCGGTGCTGCGCTGCGCATTCATGTCCTGCACGGTCTGGGCGATGGTGCCGTTGAGCGCGTCCAGTTCAAGGAATAGCGCCGCCACCACCCGCTCGTTTTCCAGCGACAGTGCCGCGGGGCCGTCCAGCAGCGACGTGACCTCGCCCAGGTGCTTGCGCCACTGGTTGGCCAGGTCCGGCG
Organism: Acidovorax sp. GBBC 1281; assembly: GCF_028473645.1. NCBI lineage: Bacteria > Pseudomonadati > Pseudomonadota > Betaproteobacteria > Burkholderiales > Comamonadaceae > Acidovorax > Acidovorax sp. GBBC 1281. The sequence goes on from NZ_CP097269.1 coordinate 840,545, forward strand.
GCAGGCCCTTGGCCTCCAGCCGCTGCAGGATGTCGCGGGCCTCGCGCGAGACTTCGTCGAACCGCCGCCGCAGCGACTTGTCGGCCAGCACCAGGGACTGGCGCGCCGCGCGCTCCAGTGTCTGGCTGCGCCCGTTCAGGCTCTGCGCCGAAGCGTTGAGCTGGATCGCTTCGGCCGCACCGTTGCGGCTCTGGCCCATCAGCTGCTCCAGCGTGAAGATCGCCCGCAGCGAGCTGGCGCCCAGCAGCCCGGCGATCAGGAGGAAGGCCAGCAGCAGCATCTGCTGGAACGACAGGCCGCCCAAGGCCGCGACCCCTTGCTGCCGGCGCAGGAAGCGCATCGCGAATGCCACGCCCATGCGGCTCAGTGCGCCAGCGCCGGCTCGCGCACCACGACCTCGCCGCGCAGGGTGTAGGCCTTGGCCTCGGTGATGGCCACGTCCACCATCTGCCCCACCAGCCGGGGCTGGCCGACGAAGTTGACGACGCGGTTGCATTCGGTGCGGCCCATCAGCTCGCTGGCGTCGCGCTTGGAGGCGCCTTCGACCAGGATGCGCTGCACCGTGCCCACGCGGCTTTCGCTGATCGACTTGATGTTGCCGTTGATCACGGCCTGCAGTTCCTGCAGGCGGCGCAGCTTCACCTCGTGCGGTGTGTCGTCGTGCAGGCTGGCGGCCGGCGTGCCCGGGCGCGGGCTGAAGATGAAGCTGAAGCTGTTGTCAAAGTGCACGTCGTCGATGAGCTTCATCATCTTGCGGAAGTCCTCTTCCGTCTCGCCTGGGAATCCCACGATGAAGTCGCTGCTCATGGCCAGGTTCGGCCGGATCGCGCGCAACTTGCGCACGGTGCTCTTGTATTCCATGGCGGTATAGCCCCGCTTCATGGCCATGAGGATGCGGTCGGAGCCGTGCTGGACCGGCAGGTGCAGGTGGCTGGCCAGCTTAGGAATGCGCGCATAGGCCTCGATCAGGCGCGGCGTGAATTCGTTGGGGTGGCTGGTGGTGTAGCGGATGCGCTCGATGCCTGGAATGTCGGCCACGTATTCCAGCAGCAGCGCGAAGTCGGCGATTTCCGCCGTGTCGCCCATCTTGCCCAGGTAGGCGTTCACGTTCTGGCCCAGCAGCGTGATCTCTTTCACGCCCTGGTCGGCGAGCCCCGCGACCTCGACCAGCACGTCGTCGAACGGCCGGCTCACCTCTTCGCCGCGGGTGTAGGGCACCACGCAGTAGCTGCAGTACTTGCTGCAGCCTTCCATGATGGAGACGAAGGCGCTGGCGCCTTCCACGCGCGCGGGGGGCAGGTGGTCGAACTTCTCGATCTCGGGAAAGCTGATGTCCACCTGCGGGCGGCGCTGCACCTCGCGCTGGGTCAGCAGCTCGGGCAGGCGGTGCAGCGTCTGCGGGCCGAACACCACGTCCACGTAGGGCGCGCGCTTGATGATCTCGGTGCCTTCCTGGCTGGCCACGCAGCCGCCCACGCCGATCTTCACGCCCCGCTCTTTCAGGTGCTTGATGCGCCCGAGGTCGCTGAAGACCTTCTCTTGCGCCTTCTCGCGCACCGAGCAGGTGTTGAAGAGGATCAGATCCGCCTCGTCCACGTTCTGCGTGGGCTCGTAGCCCTGGGCGGCATGCAGCACGTCGGCCATCTTGTCCGAGTCGTACTCGTTCATCTGGCAGCCGAAGGTTTTGATGAAGACTTTTTTGCTCATGGGGAATCTCTGGTGTCGGTAGCGCTGCCCGCGGCCAATGGCGGGCGGGGCCGTTCGTGCGGCTGGAAAGGGATGGCGCACCCAGCGGCCGCAGCGCTGGCGGCGCCAGAGCCTATTTATCGCTTGGGAATCTCGGATTCGAAGATGAAATTGCGGTCCGTCGCCGTCGCACCCTTGCGCGGCTGGGCCGCTTCGTCCTTGCTGAGGATCCAGGCGGTCAGCAGCATGCCGGTGCTCGCCTCGACGACATAGTTCACCGTGAACTTCTGCCCGATCACCGAGTGGGCCATGACCAGCGTGTTCTGCGGGCTGAGCAGGCGCATGCCAGGGGCCATGCGGATGGCCTTGCCATCCAGCTGCGCATCGACGGTGCTGTTGATGGCCAGCGTGCCGCGCAGGGCATTTTCAGGAAAGGTGCGCACGCCGCCCAGGGGGGCGACCACCTGGGCCGCGGCGGGCAGGACCGCGCCGCAGAGCAGGGCGCCGGCCAGCAAGGGCGCGAAGAGAAAGGAAAACGGGACAGTGGGGCAGCGGTTCATGGTTTACATCCAGGGGCTGGGGGCGCGATTTTACGTGCAGGCCCGAGATGATCGCCGGCCGCGTTGGAGGGGGCGACAAGAAAAGTCTTGAACGCCAAAAAAGTCGCGCTATAATTGAGGGCTTAGGCGCTTTAGCTCAGTCGGTTAGAGCGATGGAATCATAATCCACAGGTCCGCGGTTCGAATCCGTGAAGCGCCACCAACACCAAAAACCCGTTGTGAGTCAAGCACTTACAGCGGGTTTTGTCTTTTCGGTGGGTCGGTGGTTGGTGAGACGGTCATGGCCCACAGGCTCCCGAACCTCTGCAAGTCGAGGCATGGTGTTTACTATCTTCGGACGTACAGCGATAGCAGAGAGACAAAGGTATCGCTGAGGACAAAGGACTTCAATACTGCGAAAATTTTGATGTCGCAGTACCACTTCTGGAAGTCCATGTCAATCAAGAAGTTTGAGGCGGATATCGCCAAAGGCATTTTCAAGACTGATGGGAGCCTCTCACAACCCCATGTTTGACGAATCCGAATAGGGAGGAGTGGGCGCCAGTAGCCGTTTGAGCGTGATGAGGCCCAGCAACGGTCTGCGCCTGGGTGCATGAGGGGCCTTGCAGGCCCGGTGGCTCAGGCTTTCACCGTTTGCAGGCGCACTTGTGCCTTGCCAGTGGCGGGCTTGAAGAAAGCATCCACGCCCCGATGCAGGAACCAGGCCAGTCGCTTCATGTTGTAGCAGGCGGCCATCATCGTCATCCCCACCGTGGCGCGCGCCTGTCCGATGGTGCGCACGAACTTGCCCCCCAGGTGGCGGATACCGGCGAACACGTGCTCCACCTTGGCTCGTTTCTTTGCGATGCGCTGGTTGCGCCCCTTCTGGCATTCGCTCTGTGGTCGGCCCGCCTGCGCACGGCGCTGCATCGCATCCACGAATCCCAGCACTTTCAGCATCTGGCACCTTTGGCGGCTCGGGTAGGCTTTGTCCGCATGCACTGCCCGCCCGGTGTTGTGCATGTCCAGCACCTCATCGAAGTGGTGCCCGTCGTGCTCGCTGGCCGTGCCCGTGGCGAGGCGGCGGATGAAGCCGTGCTTGAGGTCCACGCTCACGCTGAGCTTGTAGCCGAAGTGGCTTTTGCCGTGCTTCTTCGTGTGCGTGGCCTCCACATCCTTTTGCCTGCGTCGCGCTTGGCTCCAGTCCGGCTGCCCGCCTTGTGCCAGCGTTCGCCGCTCCTGCTGGCCGATGTGCTGTCGGGGCGCGGGCACCAGCGTGGCATCAATGGCTTGCCCGCCCCGGGCGATGTAGCCGTGGCGCTGCAGTTGGGCATCCACCCCCTGGAACAAGGCCGTTGCCCCGCCCACGCCAAGGCGCTCGCCAAAGCGCCAGATCGTGTTGCGGTCCGGCTGGCTTTGTTGCACAAATCGCGATGCTGATGCCCGTAGACTGACTGCGTGACAGAGACGAAGAACAGGCAGCGGAGCAAGTACCGCACGACGAACTGGAAGGCGTACAACGCGGCGCTGAAAGCGCGAGGCTCGTTGACGATGTGGCTAGTGTCCTGTCCCGTTAATTCGCAGGCACGATAGCTGCATGGTTTCGGGCCATCCTTGAGGTGCCGCCATGCCCAATGCAACGACCCGAACAGAAATTGCGCTTAGTGAAGTGGAGCGCGCGGAACTGACGTCCATGGCGCGATCACGTTCGCTGCCAGCGGCGTTGTCGCTCAGGGCGCGCATCGTGCTGACTTGCGAAGGCACAGATAAAGCCAGCACCGCGGTTGCGCAGGCTCTGGGGATCAGTCGTAGCACTGTCACCAAGTGGCGCGGGCGCTATGCGCGCCATCGCATTGCAGGGCTTTACGACGAGTTGCGCCCGGGTCGCCCCCGCACGGTAGATGACGAGCGTGTTGCTGAGTTGATTACCAAGACGTTGCACACCAAGCCTGCTGATGGGGGTACCCACTGGAGCACCCGCACGCTGGCCGCCGATACGGGCATCAGCAAGAGCACGGTGGCGCGCTATCTGCAGACCTTCAACCTCAAGCCGCACCGGGCCGACAGCTTCAAGCTGTCGACCGATCCGCTGTTCATCGAGAAGCTGCGCGACGTTGTGGGGCTGTACCTGAACCCACCTGACAACGCGCTGGTGCTGTGCGTGGACGAGAAGAGCCAATGCCAAGCTTTGGAGCGTACGCAGCCGATGCTGCCAATGGGGTTTGGCTATGTCGAAGGTGTCACGCACGACTACGTGCGCCACGGCACCACCACCTTGTTCGCGGCCCTGAACGTGATGAATGGCCAAGTGATCGCGCAGTGCCGGCCCCGGCATCGTCATCAAGAGTTCCTTGCCTTCCTGCGCGCCATCGACAAGGCAGTGCCCGACGAACTGGATGTGCACTGCATAGCTGATAACTACGCCAGCCACAAGCATCCAAAGGTGCGCGCTTGGTTGGCCGAGCGGCCTCGCTGGCACATGCACTTCGTTCCGACCTATTCAAGCTGGCTCAATCAGGTCGAGCGCTTCTTCTCGATCATCACCACGCGGGCAATCCGCCGTGGCTCGTTCACCAGCGTGAAGGATCTGATCAACAAGATCGACACATTCATCGCGAATTACAACCAGTCCTGCCAGCCGTTTACTTGGACAGCTACAGCAGACTCCATCCTCGAAAAACTCGCCAGACTATGCGGGCGAATTAACGGGACAGGACACTAGATGAGGGCATGCAGTGGTTTGGCACGCCGACCGGCAGGCGTGGACGCAGCCGAACCTTCTCGGACGCAGCAATCCAGTTCTGCCTGAGCATCAAGTGCCTGTTCGGCCAGCCCTTGCGACAGGCGCTGGGCATGGTGCAGAGCCTGCTGCGGCTGGCAAAGCTGGACTGGCCGGTACCTGACTTCAGCACTGTTTGCCGGCGCCAAAAGACCTTGCAGGTCGAACTGAGCTACCAGCGAACCAACTCGCCGCTGCAGTTGCTGGTGGACAGCACCGGCATCAAGTTCCTGGGCGAAGGAGAGTGAAAACGCAAGAAGCATGGTGCTGAATACCGGCGCGAATGGCGCAAGGTCCATCTGGGCATCGACGCGCAGACGCTGGAAATACGCGCCATCGAGGTGACCAGCAACGCCATTGGGGATGCGCCGATGTTGCCCGGGTTGCTGGCTCAGATTCCCACTGACGAATCCATCGAAAGCGTCAGTGCCGATGGCGCCTACGACACGCGCGCCTGCCTGGACGCCATTGCCGAGCGGCACGCGATGGCGGTGATCCCGCCCCGCAAGAACGCCAGCCATTGGAAGAAGTCGAGTCCGGGCTCGGCGCATCGTAATGAGGCCATTCGGGCGTGCCAGCGCCTGGGTCGCGGCATTTGGAAGAAGTGGAGCGGCTACCACCGGCGCAGCCTTGTGGAGACGAAGATGCACTGCTTCAAGCGACTGGGCGAACGGGTGATCGCGCGCACGTTCGACCGCCAGGTTGTGGAGCTGCATGTCCGCGTGGCCTTGCTCAATCGGTTCAGTCAGATCGGCCGTCCTCACACCGTGTCGGTGACTGCTGTGGCATAGGTCCGTCTGGGGTTGGGGTCATGCCGTCTGCAATTCGATTTGTGCAACAGCGCCATTGAGGATGATCTTCACATAACAGGAGATGATGCAGTAGATTTCATGGAAAAGTTCTTTGATAAATTTGATGTGGATTATCAGGAATTCGAGTTTCAAAGGTATTTCAACGGAGAAGGCTTCAATCCATTAAAGCTACTGTTATTGCCATTTCCCAGCTTCCGAAGAAAATTTCAAAATGAGGTTGAAAAGGTTCCATTAACCCTGGGTATGCTTGCAAAGGGTGTCGAGTTGAGAAAGTGGGATACTGAAAAAATTGAAGGGCGCACTGATTGACCATGCAAGGTGGTACGATCGGTGGCACGGTCTAGCACACTTTTTTAGACCGACCAGCTAGCCAAAACCGTTATAAATCAACGGGTTATAGGATTGGTGAAGCTTCTTCCGTGAAGCGCCACCAAACAAAAAAGGGGCTGCGTGCAAACGCAGCCCCTTTTGCTTTTTCGGCCCGCTGGCGGGCAAGGGATGGTGGGGATTTATGCTTCCCTCGTGCCCCATGGGCCCGGAGCCCGGCGGCCACGAAAGCCGCCGTCCGGTCACCCCATCGCGGCGGGCGCCACCGCCTCTGCCGGCCGCTCCAACGCCGCGCCATCGAACCGTTCCCGCGCACTGCGGATGTTCCGATGGTTCATTTCCGCCCACTGCAGCAACTGCGACAGCGGCGCCAGCACCGACTGCCCCAAAGCCGACAACCGGTACTCCACACTGGGCGGCTTGGTCGGAAAGACGTGCCGGGTCAGCAGGCCGTCGCGCTCCAGGGACCGCAGGGTCTGGGCCAGCATGCGCTTGGAGATGTCGGGCACGGCCCGTTGCAGTGCGCCGAAGCGCAAGGGGGCCGGGGCGAGCGTCAGCAGGATCAGCGTGGTCCATTTGTCGCCGATGTGGTCCAGCACGTCGCGCACCGGGCACTGGCCGAGGTCCAGACCTTCGGGGCGCTCGCGCATCCAGGCCTGGGTGGCAGCGAGGGCTTCAAGGGCCTCGGGGGCGGCCGGGGCAGGGGGGTGAGCGTCAGGTAACCAGGGCATGAAAAGCTGCCTTCTTGTGGAAGTTGGGGCGGTTCCTAATATAGACCTCCTCTCCAATCCATACCCAGAGGATCTTTGCAATGTCCACTTCTTCCCCCCGCCTGCTCGTCACCGGTGCCAATGGCCAGCTCGGCCGCTTCGTCATCCAGCAGCTTCTCACGCGGGTGCCGGCCTCGCAGATCGTGGCCTTGGTGCGCAATGTGGAGAAAAGCGCGTCCGTGCTGCCCGCAGGCATTGAGCTGCGCCAGGCGGACTACGGCGATGCGGCCTCATGGGATGCCGCGCTGCAGGGCATCGACCGCGTGCTGTTGATTTCTTCCAGCGAGGTCGGCAGCCGGGTCGCGCAGCATGGCAACGTGATCCACGCCGCGGCGCGGGCCCGTGTGCAGCTGATCGCCTACACCAGCCTGCTGCATGCGGACGTGTCCCCGCTGGGCCTGGCCCAGGAACATCGGGCGACCGAGGCGCTGCTCCAGGCATCGGGCGTGCCCTTCGTGCTGCTGCGCAACGGCTGGTACACCGAAAACAACCTGATGGGCATCGGCGATGCGCTGGGCCGCGGCGTGCTGGTGGGCGGCTCGGGCGAGGGGCGCATCGCCTCGGCGTCGCGCGCGGACTATGCAGCGGCAGCCGCCGCCGTGCTGGCCGCCACGGACAGCCCCGCAGGAAAGATCTATGAACTCGCGGGCGACGATGCCTACACGCGGGCTGAGCTGGCCCAGGAGGTGGCGCGGCAGGCTGGCAAGCCGCTGGTCTACCAGGACATGCCCGAGGCCGCGTACCGAGACTTGCTCGTGAGCGTCGGGTTGCCGGCCCCGCTGGCGGCCATGCTGGCGGACAGCGATGCGGGCGCCGCGCGTGGAGGTTTGTTCGACGACGCACGCCAGCTCAGCGCCCTGATCGGCCGGCCGACGACGCCCCTGGCGGCATCCGTCGCCGAGGCCTTGAAAGCCTGACGACCCCAAAAGACCCCAAAACCCTTTCGATCGCAAGGCCGAAGGTGTGCGTCAAGCCCCCGCTTGCGCCCCTTCGGCATTTGCATATGTGGTCAAAGTATTTGTATTTCGCATGCAAGGGCCTAATGATTTCACAAAACGCATGAAATCAAGCCCATGGAATTGCGCCAGCTCGAAGCCTTCGCCGCGGTGATGTCCACCGGCAGCGTGACCGCGGCCGCGCGCCTGCTGGACCGCTCGCAGCCCTCCGTCAGCCGCTCTCTGCAGGAACTGGAGGCCGAGATCGGCTATGCGCTCTTCGCCCGCGGCGGCCCGCGCGTCACGCCGACCGAGCAGGGCTTTTTGCTGTACGAGGACGTGGAGCGCGCACTCGGCGGCCTGCGGCAGATCCGCGATCGCGCCGCCGAGATCGCGCGCGGCGAAGCCCGGCCCCTGCGCCTGGCCGCCACCTCGGCGCTGGCCGTGGGCCTGCTTCCCCAGGCGCTGCGCCTGGCCGAGCCGCACACCGGCAGCGCCGCCATCCAGTTGCGCAGCACCTCGCCCGAAGAGGTGGTGCACGCCGTGCTCACGGGCGCGGTGCAATTGGGGGCCACCAGCCTGCCGCTGGAGCACCGTGGGCTGCAGGTGCACTGGATCGCCCAGACCGCCTGCATGGCCGTGCTGCCGCAGGACGACCCGCTGGCCGCCGAATCGGTCGTGCCGCTGGCGGCGCTGGCCGAGCGCCGCCTCATCACGCTGAGCAACCCGTTTCGCCTGCGGGGGCGCATCGACCGGGCACTGGCGCAGGTCGGCCGGCCGGGCCTGGCGCGCCGCGATGCCATCGAGACCAATTCGTCCGTCAACGCCCAGGCCGCCGTGCGCGCCGGGCTGGGCGTGGCCGTGCTGGAGCCGCTGACCGCGCTGGGCCTGCCCTGCGACGGCGTGGCCGTGCGGCCGCTGGACACCGACATTCCTTTTTTCTTCGGGGTCATCACGCCCCAGGCGCAGCCCGTCACGCCGCAGGTGCAGGCCGTGGCGGATGCGCTGCTGCAGGCGGCCCGGCCGCTGCCGGGCTTCGTGCAGCACGCCCCGCAAGCGCATGCCGCGCTGCTGCAGGCGCTCTACGGCGGCGATGCCGGCCCCACTGCTTCCGAGGTTTCCGAATGACGATTGCCACCCCTACCGATTCCACCCTTGCGCCCGCGCCCGCCGGGCTCGCCGCCCTGGAGGCGCGCCTGCGCCAGGACCTGCAATGGCTGGGCCTGCCCGCGCGGCGCTGGGTGCCGCCCCGGCTGACCGAGGCGAGCGAGCCGGTGCTGGACGTGGCCATCGTCGGCGGCGGCATGGCCGGGCTGGCGCTGGGCGCCTCGCTGGCGCACATGGGCGTGCAGGCACCGCTGTTCGACCGCGCGCCCGAGGGCTTCGAGGGCCCCTGGGCGACCACCGCGCGCATGGAGACGCTGCGCTCGCCCAAGGAGCTGACGGGGCCCGCGCTGGGCCTGCCGGCGCTCACCTTCCGCGCCTGGTTCGAATCGCAGTTCGGCCTGCCGGCCTGGGCGGCGCTGGACAAGATCCCGCGCCTGCAGTGGATGGATTACCTGCGCTGGTACCGCCGCGTGCTGGGCCTGGACGTGCGCAACCGCCAGCGCGTGCTGGCTGTGCATCCGCGCGCCGACGGCCTGGTGCGGATCGACCTGGCCGACGATGCCAACGGCGGCGCGCCCCACCACGTGCTGGCCCGCCATGCGGTGCTGGCCACGGGCCGCGACGGCCTGGGCGGCCCCTGGGTGCCCGACTGGGCGCGGGCGCTGCCGGCGGGCCGCTGGGCGCACTCGGCCGATGTGTGGGACGGCGCCGCGCTGCGTGGCCTGCGCGTGGCGGTGGTGGGCGGCGGGGCCTCGGCCATGGATTCGGCCGCCACGGCGCTGGAGGCCGGCGCCGCGCGCGTGGACCTGCTGGTGCGCCGCGCCGAGCTGCCGCGCGTGAACAAGGGCAAGGGCGCGGGCAACCCCGGCATGGCCCACGGCTTCTGGGCCCTGCCGGACGCGTGGAAGTGGCGCTTTCGCCATTACCTGAACGTGCAGCAGGTGCCGCCGCCGCACGGCAGCACGCTGCGCGTATCGCGCCACGCCAACGCGCACTTCCACCTGGGGGCCGGCGTGCACGGCGCGTCCGTGCGGCCCGATGGCGCGCTGCGCCTGGAGACCGCCAAGGGCCCGATCGCCGCGGACTTCGTGGTTTTTTGCACCGGCTTTCGCACCGACTGGGCGCTGCGCCCGGAGTTCGCCGCGTTCGCGCCGGCCGTGCGCCTGTGGCAGGACCGCTTCGCGCCGCCGGCCGGCGAGGACGATGCCGAACTGGCCGCCTCGCCCGACCTGGGGCCGCTGTTCGAGTTTCAGGAAAAGGCGCCCGGCGCCTGCCCGGGCCTGGACCGCGTGCACTGCTTCAACTACGGCGGTGCGCTGTCGCAGGGCGCGGGCGCGGGCGACATCCCGCAGATCAGCGATGGCGCCCAGCGCCTGGCGCGGGGCCTGGCCGCCCGCCTGCTGGCCGACGACGCCGCGCTGCACTACGCGGCCATGCAGCGCTACGAAGAACCCGAGCTGGACGGCGACGAATGGACGCCTGCGGCCTTCCCGGCCTATGGGCCCGAAGCCGCCGCGCCGGCCGCCAGCGCCCCGGCCCTCCCCGAAAGCGCCCCGGAGGTCACGCGATGATTGCTATGAAAATAATAGCTATATGCCCTAGTGGATATTGCACTGGAGGCCTTTTTGCCTTGAAGCGCTCGCGGCCGCCCGCGGCCCCGCGGCCATGACCGGCTGGCTGCTGCGCCGCCTGGGCCAGGCGCTGCTGGTGGTGCTGGCCATGACGGTGATCGTGTTCGTGGGCCTGCACGCCATCGGCAACCCGGTGGACATCCTGATCGGCGACGACATGAACCAGCAGGAGCGCCTGGCCGCCATCGCGCGGCTGGGGCTCGACCAGCCGCTGTGGCGCCAGTACCTGGCCTTCATCGACGGCGCGCTGCACGGCAGCCTGGGCAAGAGCTTCGTGTACCAGGAAGACGCCGTGCGCCTGATCCTGCAGCGCCTGCCTGCCACACTGGAGCTGGCCCTGGCCGCGCTGGTGCTGGCGGTGGTGCTGGGCGTGCCGCTGGGGCTTTATGCCGGCATGCGGCCGGACAGCGCGGTGTCCAAGGCGCTCATGGCGATCAGCATCGCGGGCTTTTCGCTGCCGGCGTTCTGGGTGGCGCTGATGCTCATCATGGTGTTCAGCGTGCAACTGGGGTGGATGCCCGCCAGCGGGCGAGGCGCCACGCGCGAGCTGTTCGGCGTGCCGTGGTCGTTCCTCACGCTCGATGGCCTGCAGCACCTGGCGCTGCCGGCGTTCAACCTGGCGCTGTTCAAGATCTCGCTGGTGCTGCGGCTCACGCGGGCCGGCGTGCGCGAGGTGCTGCCGCAGGACTTCGTGAAGTTCGCGCGCGCCAAGGGCCTGTCGCCCGCGCGGGTGATGGGCATGCACGTGCTGCGCAACACGCTGATCCCGCTGGTCACGGTGCTGGGCCTGGAGCTGGGCTCGACCATCGCCTATGCGGTGGTGACGGAGAGCATCTTCGCGTGGCCCGGTGCGGGCAAGCTGATCCTGGACAGCATCAACAGCCTGGACCGCCCCGTGGTGGTGGCCTACCTGATGGTGGTGGTCGTGATCTTCGTGACGCTCAACCTGGTGGTGGATGTGCTCTACCGCCTGCTGGACCCGCGCGCCCGGGTGGAGGGCGCGGCATGACGCAGCCTGTGGTTTCGCCCGACGCTCCCGTGGCGCGGGGCTTCGACGACCGTTCGATCTGGTACCGCGTGGCGGCGGATTTCCTGCGCTCGCGCACCGCGGCCGCCGCGCTGGCCGTGCTGGCGCTGGTGGTGATCGCGGCGCTGGCCGCGCCCTGGATCACGCCGCAGAACCCCTACGACCTGATGCAGCTCGACGTGCTGGATGCGCGCCTGAAGCCCGGCGCGGCCAACGCCGAGGGCACCTTCACCTACTGGCTGGGCACGGACGGGCAGGGGCGCGACCTGTACTCGGCCATCGTGTACGGCCTGCGCATCAGCCTGCTGGTGGGCGTGGGCTCGGCCGTGGTGGCGGCGGTGATCGGCACGCTGGTGGGGCTGCTCGCGGCCTACGCGGGCGGCAAGGTCGATGCGCTGCTGATGCGCGTGGTCGACCTATTGCTGTCGTTCCCGACCATCCTCATGGCGCTGATGATCCTGGCCTACGTGGGCAAGGGCGTGGGCAACGTGGTGCTCACGCTGGTGCTGCTGGAGTGGGCCTACTACGCCCGCACGGCGCGCGGCCAGGCGCTGGTGGAGGCGCGCCGCGAATACGTGGAGGCCGCGCGCGGCCAGGGCATTCCCGGCTGGCGCATCGTCACCGGGCACATCCTGCCCAATTGCCTGCCGCCGCTCTTGGTGATCGGCGCGCTGCAGGTGGCGCGCGCCATCACGCTGGAGGCCACGCTGTCGTTCCTGGGCCTGGGCGTGCCGATCACCGAGCCCTCGCTGGGCCTCCTGATCTCCAACGGCTACCAGTACCTGCTGTCCAACGAATACTGGATCAGCTTCTTTCCCGGCCTGGCGCTGCTGTTCACCATCGTCGCGATCAACCTCGTGGGCGACCAGCTGCGCGACGTGCTCAACCCGAGGCTGCAGAAATGATGGGCACCGCATCGTCTTCCCCGATCCCGGCGTCCGCTGCCGCGGTGCCCGCCGGCGTTCCCACGCTGGAGGTGCGCGATCTGCGCACACGCTTTCACACCCGCGCCGGCGTGCTGCCGGTGGTGGACGGCGTGTCGTTCACGCTCGGGCGCGGCAAGGTGCTGGGCCTGGTGGGCGAGTCGGGCTCGGGCAAATCCGTCACCGGCTTCTCGATCATGGGGCTGGTCGATCCGCCCGGCCGCGTGGAGGGCGGGCAGGTGCTGTTCCAGGGCCGCGACCTGACCACGCTGCCGGCCGCCGAGCGGCGCGCGCTGCAGGGCAACCGCATCGCCATGATCTTCCAGGACCCGATGGCCACGCTCAACCCGGTGCTGCGCGTGGACACGCAGATGATCGAGGCCGTCAAGGCCCACCGCCGCGCCACCACCGCCGAGGCCCGCGCCCTGTCGCGCGACACGCTGGCGCTGATGGGCATTCCCAGCCCCGACGACCGGCTGCGGGCCTACCCGCACCAGCTGTCGGGCGGCATGCGCCAGCGCGTGGCGATCGCCATCGCGCTGCTGCACGGGCCCGACCTCGTCATCGCCGACGAGCCGACCACGGCGCTGGACGTGACCATCCAGGCGCAGATCCTGTCCGAGGTGCAAAAGCTGGTGCGCGAGCGCGGCACCTCGCTGATCTGGATCAGCCACGACCTGTCGGTGGTGGCGGGCCTGGCCGACGAGATCGCCGTGATGTATGCCGGGCGCATCGTGGAGCACGGCACGGTGGACGACGTGCTCGACCACCCGCAGCACCCTTATACGCAGGGCCTGATCGGCAGCCTGCCCAGCGCCAACCGGCGCGGCGAGCGGCTGCGGCAGATTCCCGGCATGGCGCCGTCGCTGCTGCACATGCCGCCGGGCTGTGCCTTCGCGCCGCGCTGCCCACGCGCCAGCGCCGCCTGCGGCGTGCCGCCGGCCATCACGCACCCGCGCGCCCAGGCCCCGGCGCACGCGGTGCGGTGCTTCCACCCGGGCACCGGGGAGGGCGCGGCATGAGCGAGGTTCGCGACATTCTTTCGCCGCCAGGCCCTGGCGGCGCCAACCCGGCCACGGCCGCCGCCCCGCCGCTGGTGGAGCTGCGCGGCGTGGCCAAGCGCTTCGGCCAGCAGCCGCCGCCGGGCCCCGTGGGCCGGGCGCTGCGGCGCCTGGGCCTTTCCAAAGCGCCGGTCGTCACCCACGCGGTCGACGGTGTGGACCTGGCGGTGCACGCGGGCGAGGTCGTGGGGCTGGTGGGCGAGTCGGGCTGCGGCAAATCCACGCTGGGCCGCATCGCCGCCGGGCTGCTGCCGGCCACCGAGGGCGAGGTGCGGGTGGACGGGCGCCCGCTCGAAGGATTGAGCCACCGCGACCGGCTGGCCGCGCGGCTGCGCACGCAGATGGTGTTCCAGGACCCGTTCGCCAGCCTGAACCCGCGCCTGCGTGTCTCGCGCATCGTGGGCGAGGCGGCGCTGCTGCACGGCCTGACCGATGCCGCCGGGCTCGATGACTACGTGAGCGCCCAGCTGCGCCGCGCGGGGCTGGACCCGGCGCTGCGCCACCGCTACCCGCACCAGTTCAGCGGCGGCCAGCGCCAGCGCATCGGCATCGCCCGCGCGCTGGCGGTGCAGCCGGGCCTGCTGGTGTGCGACGAGGCCGTGGCGGCGCTGGACGTGTCGATCCAGGCGCAGATCCTCAATCTGTTCATGGACCTGCGCGACCAACTGGGCCTGACCTACCTCTTCATCAGCCACGACCTGGGCGTGGTGGAGCACGTGTGCGACCGCGTGGTGGTGATGTACCTGGGCCGCGTGGTCGAAAGCGCGCCGGTCGAGGAACTCTTCGCCCGGCCCAACCACCCCTACACGCAGGCGCTGCTGGCCGAGATCCCGAGCGTGGCCGCGCGGCGCACGCGCTTTTCGTCCATCCGCGGCGAGATCCCCAGCCCCATTTCGCCGCCCTCGGGCTGCCATTTCCACCCCCGGTGCCCGCAGGCCATGCCGCGCTGCGCCACCGAGGTGCCGCGGCTGCGCGGCATCGCCGTGCGGCACGAGAGCGCCTGCCATCTCAACGACGGCTGAGCGCTCACCGTCCAACGCCCGTTGCCCCCGCCGTATCCCGTTCGTTTTTTCCTGAAAGGCCCGCCATGACTTCCTTCCGCCTCGCCACCCTGGCCGCCGCCGCGCTGCTCGCCGGCACCGGCGCGCTCGCGCAGAACGGCAACACGCTGTCCATCGGCTTCGCCGACCCGGTGTCGTCGGTCGATCCGCAGCTCAACAACCACGCGGGCGACCGCTCGCTGGCGCTGCATTTCTGGGACTCGCTGGTCAACTCGCGCGACGGCGGCAAGTTGGAGCCGGGCCTGGCCGCCAGCTGGAAGACGCTGGACGACAAGACCTGGGAGTTCAAGCTGCGCACCGACGTGAAGTGGCAGGACGGCACGCCCTTCACCGCCGACGACATCGTGTTCTCGTTCCAGCGCGCGCGCAACGTGCCCGGCAGCGTGGCGTCCTATGCGGGCGCGCTGCGCACGGTCGAATCGACCACGGCCAAGGACGCGCACACCGTCATCGTCAAGACCAACACGCCCAATCCCATGCTGCCGCTGGAGATCGCCTCGATCTACATCGTGAGCAAGCACGTGGGCGAAAAATCGAAGACTGAGGACTACAACGCCGGCCGCGCCGTCGTGGGCACGGGGCCGTACAAATTCATCTCCTACGTGCCGGGCGACCGCACGGTGTTCGAGCGCAGCGCGAGCTACTACGGCACCAAGCCGCTGTGGGAAAAGGTGAACTACCGCTACATCAACAACGGCGCGGCGCGCACCGCCGCGCTGCTGGCGGGTGATGTGGACGTGATCGACAAGGTCGCCGTGACCGACGTGGAGAAGCTGCGCAAGACGCCCAGCGTGAGCGTGTACACCTACCCCGGCCTGCGCGCGCTGCTGCTGCAGCCCAGCTTCAAGGCCGGCGCCAACGAGTTCGTCACCGACAACGCGGGCAAGCCGCTCGCGCAGAACCCGCTGCGGGACGTGCGCGTGCGCCAGGCGCTGTCGCTGGCCATCAACCGCAAGGCCATCGTGGACCGCGTGCTGCAGGGCACGGTGACCGAGGCCAACCAGTGGATGCCCAAGGGCAGCTTCGGCTACAACCCCGAGGTCAAGGACATCCCCTACAACGTGGAGCAGGCCAAGAAGCTGCTGGCCGAGGCCGGCTTTCCGCAGGGCTTCCAGATCACCATCCACGTGCCCGGCGACCGCTACCCGCAGGCCCCCGAGACCGTGCAGGCCGTGGCCCAGTTCTGGAGCCGCGCGGGCGTGAAGACCAAGGTGGAGGTGCTGCCCTGGGCCTCGTACGCCAGCCGCGCCAACAAGAACGACTTC
The DNA here is from genome assembly GCF_028473645.1 of Acidovorax sp. GBBC 1281. Taxonomy (NCBI): domain Bacteria; kingdom Pseudomonadati; phylum Pseudomonadota; class Betaproteobacteria; order Burkholderiales; family Comamonadaceae; genus Acidovorax; species Acidovorax sp. GBBC 1281. Next base: position 856,468 of record NZ_CP097269.1, read on the forward strand.
GCCGTCAGCGTGATCGCCTGGGGCAACGGCACGGGCGAGGCCGGCTACGGCCTGCTGCAGACGCTGGCCACCACCGACGCCCAGCGCGGGCGGGGCGCCAACAACTGGGGCCGCTACAGCAATGAAGCGGTGGACAAGGCGCTCGACGCCGCCACGGTGGAGTTCGACGCGCGCCGCCGCGAGGCCGTGTTCCGCCATGCCGCCAAGCTGGTCACCGACGACGTGGGCCAGATCCCGCTGTTCCACTACCAGAACATCTGGGCCGCCAAGAAGGGGCTGAAGGTCGAGCCGATCCTGAGCGACCGCACCACCGCCCTGCAAGTCACCCGCGTGGGCAAGTAAGGCGTGGCCGCGCTCACCATCACCCCCGCCGACGCGCTGATCGACGTGCCCCGGCGCATCGTGGCCACCGGGCTCGTGCCGGGCGAGACGGTCACGCTGCGCAGCCACACGCTGCGCGGGCCGGCCGTGGCCTGGCGCGCCGAAGCGGTCTTCCGCGCCGACGCCGATGGCACGGTGGACCTGTCGCGCGACGCACCGCTGTCGGGCAGCTACGCCGGCGTGTCGCCCATGGGTCTGGTGTGGTCGCAGGTGCCCGACGGCGGGCAGGCGCCGCGCGCGCTGTTCGCCAGCACCCCGGCCGCGCCGCTGGCCACCGAGGTCACCCTGGAGCGCGGCGCGCCGGGCGGGGCGCCGCTCCCGGGCCGCTTCGTGCAGCACCTGGTCGGCCCCGGCGTGGTGCGGCGCGAGCTTCGTGGCGGGGTGCGCGACGAGGGCCTGTCGGGCACGCTGTTCCTGCCGCCGGGCCCGGGCCCGCACCCGGCGGTGCTGGTGCTCAACGGCTCGGGCGGGGGCATCAACGAGCCGCGCGCCGCGCTGTACGCCTCGCACGGCTACGCGGCGCTGGCGCTGGGCTACTTCCAGTCGCCGGGGCGGCCCGACCACATCTCGGACACGCACCTCGAATACTTCGAGACCGCGCTCGCCTGGCTGCATCGCACGGTGCGCCCGCGCGGCGGCTTCGTCGCGCTGAGCGGGCAGTCGCGCGGCGGCGAGCTGGTGCTGCTGTTGGGCACGCTGTTCCCGGAGCAGGTCTCGGCCGTCATCGGCTACGTGCCGGGCGCGGTGGTGCACAGCGCGCAGAACGCCTGCAACCCCGCCAACGGCCCCGACAGCCGCAACGGCCCGGCGTGGATCTTCCGCGGCCAACCGCTGCCGCACCTGTGGGAGAACAACCGCACGGCCACCTGGGCGCCGTGGGACGAGGGACCCGAGCCGCGCCGCCATGCCAACGCGCTGCTCACCGCGCTGCAGGACGAGGAGGCCGTGGAGCGCGCCCGCATCCGCGTGGAGCGCATCCGCGGGCCGGTGCTGCTGCTGACCGCCGAGGACGACGGCTCCTGGCCCTCGTCGCGCTACGGCCGCATGGTCGTGGAGCGGCTCAAGGCCCATGCGCACCCGCACCCGGTGGCGCAGTACGACTACGCGGGCGCGGGGCATTCGATTTTGTTTCCCTACCTGCCCACCACGCAGACCGTGTACGCCCACCCGGTCTCGGGCCGGCTCAGCACCGGCGGCGGCGCGCCCGCGCCCAACGCCTGGGCGGACGAACACTCGTGGCGGCAAGTGCTATCATTTTTGAAGCAAGCCGCCCTAGAAAAATTTGTGCTGCAGCCCTGCGAACCCTTGAACCCCGGGGCGGCCGACGCGCCGCCGAAACGGAGCCGACCATGACCGATTCCCTCGCCCCCGACTGGGTGGACACCCTGGTGCCGCTGAACCCTGGCGACCCCGCGCACGTGGTGCGCCACCAGCGCGACAAGGTGGTGGCCGCCACCCAGGGCAGCTACGACAGCCTGTTCGATCCCGCGCTGGAGGGCCTGAGCCTGGCTGAGCGCCTGCTGGCGGCGCGGGCCGTCGCCACCCAGGCCGGCAGCACGCCGGCGGTGGCGCACTACACGGCGCGGCTGCAGGGCCTGGCCGACCTCACGCCCGCGCAGCGGGAGGCGGTGGCCTCGGGCTCGGCGGCCGCGGGGGATGCACGCCTGCAGGCCATCCTGCACTTTGCCGAACTGCTGGCCGCGCGGCCGGTGGAAGGCGACCGCGCGGCGCTGCTGCAGTTGCCCGCAGCGGGCTTGACCACCCCGGCGGTGGTGGCGCTGGCGCAGCTCATTGCGTTCGTGGCCTACCAGATGCGCGTGGTGGCCGGGTTGCAGGCTCTGGCGGCGCTTGGCGCGCTCCAGGCATCCGTACAGGCATCGGTCGGCGAACCCGCCCCGGCCGCCGCCCCGTTCGTGCACCCCGCCCACCTCCCGAAGCCCGGCGAGCCCGTGCGCGTGAACGGCTATACCAGCGAGACGCTGGAGTGGAAGGCCTGGTTGCCCGTGCTGGACCTGGAGCAGGCGTCGCCGGCGCAACTGGCGGTGCTGGAGGCCAGCCACCCCAAGGCCCGGACCAGCGACTATTACCGCGTGCTGGCGCACCAGCCGCGCATCCTGCAGGAGCGTTCGATCGTCTTCAACGCGATCATGTACGCGCCCGGCGGCCTGTCGCGCGCCGAGCGCGAACTGGCCAGCGCCGTGGCCTCGCGCGTGAACGGATGCGTGTACTGCGCTTCGGTGCATGCGCAGCGGTTCGAGCAACTGGCCAAGCGCAACGACGTCATCGTGCAGGTGTTCACCGACCCGCAGGGCGCGGGCACCACGTCACGCGAGCAGGCCATCGTGCAGGCCAGCATCGACCTCACGCGGTCCCCGGGCGCCTTCGGTGCCGAGCAGGTGCGACCGCTGCGCGCCGCCGGCCTGTCGGACCTGGAAATCCTCGATGCCGTGCACGCCGTGGCGATCTTCGCCTGGGCGAACCGGCTGATGCTCAACCTGGGCGAGCCGGTGTTTCCCGGCTGACCGCCGGGTGCGGCCGGGGCGCCCCTGGCCGTGGGGCGTCAGATCGCGCAGCCGTCCGGGCCGCAGGCCGGTGCGCCACCGCCACTGCCGGCCGCCGGCCACTGCGCCGGCCCGGCCTGCAGGCGCTGGCTCAGGTCCGCCGTCCAGGCTTCGGGCCGGCCGAGCCACGGACCGATGTCCAGCGTCTGCAGCGCGGCGCCCGGCCATTGCAGCGCCAGGGTGGGAAAGCCCTGGCCGCCCGCGCGGGCCAGCCATTGGCGGCTCTCCGCGAAATGCGCCAGCGTGGGGGCTCCCTGCCACTGGGCGAAGGCCGCGCGGAACGCCTGTGCATTCAGGCCGAGTTCCGCGGCCAGCGCCTGCAGCACGGCGGCGTCTGCCACGCGGCGGCCTTGTGCATAGTGCGCGTGCTGGACCCGGTGCGCCATCTCCAGTCCGTGGCCCCCCAGCGCCTGGGCGGCCAGGATGGCGGTGGTCGGCGGCTCCGAATCCATCATCGCCATCGGGTCGCGCAGCAGGCCGTCGAAATACGCCTCGCCGAAGGGCTGTCCGGTGAGCTGGGCGATGCGCCGGTCGTGCGGCACCACGTGGTCGCGCCACCGGGGCGTGATGGCGATGCGGTTGGGGCCGGCCAGCATGCCCCCGCCGTGCAGCGCGATTGCCAGGTCCGGCAGCTGCCGCGCAGCCTGCACCAGCGGCGCCGCGGCGTAGCACCAGCCGCACAGCGGGTCGAAGATGTAGTGCAGCACCGCGGACGGTGCGCCGGCGTTCATTGCGGCCATTTCATCTCGCCCTTCACGACCTTGGCGCCCAGCTCCAGGGAAGACGAGTCGCCCAGTTGCGGATAACGCTGCTTCATGGCGGCCACCAGCGCCGCCGCATCCTTGGCGCGGGCGGCCTCTTCCTCGAACGCCTGAACGTAGCCGCGGGTGAACGCCACCGAGGCCACGCTGCGCGGCTCGCGGCCACTGGCGTCCGGCAGGAAATGGCCGGGCACCACGACCTGCGGCTGCAGCGCGTCGATCTGGTCCAGGGTGGCGAGCCAGTCGCGGCGCGATTCGGGCGTTGGGGTGTCGGCCATCCAGACGTGGATGTTGGCCGCCACCGGCACGCCCCCGACCACCGCCTTCAGCGAGGGAAGCCAAGCCACCGTGCGGCCAGGCGTGGGGCCTTTCAGGCCGACCACCTGGATGGCATGGCCCTCCAGCACGAGGGTGTCGCCCTGCAGCGGCTCGGGCACAACCAGGGCCTTGGGGGCGTTGTCCTTGAGGATGGGTCCCCAGTGGGCGAGCTTGCCGTCCTTGGATGCCCGGATGCCGGCCACCGTCTGTGGCGTGGCGACGATCCGGGCCGCGGGGAAGGCCGCCTTGATGACATCCAGGCCGAAATAGAAATCGGGGTCCTTGTGGCTGATGTACACCGTGGTCAGCTTCTTGCCGCTGGCGCGGATCTTCTCCACCAGGGCCTGGGCATCGTCGCGCTGGAATTGCGCATCGATCAGCACCGCTTCGGTCTCGCCGGTGATCAGCTCCGACGACACCGGGAACAGGCTCTTGGCGCCGGGGTTGTACACGTGCAACTGCAGTGGGCCGGCGGCCAGCGCCGCGGCGGCGAGGCCGAGGCCGGCGGCGCCGGCGATCAGGGTGCGGAGGAATCGGAGGGGGCGGTGCATGGCGGGGCTCCTGGTGCGCAATGGACGAAGGGGAATGAGCGAACAGCGAATGGCCCGCATCGTAGGTTGCCTGGATCGGCCGAAAAACCCCCTACCATGCAATGATTTGTTGCATCGATCGATCGAATATGGACCGCCTCACCGCTGCCGAAGTCTTCGTGCGCATCGCAGAGCGCGGCAGCATGACCGCCGCCGCCGAATCGCTGGACATGTCGCGCGCCATGGTCACGCGCTACCTCGCGCAGATGGAGACGTGGGCCGGCGCCCGGCTCCTGCACCGCACCACCCGCCGCCTGGGCCTCACCGCGGCCGGCGAGCAGGCCCTGGCGCGCTGCCGGCGCATGCTGGAGCTGGCCGCCGAGATGGCGGCGCCGGTGGGCGAGGGGGCCGAGGTGCCGCGCGGCCTGCTGCGCATGGCCAGCTCGCAGTCGCTCGCGCAGGAGGTGCTGTCGCCCGCCGTGGCCGAGTTCCTGCGCCGCCATCCGCTGGTGGCCATCGATCTACACATCGATTCCCGGCCGGTCAACCTGGTGCAGGAGCGCATCGATCTGGCGGTGCGCATCAGCAACGACCTGGACCCGAATCTCATCGCCCGCACGCTGGGCGAGTGCGCATCCGTGGTGTGCGCTGCGCCCGCCTACCTGGCCGCGCACGGCACGCCGCGCCGCGCGCAGGACCTGGCGACCCACGACTGCCTCACGTATTCGTACTTCGGGCGCAGCCTGTGGGAGTTCACGCACCGGGGCGAGCGAATCGCGGTGCCGGTGGGCGGCAGCCTGAGCGCCAACGAATCGCAGGTGCTGCTGGCCGCCGCGCTGCACGGCGCGGGCGTGACGCTGCAACCCGTCTATGCCGCCGCGCCGCTGATCGCCCAGGGCCGGCTCGTGGCGCTGCTGCCGGGCCATGTGCCGCGCACGCTGGGCGTGCACGGCGTGTACGCCTCACGCCGGCAGGTGCCGCCGGCGCTGCGCGCGCTGCTGGACTTCCTGGTGGAGCGGTTCGCCGATCCGACGCACTGGCAGGCCGGGCCGTCCGCGCCGGCCGCCAAGGCCGCGGCGCGGGCGAAAAAAAACCGCTGAGGGCAGCGGCGGCGGTGGGCATCGCCGCAGCCCCGGGGCAGGGCCGCGGCGCTGGGCGCCTCACTGGTGGGTGAAGGTCGCCTTGCGCTTGTTCACGAAGGCGTCCATGCCTTCCTTCTGGTCGTGCGTGGCGAACAGTGCGTGGAACAGGCGGCGCTCGAACATCACGCCGTCCGACAGCCCGCCCTCGAACGCGCGGTTGACCGATTCCTTGGCGGCCATCACGGCAATCTGCGAGAAGTCGCTGATCTGCAGCGCGGCGCCCAGGGCCTCGTCCATCAATTGGGCGAAGGGCACGACGCGGCTGACCAGCCCGGCGCGCTCGGCCTCGGCGGCATCCATCATGCGGCCGGTGAGGGCCATGTCCATGGCCTTGGACTTGCCCACCGCGCGCGGCAGGCGCTGCGTGCCGCCAGCCCCGGGGATGACGCCCAGCTTGATCTCGGGCTGGCCGAACTTGGCGTTGTCGGCCGCGATGATGAAGTCGCACATCATGGCCAGCTCGCAGCCGCCGCCCAGGGCGAAGCCGCTCACCGCGGCGATCACCGGCTTGCGGATGGAGCGGATGCGCTCCCAGTTGCGCGTGATGTAGTCGCTCTTGTACGCATCGGCGAAGCTGTACTGCGCCATGGCGCCGATGTCCGCGCCCGCGGCGAAGGCCTTTTCGCTGCCGGTGACGATGACGCAGCCGATCTTCTCGTCGGCGTCGAAGGCCTGCAGCGCCTCGCCCAGCTCGTTCATGAGCTGGTCGTTCAGCGCGTTCAGTTGCTTGGGCCGGTTCAGCGTGATGACGCCGACCTTGTCCGCCTCGATGCGGACCTCGATGACTTCGTAGGCCAAGGGGTATCTCCGTTGCTCGTTGTGATCGGCAGACTATACCCAAGGGGCTCCGGAAAGCCTCTGCAAGCTTTCTCTATTGGCCCGCGCCGCCGTCCAGCCACCGGTTGGCCAGGGCCGCGTCGGCCACCGACAGGCCGATGGTGTCGACCTCGGCCTCGGCGCCCGCATGGGCCGTCGAGGGCAGTTCCAGCGGCAGCTCGAGCAGCCGCCGGTCCCGCGCCACCAGCGCCGTCACGCGGGGTTCCACGCCGGCGTAGAGCGGCACGTCGTCCAGCCGCTGCACGCGCCAGGCCTCGCCCTGCACCTCGATCCCCAGCCATTCGTCGCCGGCCGCGAAGCCCGCCTGCTCGGCCAGGCCGCCGCGCAGCACCACCTTGATCTGCAGGCCCTGGCCCTCCGCCACCCGCACGCCCAGGCGCTGGGCCAGCTGCGCCGGCTCGCCCTGCAGCGTCACGCCGTTGGCCGCCAGCAGCTCGGCCAGGGGCAGGTCGTCGGTGCCGTGCACCCACTGCGCGATCTCGGTGGCGAACGAGCGGCCCGCCAGCGCCTGGATCGCGTCGAGCAGGTCGGCTTCGGACATGGGGCCGGCGGCGCAGCGCTCCCACAGGGCGCGCATCACGTCGTCCAGCGTGGCCTGGCCTTCGCGGCGCAGCGCGAGGTCCAGGCACAGCGCCACCAGCGAGCCCTTGGTGTAGTAGCTCACCGTGCTGTTGGGCGTGTTCTCGTCCTGGCGGTAGTACTTGACCCAGGCTTCGAAGCTGGCCTGCGCCACCGACTGCACCTTGCGGCCGGGCGTCTGCAGCACCTGGTTGACGGTCTTGGCGAGCAGGCGCAGGTAGGTGGCGTTGTCGATCAGGCCCGCACGGCGCAGCAGCAGGTCGTCGTAGTAGCTCGTGAAGCCCTCGAAGAACCACAGCAGTCGCGTGTAGTTCTCCTGCGTGTAGTCGTACTGCGCGAACTCCGCCGGGCGCAGGCGCTTGACGTTCCAGGTGTGGAAGTGCTCGTGGCTCACCAGCCCGAGCAGCGTGTTGTAGCCCTCGGGCGCGCGTGCCTGGCCGATGCGCGGCAGGTCGCGCCGCCCGCAGATCAGGGCGGTGGAGTTGCGGTGCTCCAGGCCCCCGTAGCCGTCGTCCACCACGTTCAGCAGGAACAGGTAGTTCTGGTAGGGCGGCTTGCCGCTGCCGTGCCAGAAGCGGATGCCGGCCTCGCAGATGCGGCGCACGTCGGCCACGATGCGGTTGCCGTCGAATGAAGGCGCGGCGCCCGCGATCACCAGCCGGTGCGGCACGCCACAGGCCGTGAATCGGATGCTCCAGAACGGGCCCATCTCCACGGGGCAGTCCACCAGTTCGTCGTAGTGCTCGGCGCGGTAGGTGCCGAAGCCCGCGCGCGTGGTCTTCTCGGCGGCGAGCCCGGTGGCGACGGACCAGCGCGCCACGGCGGGCGTGCTCACGATTTCGAGGTCGTGTCGCGGGGCCTCCTGGCCGTGCACGCGCAGGCACAGGCTGGTGCCGTTGAAGAAACCGCGCGTGGCATCCAGAAAGGCGGTGCGCACCGAGGTGTCGTAGGCGCAGACTTCATACGTCAGCACCAGCGGGTGGTCGTTGCGGCACTGCACCTCCCAGCGGCACTTGTCCAACTGGGCGAGGGGCACGTCCTTGCCATCCTGCTGCGCGCGCAGGTTCTGCAGGTTCTTGGCGAATTCGCGCACCAGGTAGCTGCCGGGAATCCAGACCGGCAGCGACAGCGCCTGCTGGGCCGCGGGCCTGGCGACTGTCAGCGTCACGCTGAACAGGTGGGCGTGCAGTTGCGCGGGCTCGACACGGTAGTGGACGGCGGGGTGGGCGTGGCGAAGGACGGACATGGTGCGTGCGGCGCTGAAGGGTCGGGGAAGGCCCGGGCCGGCGCAGGGAAGTGGTCCGCGCCGCCCGGCGGTCAGGAGCGTGCGCCGCGGTGGCCGCCGCGCACGCCGGGGCTCAATTGCCGGAGCCGCCGGCGTCGGCCATGCGCTTTTCGACTTCCTGCGCGTTGATCGCGCCCGGCACGCGGGAGCCGTCGGCGAAGATGATCGTCGGCGTGCCGGTGATCTTGTGCTTCTTGCCGAAGGCCAGGTTGCGCTGCACGGCCGCGGTGTCGCAGCTGGCGGCGGGCGCCGGCTTGTCGCGCACCATCTGGTCCTGCCAGGCCACCACGCGGTCCTTGGCGCACCAGATGTTGCGGGACTTCTCGGCCGAATCGGGGCTCAGGATGGGGTACAGGAACATGTACACGGTGACGTTGTCCACGTTCTGCAGGTCCTTCTCGAAGCGCTTGCAGTAGCCGCAGTTGGGGTCCTCGAACACCGCGATCTTGCGCTTGCCGTTGCCGCGCACGATGGTGAAAGCATCCTTGAACGGCAGCGCGTCGAAGTCCACCGCGGTGAGCTTGTTGATGCGGTCTTCGGTCAGGTTGCGGCGGGCCTTGGTGTCGATCAGCTCGCCCTGGATCAGGTAGTTGCCCTTGGCATCGGTGTAGAACAGGTCGGTGCCGATGCGCACCTCGTACAGGCCCTGCATGGGCGTGCTGCGCACCTCGTCGATCTTCTCCAGCTGCGGAATGCGGTCGGACAGGGCCTTGCGGATGACCGTTTCCTGGGCGAACGCGCCGAGGGACAGGGTGAGCGCGGCGCCGGCCAGCAGGGAGGTGATCAGTTTCATGCGATTCTTTCGTTCTTCAACTCGTTGTTCATCAATGCGCCGCGGCGGTCGCCAGCGGCCCGCCTTGCGGCCCTTCGGTCCATCCCGTCAACGCAGGCCCATGGCCTGGCGCGTCACCCAATCCTTGAGCGGGCCGCTGCGCTCGAAGCCCTTCATGCCCCAGTTGCGCAGCGCCGTCAAAGGCCCTTCGCTGCGCGAGAAAAGCTGCTGCAGCCCGTCCATCGTCCAGCCCATCGGCAGCAGGGCCGCCTTGCGTTCGCGCTCGTACTGGCGCAGCAGCCGCAGATCGCCCACGCCGCGCCAGTAATCGCGCCCGTTCAGCACGCGGGCCAGCGCCTGCGCATCGCCCAGCCCCAGGTTCAGGCCCTGGCCGGCCAGCGGATGCACGTTGTGCGCCGCATCGCCTGCCAGCACCCAGCTGCGCGCGGCGCCCGGTTGGCCCGGCGCCGCCATGGGGCCGCACCAGCGGTCCGCGCGGGCCTGCTGCAGCGGCCAGGCCGTGCGGTCCGCGCTCAACTGCAGGGTGCCCAGCGTGTTCTGGCTGGCTTGCTGGATCTGCTGCTCGAATTCGGTGGGGTCCAGGGCCACCAGGCGCTGCGCCCGGTCCTGCGAGACTGACCAGACGACCGCGACGGAGTTCCCCGCGGCGCCGTCCAGCGGCAAAAAGGCCAGGATGCCGTCGGGCAGGAACCACTGCCGCGCCACCTGGCCGTGGGGCCGTTCGCACTGCAGCCGGGTGGCGACCGCGTGCTGCCCATACGGCATGGTGGCGAAGTCCACGCCGAATTCCTCGCGCGTGCGGCTGGCGCGGCCCTCGCACACCACGGTGAGCGCGGCGGGCACCGGGGCGTCCACCCATTCGGCCTGGGGCTGGAACCGCAGGGCATCGGCCAGGCGGGCCTCCAGCGCGGGCACGTCCACGATCCAGGCCAGCGCTTCGGTGCCCTGGCGTTCGGCATCGAACGTCACCTCGCCGCCCTGGTCGCCATGCACCTGCATCTGCCGCACCGCGGTGGCGTGGGCGGCATCGGGCCATCCGCGCACCGATTCGAGCAGCCCGCGCGAGGCGGCGTTCAAGGCATAGGCGCGCACATCGGCCGCCGGGGGGGCGGGCGTGCCGACCAGGGCCACGCGGAGCCGTTCGCGGGCCAGCAGCAGGGCCAGGGTGCGGCCCACGACGCCAGCGCCACGGATACATACATCAAAGGTTTGGGCCATGCCGGGCATTGTAGGAGCCGGCCAAGGCGGCACGGGCGGGCACAATCCCGCTTTCACCGATGGTTTTCGCGCCCGCGCCCCTGGAGCTTTTTCCCCGTGACTTTCCGCCCCGACCACGACCTTGCCGGCACCATCGCGCGCCTGTTCGTCCACCCCGTCAAATCCTGCGCCGGCATCGAAGTGCGCCAGGCGCTGCTCACCGACACCGGGCTGGACCTGGACCGCGCCTGGATGGTCGTGGACGCGGCCGGCCACTTCCTCACCCAGCGCACGCTGCCGCGCATGGCCCTGGTCCGGCCCCAGCTCAAGGTGCACGAAATGGTGCTGCGCGCCCCCGGCATGCTGGCGCTGCACGTGGCGATCGACCAGGTGGAAGGCCCCGCCACCGTGCAACTGTGGGACGACACGGTGCCCGCCTGGGACATGGGCCCGCTGGCCGCCCAGTGGTTCACCGACTTCCTGGGCCAGCCCTGCCGCATGGTGCGGTTCGACCCCGAGCACCGCCGGCTGTCCAGCCCGAAGTGGACCGACGGCCTGGAGGTGCCCAACCTCTTTTCCGACGGCTTCCCGCTGCTGCTGGCCAGCCAGGCGTCGCTGGACGGGCTGAACGAGCGGCTGCGGGCCGCCGGCCACGCGGCCGTGGGCATGGAGCGCTTTCGCCCCAACATCGTGGTCGATGGACTGCACGCGCACGACGAGGACCGCATCGACCGGCTCTACATCGGCACCGGGGAGGGCGAGGAAGTGCACCTGCAGCCCACCAAGCCCTGCGCGCGCTGCCCCATCCCGGACATCGACCCGGCCACCGCCGCCAGCAGCCCCGAGGTGAGCGACATGATGCGCACCTACCGCCACGACCGCCGGCTGGGCGGCGCCGTCACCTTCGGCATGAACGCCATCGTGCGCGAAGGCGCGGGCCGCATGCTGCGCGTGGGCCAGCCCGTCGCGGCCGATCTGCGCTTCGACTGAATCGCCCGTTCGAAAAGGGCCGGGATCCGCCCGGCCGCCAGGGCCCCGGGCCCACCCCGTAAAATCGCGGATTTGTCTCCCGAACACCTGAAAGCCCTGCCATGAGCCTGAAATGCGGCATCGTGGGCCTGCCCAATGTGGGCAAGTCCACCCTCTTCAACGCGCTGACCAAGGCCGGCATCGCCGCCGAGAACTATCCGTTCTGCACCATCGAGCCCAACACGGGCGTGGTGGAAGTGCCCGATCCCCGCCTGCAGCAACTCGCCGGCATCATCACGCCCGAGCGCATCGTTCCGGCCATCGTCGAGTTCGTGGACATCGCGGGCCTCGTGGCCGGCGCCAGCCAGGGCGAAGGCCTGGGCAACCAGTTCCTCGCGCACATCCGCGAGACCGACGCCATCGTGAACGTGGTGCGCTGCTTCGAGGACGACAACGTCATCCATGTGGCCGGCCGCGTGGACCCGATCTCCGACATCGAAGTCATCCAGACCGAGCTGTGCCTGGCCGACCTCGCCACGGTGGAAAAGGCGCTCAACCGCTACAGCAAGGCCGCCAAGTCGGGCAACGACAAGGAAGCCGCCAAGCTGGTGTCCCTCCTCACGCCCATCCAGGCCGCGCTCGACCAGGGCAAGCCCGCGCGCACCGTGCCCTTGAGCAAGGAAGACGCCCCGCTGCTCAAGCCTTTTTGCCTGATCACCGCCAAGCCCGCCATGTTCGTTGGCAATGTGAGCGAAGACGGCTTCGAGAACAACCCGTTGCTGGAGCGCCTCAAGGAATACGCCGCCGCCCAGAACGCGCCCGTCGTGGCCATCTGCGCCAAGATGGAAGCGGAAATGTCCGAGATGAGCGACGAGGACCGCGACATGTTCCTGGCCGAGATGGGCCAGGCCGAACCCGGCCTGAACCGCCTGATCCGCGCCGGCTTCAACTTGCTGGGCCTGCAGACCTACTTCACGGCGGGCGTGAAGGAAGTGCGCGCCTGGACCATCCACGTGGGCGACACCGCGCCCCAGGCCGCAGGCGTGATCCACGGCGACTTCGAGCGCGGCTTCATCCGTGCGCAGACCATCGCCTTCGAGGATTTCATCGCCTTCAAGGGCGAGCAGGGCGCCAAGGACGCGGGCAAGATGCGCGCGGAAGGCAAGGAATACGTCGTCAAGGATGGCGACGTGATGAACTTCCTGTTCAACGTTTAAACCGGCACGCGTCGGTTTTTCAAGCTTGGCCGACGTTTGCGGGCGTCGGCCAGCGCTCGGAAAAATGCAGGCCTGTCTAGTGGCGCTCTCGATTCCTAGATTTCAACAAGAGCGAAATAGCGCTTCTTGGACAGAGCTTTGCCGCAGATGCATATTGCAGTGGTGGAGTTCGGCCAGTCCGTTGACCTGAACGCTCGCGATAAGCTTCTCGCATCAGACATCTATCGGCCGGCATGCTCTCTTTCGGCTGAACGGCAGTTCAGGCCAATTTCGGACTTTGACTCATCTCCCATTGGCAGGCAGTTTTAGACCCAAAGCGATTGGTTCCCATTGACGTGGTGTGAAAACACGATCTGCGATTTTGGGTGGGATGGCTAATGATGTGCTGTGCAACGGCTTTGTTGCACAAATCGCGATGCTGATGCCCGTAGACTGACTGCGTGACAGAGACGAAGAACAGGCAGCGGAGCAAGTACCGCACGACGAACTGGAAGGCGTACAACGCGGCGCTGAAAGCGCGAGGCTCGTTGACGATGTGGCTAGTGTCCTGTCCCGTTAATTCGCAGGCACGATAGCTGCATGGTTTCGGGCCATCCTTGAGGTGCCGCCATGCCCAATGCAACGACCCGAACAGAAATTGCGCTTAGTGAAGTGGAGCGCGCGGAACTGACGTCCATGGCGCGATCACGTTCGCTGCCAGCGGCGTTGTCGCTCAGGGCGCGCATCGTGCTGACTTGCGAAGGCACAGATAAAGCCAGCACCGCGGTTGCGCAGGCTCTGGGGATCAGTCGTAGCACTGTCACCAAGTGGCGCGGGCGCTATGCGCGCCATCGCATTGCAGGGCTTTACGACGAGTTGCGCCCGGGTCGCCCCCGCACGGTAGATGACGAGCGTGTTGCTGAGTTGATTACCAAGACGTTGCACACCAAGCCTGCTGATGGGGGTACCCACTGGAGCACCCGCACGCTGGCCGCCGATACGGGCATCAGCAAGAGCACGGTGGCGCGCTATCTGCAGACCTTCAACCTCAAGCCGCACCGGGCCGACAGCTTCAAGCTGTCGACCGATCCGCTGTTCATCGAGAAGCTGCGCGACGTTGTGGGGCTGTACCTGAACCCACCTGACAACGCGCTGGTGCTGTGCGTGGACGAGAAGAGCCAATGCCAAGCTTTGGAGCGTACGCAGCCGATGCTGCCAATGGGGTTTGGCTATGTCGAAGGTGTCACGCACGACTACGTGCGCCACGGCACCACCACCTTGTTCGCGGCCCTGAACGTGATGAATGGCCAAGTGATCGCGCAGTGCCGGCCCCGGCATCGTCATCAAGAGTTCCTTGCCTTCCTGCGCGCCATCGACAAGGCAGTGCCCGACGAACTGGATGTGCACTGCATAGCTGATAACTACGCCAGCCACAAGCATCCAAAGGTGCGCGCTTGGTTGGCCGAGCGGCCTCGCTGGCACATGCACTTCGTTCCGACCTATTCAAGCTGGCTCAATCAGGTCGAGCGCTTCTTCTCGATCATCACCACGCGGGCAATCCGCCGTGGCTCGTTCACCAGCGTGAAGGATCTGATCAACAAGATCGACACATTCATCGCGAATTACAACCAGTCCTGCCAGCCGTTTACTTGGACAGCTACAGCAGACTCCATCCTCGAAAAACTCGCCAGACTATGCGGGCGAATTAACGGGACAGGACACTAGATGAGGGCATGCAGTGGTTTGGCACGCCGACCGGCAGGCGTGGACGCAGCCGAACCTTCTCGGACGCAGCAATCCAGTTCTGCCTGAGCATCAAGTGCCTGTTCGGCCAGCCCTTGCGACAGGCGCTGGGCATGGTGCAGAGCCTGCTGCGGCTGGCAAAGCTGGACTGGCCGGTACCTGACTTCAGCACTGTTTGCCGGCGCCAAAAGACCTTGCAGGTCGAACTGAGCTACCAGCGAACCAACTCGCCGCTGCAGTTGCTGGTGGACAGCACCGGCATCAAGTTCCTGGGCGAAGGAGAGTGGAAACGCAAGAAGCATGGTGCTGAATACCGGCGCGAATGGCGCAAGGTCCATCTGGGCATCGACGCGCAGACGCTGGAAATACGCGCCATCGAGGTGACCAGCAACGCCATTGGGGATGCGCCGATGTTGCCCGGGTTGCTGGCTCAGATTCCCACTGACGAATCCATCGAAAGCGTCAGTGCCGATGGCGCCTACGACACGCGCGCCTGCCTGGACGCCATTGCCGAGCGGCACGCGATGGCGGTGATCCCGCCCCGCAAGAACGCCAGCCATTGGAAGAAGTCGAGTCCGGGCTCGGCGCATCGTAATGAGGCCATTCGGGCGTGCCAGCGCCTGGGTCGCGGCATTTGGAAGAAGTGGAGCGGCTACCACCGGCGCAGCCTTGTGGAGACGAAGATGCACTGCTTCAAGCGACTGGGCGAACGGGTGATCGCGCGCACGTTCGACCGCCAGGTTGTGGAGCTGCATGTCCGCGTGGCCTTGCTCAATCGGTTCAGTCAGATCGGCCGTCCTCACACCGTGTCGGTGACTGCTGTGGCATAGGTCCGTCTGGGGTTGGGGTCATGCCGTCTGCAATTCGATTTGTGCAACAGCGCCCCTGTGAATCCATCCGTTGCCCATGCTGCACTCATCGCCACTTTCAAGCGGGCCGAGGCCGATGCCGCTCACAAGTTCGCATTGATCAAAGCGGCTGCGGCTAAGGGCCCCAAGGCAGTCCAAGCCGCCTCCGAAGCCGCCGCAAAGGCAGGAAGACGCAGGGACTCGTATGCAAAAAAGCTGAGCAATTTGGGGGTGAGCCTCAAGGATTGAGCGCGGCCAAGCCTACAGCGTGATGTGTGGAGAAATGCATGAGCCGCTTCAGGCTGGTCGCAGCCGTTCGCATCCCAGCCGATGTCCGGCAGCTTTCTGCGGTCAAAGCGGCCGGTCTTGTCGGCAGCGCCTATGGCTGCCGTGCATTAGCTATGGCCTATCGTTCGGGGTCAGGCGTATATCTCGTCCACAAGCCAGTCATGACCAGCGAGATCCGACCCCTCGAGACCTTCTGGCCGGTGCACTGCCATTCGTCGACAACTTGCGCTGCGGCAAGTAATGCCAGCAGTTAGCATGAATCCAGTCGGCGCTGCAAAACGCTTTCGATGGCCGTTCCTATCCAGGCGGTTGACGGCTGTATCCATGGGATTGAATTGCGCGATCAGGTAGCAACGATCGCTAGAGAGGGGAATAACTTGGCAGATCTGCAGATCGAGGTAACAGTCAAAGAGGGTGATTCCAGCACTGCGCGGGGTTCACTCCTGGAGTCTCTCGTTAAGCGAGTACTGATTGCTCTCCAGTACGAGCATGTGCGAACGACAGTCAAAGTGACCGGCTGCGAACTCGATGTAGTTGCACAGGACAAGCAGACCGGAACTCGAGTGTTAGTCGAATGCAAGGCTTACAGAGACAAGACGCTAAGCGCTGACGTCCTGACAAAGCTGATGGGAAATCTTGCCTTTAGCGATGAGTACAAAGCGGGTTGGCTGGTCACGACGGGTCCTCTAGGAAAGGAGGCTTTGGGTCTGGTTGAGCAGCATCGCCAGCGGCCTCCCGAGCAGCGCGAGCGACTTCGAATCTGGGAACCACAGCCGCTTATTGACCTATTGGTTTCAACTGGTCAGATAGTTCCGGTGCAGAAACTTCAATTGCCGTCGTCGCACGTCGTCTTGGGCAGCCATACGCTCTGCATTACAGACATCGGCGAGTATTGGGCGGTGACCGCAATCGGCCCCAAGTCGGGCGTGGCCGACACGGTGCTAGCCTTTGATGCAACAGATGGCTCACCTGTAAAGAACGCTGCCCTGCTCCAGCAGTTGGCGTCCAGAGACTCGAACTTGAAGACCTTAGAGTGGGTTGCGGGAGGCGAGGAAGGCGTCGCTGTTGGCACCGTGGCTGATGCATCACTCCGTCAAGAACTGGATAGTATTGCGTCTGTACCGGTTGCTGATGATTGGTCTGACTACCGACCAGCAAGAGCGGAAGACTTCGTAGGGCGAGACGAGCTGTTGAAGGACATCGTCCGTTACTTTGACGATGTCCGAACTGGTGAATCGGGGGCGCGCCTTCTGGCCATCAAGGCACCATCGGGGTGGGGCAAAAGCTCGTTCTTGGTGAAGCTCCGATCGGTTTGTCAGCAGGGAAAAAACAAGGACAGGCTTTTTCTCTATGCAGTCGATTGCCGCACCGCAATCTCCCCTCGGTATCCCGAACTTGCATTGAAGCGATGCATTGACGCGGCCGTCGCGAGCGGCTTTGTCACCGGAGCTGGAAAGCCGTGTCGCGTAACCTCAGCTGGTCAGCCATTCGCAGATCTTTCGATGCGCGCGGTTCTTGATGAATTGAAAGAAAAGAACAAGGTCATCGTCCTGTTCTTTGACCAGTTTGAAGAGATAACCACCAAGCAAGAGCTAGCCGAGCTGTTTAATCAGATTCGGATGCTGTGCGCTGCGGTGGAGTCCGCAGACGAGTCAATCGTTTTGGGCTTCTCCTGGAAGACCGACGGCTCGATCCCTACGGATCACCCGGCCTATCACGTTTGGCACTCGTTTTCCGATCGACGTGGCTTTGTTGCACAAATCGCGATGCTGATGCCCGTAGACTGACTGCGTGACAGAGACGAAGAACAGGCAGCGGAGCAAGTACCGCACGACGAACTGGAAGGCGTACAACGCGGCGCTGAAAGCGCGAGGCTCGTTGACGATGTGTAAGCGTCTTCTCAGTACCCTCTGTTTTTGCTGAGGGCTGATGTGCAGGCTCGGTGGTCCATGTACGCTGCGATGGTGTGCATGAAGAACCGCTAATGCACATCAATGAACGATCAAGACACCCCGAGCAAGCGCCGTCGGCGCGAGCACAGCCCGATGTTCAAGCGCGAGCTGGTCGCACGAAGCCTGGTGCCCGGCGCGTCAGTGGCCGCCGTCGCGCTGCAGGCCGGCATCAACTCGAACCTGCTGTTCGCATGGCGCCGGATGCACCTGAGCACGCAAGAGCAGCCCCAGACGCCAGCGCCGCCGCAGCCCTCGCCGATGTTGCTGCCCGTCACCATCGAAGCTGCTCCGGTTGCGCCATGCCCTTCACCCACGGCGGCGGCGCCTCGTCAGCCTGGCGGGACCATCGAGATCGATGTCGGCGGGGCGAGGGTGCGATTGCGCGGTGCAGTCGACGAAGCCAGCGTGCGCCATGTCCTGCAGACGCTCAAGGCGCTGGCGTGATCGGCCTTCCCACGAGCACCCGCGTCTGGATCGTTGCCGGCCACACCGACATGAGGAAGGGCTTCAACGGCCTGTCTGCGATGGTGCAGACGGCGCTGGCGGCCAACCCCTTCTGCGGTCACGTCTTCGTCTTCCGCGGCCGGCGCGGCGACATGCTCAAGGTGCTGTGGTTCGATGGCCAGGGATTGCTTCTGCTGGCCAAGCGCCTGGAGCGCGGCCGATTCGTCTGGCCGCAGGCGCAAGGCGGCAAGGTCTCGCTCACGCCGGCACAGCTCTCGATGCTGCTCGAAGGCATCGACTGGCGCATGCCGATGCGCACAGATCAGCCTGCGCTCGCAGCTTGAACTGGGCTCAAGAATTCGTCTTCTGAACGCGCTGGTCGCGGTCGATTCCGGGTAGGTCCGATGGCATAGTAGATGGCGTGCCGAACACCGCCAACGCACCCCACACCGTCGACTCGCTGCTGCGTGTCGTGCAGGCCCGTGACGCGGAAGTCGCCCTGCTCAAACTGCTCGTCGACAAGCTCAAGGTGCAGTTGCTGCGCCAGGTCCGCGCCCGCTTCGGCGCCTCCAGCGAGCAGTTGGACGATCCGCAGATCGCATTGATCGAAGGTCTGCCGCTGCATGAACTCGCACCGGTCGGCAAGACACCGAAGGCGCAAGCGGCCAACAGCGAAGGCTTCGACCGCAGCCTGCCCACACACCTGCCGCGGGAGAACCATGTGTACCGGCCCGAGACATCGGATGCGCGGCGCGATGCCGCCGGCCAGGCCTGCGGCTGCAGCGCATGTGGTGGTCGGCTGCGGCAGATCGGCCAGGACGTCTCGGAACAACTGGAGTACGTGCCCTCGCGCTTCAAGGTGATCCGCCACGTGCGCCCCAAGCTCGCCTGCATGGCGTGCGAATCGATCTTCCAGGCGCCAGCGCCCAGCCGGCCCATCGCACGCGGCGTGGCCGGCCCCGGGCTGCTGGCCCACGTGCTGGTCGCCAAGTATTGCGACCACCAACCGCTGTACCGCCAGAGCCGGATCTACGCACGCGAGGGCGTCCTGATCGAGCGCTCCACGATGGCTGGCTGGGTCGGCCAGAGCGAGAAGCTCTTGCACCCACTGGTCGCAGCGCTCGGGCGCTACGTGCTGGCGGGCTCCAAGCTCCACGCCGACGACACGCCAGTGGCGGTGCTCTCGCCCGGGCGGGGCAAGACCAAGACCGGGCGGCTCTGGGTCTACGTGCGTGACGATCGGTCATCTGCGAGTGCAGACGCGCCCGCGGCGTGGTTGCGTTACTCGCCCGACCGCAAGGGTGAACATCCTCAGGCGCACCTGAAGAACTTCAAGGGCGTGTTGCAGGCCGATGCGTATGCCGGCTTCGCCAAGCTCTATGCAAACGGCAACGTCATCGAGGCTTCGTGCTGGGCGCATGCGCGCAGACCATTCTGGGATCTGCACGAGAGCCAGGGGCGGGCGCAGGGCTCGGTTGCAGAACAGGCCCTTCGGCGCA
Organism: Acidovorax sp. GBBC 1281; assembly: GCF_028473645.1. Lineage (NCBI taxonomy): Bacteria > Pseudomonadati > Pseudomonadota > Betaproteobacteria > Burkholderiales > Comamonadaceae > Acidovorax > Acidovorax sp. GBBC 1281. The sequence continues at coordinate 875,791 of NZ_CP097269.1, forward strand.
TCGGTGCGCTGTATGCGATCGAATCCGACATCCGCGGCCGCCCACCGGATGAGCGCTGCCGGGAGCGGCAGGCGCGAGCCGGGCCGTTGCTCGAGGAACTGTTCGCCTGGTTGCGAGGGATGCTCGGGCAGGTGTGTGCCAAGTCGGAACTCGCACGCGCCATCGGCTACACGCTCACACGGCTCCGGTCGTTGACGCGCTACCGTGACGACGGTCGCATCGAGATCGACAACAACGCCGCCGAGCGCGCGCTGCGCGGCGTGAGCCTGGGCCGCAAGAACTTCATGTTCATGGGCTCGGACGCTGGGGGCGAGCGCGCCGCGGCCATCTACAGCCTGGTGGAGACGGCCAAGCTGAACGGGCTCGACCCCGAGGCTTACCTGCGCGATGTGCTCGGGCGCATTGCGGACCATCCGATCAATCGCATCGACGAGTTGCTGCCGTGGAACATCGGCCGACACGCCGAAGACCAACGACAAGCAGCTTGAGCATGGCGAGCAAGGTCCAACGGATCAAGGCACCAGCGGCGATCCTGCAACTGCACATTGAATTGCGCGGCACCAAGCCCAAGGTCTGGCGCCGCGTCCTGGTGCCAGAGACGATCACCCTGGCCAAGCTGCATCTTGTGGTCCAGGCTGCCTTCGGCTGGGGCCACTCGCATCTGCACGAGTTCATCGCTGGCGACGGCGAGCGCTATGGCACGCCAGACCCGATGCACGACGAGCCTGGCTCGATCACCAGCGAAAGCACGCGACTGACCACTGCCCTGAACCGGTCGACGCTGAGCTACGTCTACGACTTCGGGGACTACTGGGACCACCGCATCAAGGTCGAGAAGAAGATCGCACCGATGCCGCAGTTCGTGCTCCCGTTCTGTGCCGGCGGTGCCTGTGCAACGCCGCCGGAGGATTGCGGAGGCGCACCGGGCTATGCGGAGTTCGTGCGGGCCATGGCGAACCCTGACGATCCCGAGCACGACAACCTGGTCGAATGGATCGGTGCCGATACCTGGGACCCGTTGGCCTTCGACAGCATCGAGATCAACGACCGGCTCGCCGCGATCAAGGTCTGAGCGACGATGTCTCGGACGAACTACATCAAGGCCCTGATCGAGGACGGCGGCGACATCACGATCGGTGCGCTGCCACCGCACGAGTGCGTCGCCACGGCCGCCGATGGCAGCAACTGCCTGGCCATGCTCGTGCGTCGCGACGGTGAGAGCCTCAACGTCCTGCTCAAACGCTTGAACAAGGCCATCGGCCTGGCTTGGTCAAACGACACGTTCGTTGACGAGGTCAACGACGGCGAGAGCGACCTGCTGTAGTTCTTCCGTCGATCCCGCGTCAAGAGGGGGGCTGAGACGGCGCTTACGACGATGTGGCTAGATGAGGGCATGCAGTGGTTTGGCACGCCGACCGGCAGGCGTGGACGCAGCCGAACCTTCTCGGACGCAGCAATCCAGTTCTGCCTGAGCATCAAGTGCCTGTTCGGCCAGCCCTTGCGACAGGCGCTGGGCATGGTGCAGAGCCTGCTGCGGCTGGCAAAGCTGGACTGGCCGGTACCTGACTTCAGCACTGTTTGCCGGCGCCAAAAGACCTTGCAGGTCGAACTGAGCTACCAGCGAACCAACTCGCCGCTGCAGTTGCTGGTGGACAGCACCGGCATCAAGTTCCTGGGCGAAGGAGAGTGAAAACGCAAGAAGCATGGTGCTGAATACCGGCGCGAATGGCGCAAGGTCCATCTGGGCATCGACGCGCAGACGCTGGAAATACGCGCCATCGAGGTGACCAGCAACGCCATTGGGGATGCGCCGATGTTGCCCGGGTTGCTGGCTCAGATTCCCACTGACGAATCCATCGAAAGCGTCAGTGCCGATGGCGCCTACGACACGCGCGCCTGCCTGGACGCCATTGCCGAGCGGCACGCGATGGCGGTGATCCCGCCCCGCAAGAACGCCAGCCATTGGAAGAAGTCGAGTCCGGGCTCGGCGCATCGTAATGAGGCCATTCGGGCGTGCCAGCGCCTGGGTCGCGGCATTTGGAAGAAGTGGAGCGGCTACCACCGGCGCAGCCTTGTGGAGACGAAGATGCACTGCTTCAAGCGACTGGGCGAACGGGTGATCGCGCGCACGTTCGACCGCCAGGTTGTGGAGCTGCATGTCCGCGTGGCCTTGCTCAATCGGTTCAGTCAGATCGGCCGTCCTCACACCGTGTCGGTGACTGCTGTGGCATAGGTCCGTCTGGGGTTAGGGTCATGCCGTCTGCAATTCGATTTGTGCAACAGCGCCGATCGACGTCGTGAATTCGAACTGCCGCTGTTTTCCAAGAGTGACATTTCCAAGCTCCTTAACCGTCTCTCCACGGAACTCCATACTCCGATCGAGCACGGACTACGGCGGCTGCTCGGTGAGCATTGCCAGGGGTATCCCTGGCTACTGAAAAAGCTATGCGTACACGTATTCCAGGTGCTGCGATTGAAACCTGCTGCGCAGCGTGAACTCCTTGATCGAGCGCTCGATGTGGAGGCGCTGTTTAAGAAGGACTTCTTAGACCTCGACCATAGGCAGATCGCTTGTCTGGAACGCATCGCAGGCGACTCACCGGCTGATCACTTCAAGATGGTCGACCAGTTCGGCGACCAGACAGTTGATTCGCTCATCCACCGGCGCCTAGTTGTCCGAAGCTCTGGCAAGCTTGTCTTGTACTGGGACATTTTCAGAGACTTCGTTCTCTACAAGCAGGCGCCAGCCATTCCCGCGCGGTACGTCCCGGTATCGGCTCCGAGCACAGCGAAGCTGGTGATCGAAACTTGTTCAACACTGTCTGCGGTCCCGAAGCTGGCAAACAAGTTGTCGCTTCAGGGCGGCACGATCGACAACGTGGCTCGCGACTTGGTCATGTTAGGCGTGTGCTCCTATGACAGGAAGAACGAGCGCCTGCGGCTGCTGCATACTGACATTCAGGAATCCTTGGCGGCCGCGTTTCGATTCTTCGGCTCTCACGCGCTACTTCGTCGAGCAGTTGACGCGCATGGCAAAGGATTTCGTCAACTGCCGCTGGCCACACTAATAGGTCTTTGGTCCACGGAGTTCTCCACGGAGGAGTACGCGCCCGCCACAATCGCGGCGGTCTCCAGACGTATGGTGCTCTGGTTTCAATCACTGGGTATCTTGACCGTTGACAGTGGAGATCTGGTAACCCATCGAGTGGACCAGGGCCCGCCAGCTGACCTAAATGAGTTCCAGGCCGAACGCCGGCGGCGTACCGGGAGAAGGCTCTTTTTGGGTGAAGCTCCGCCGCCGCGCGTGCTTGACGTGGTGAGGCGGCTGCGGGAGCCAAACTACATCAGAGAACCTTCAGATCGAAATGCGCTGTACGCACTCAACGCGCTTCGTCTCGTGACCTCTACTGTGGACCCAGCGCTGCTTGACCGGCCAAGGAAGGGCTTGGAAGAAAGGTGGCTCGCACTGAAGGTGCTCGCACAGCCGACGGTCCGCGTCGCCGTCGAGCTGAAGCGCCGAAACTCTGAGGTTAGCGGTGTGCATGTTGGACAAGCCTTCGAGACGCGATTCCAGATGGGCGTCTCCGAGGCCTCCCTGCGGCGATATGGCAGTGGGGTGTTGGTGTGGGTGAACTGGCTTCAGGAACTGGGAATCGTAGAGCCTTGACCCGTGCAGTTCCAAAGCCGTATCTGGGCTCTTGGAGCTCCAGCGACGCCGCGAGGGCCGTAAGGGGCATCGGCGGGTGAGAATGCGGTATGCCCAAGAATCTACCGACTGCCGCCCAGGCCTGGGAAGACGTCACCTTCTTCTCGATCGACACCAATCTCATCCAGGCCGCTGGCTACAACTTCGCGCAAGGCGCACTACATCAGCTACCCAATCAACTACCTGAGTCGATCGGACTGCAGTTGCCGGAGATCGTGGTCAGCGAGATCGTTAAGCATCGGATGGAATCAGTACACAAGGCGCACAAGGTTCTGGCAGGTGCGGCTGATGAACTGCACCGGCTGACAACAATTGACGTCTCGGAGGTCCGGGAGTCTGTTGAACGGCTTAACGCCATTAGCGCAGCCACTCAGCGGTTCACTCAGCAGGTTCATGACTACACGGCCCAGTGCCGAGGCGCCGTTCTGCCCACGGCGGGAGTGGACGCGGTGGGAAGTCTGTTCGCTGACTACTTCGCCCAGAAGCCCCCATTCGGCCTAAGCGAAAAGAAGAAGTCAGAGTTCCCGGACGCCATGTGCCTGTGGCAGCTGGAGCAGTACGCCAAGGACAATAACACCATAGGGATCATCGCGTCGGACGACAAGGGGTGGAAGCAATACGCAGCCGAGTCAGGAACGCTCTACTGCGCAAATTCGATCGACGAACTGACAGCGCTCTTCGCTGCGACCAACGAATACGCTGAATCCATCAAGACGAAGATCGCAGCAGCGGTCAAGGATGGCGGTTCGCCATTGGGTATTGCTCTCGCGCACTCGCTAAGCCAACACATTGCCAACGCGAACTGGGACGCTTCGGAGGTTTACACAGGTTCGTCGTACCGGGTTGAGGCGGAGGCCTACGATGCCAATGTCGTCGAGTACAGCATCGACGGAGACACAAGCGTCTGGTCTGTGAAAGGCGAGCCCATCACATGGATCGTCGAATTGACGGTGCGCGTCAAGGCGAGTGTAGAGGTGTCCTGCGAATTCTTTGCATGGGACTCCATCGATAAAGAGGAACTCAGCCTCGGATCTCAAGAGTTCAGCTCTGAAGAAGAGGTCGATGTCGAGGTCTTCCTGACCTGCTCCGACGTGCATCTGCAAACTGAACCGAGCGACTGGGACACCGACATCGAGATCGCTGACGGCCGCTACTCCCTAAGTGGGTTCGAGGTCGAGCTGGACTACGGCCCTCCGGAAGACGAATAGTCCTTTTTGAGCCGCCGGCCGTTTCGAACGAATTTCCGCTTTGGCTGAGACTTTCCCTCAGGGTGATCAGGCGGACCGGCAGCAACCGCTGCATAGTCGACCTTCAAGTTGACCAAGCCAATGCACCTTCTAGTCGATTACAGCGCCCGCCTGTTCGTCGGTGCTCACGTTTATCCGATGTATTTCTGGAGCCGACCAGAGGGCTCAAGCGTTAGACCAAAGACTACTACCCATCGAATCCTGTTCATGCCTGCCCGCCCAGACCCGCGCCCGAAGGCTGCCTGACGCAGCCCCCGGGCGCCCCCGGTCAGCGGGGCCGGAACGCGTAGACGTCAGGGTTCCACACCTGTCCGCCCTCATCGTTCTGGCACGAGAAGCCAAAGCCCGAGAACACATACATCACGCCGCCCACGGCGGCCGCGTTGGTGCGTTTGATCGCCGGGAAGGCATCACCGCCCGGGGCCAGCAGGCGCCATGTGCGGTCGTGCAGGTTGAAGCGCCACAGTTCGGACGTGGCGTTCTGCGGGAACGCGGCGCCGCAGCCGGAACTGCCGCCCGGCAGGTCGCCCCCGGCCATCAGCAGCGCGTGGCCGATCTGCACGGTCGATCCCTGGTGGCGGGGCGCATCGACATTGTCGGCTTCGGCGGGCGTGATGTTCTGCCACTGGCGGGTGGCGAGGTCGAAACGCCAGGTGTCGTTCAACGAGACGAAGCCGTCGCTGTCGCTGAATTGCCCGCCGTACAGCGTCAATTGCCCGTCCCATGCACGCCCGGCCACCGCCGCCTCATGGCGCGAGGTCGGCGAGTTAGCGTCTCCGTTGGCGATGATCTGGGTCCACAGGTTGGTGCGCAGGTCGAAGGCCCACAGGTCGTTCAAGGTGTGGAAGTCGGTCTGGATGCCGCCGAACACATAGACCTTCTCGCCATCCACCCACAGGGCGGGGCGCGATCGGGCCGAAGGCCCCGGATTGCCAGGTTGCAACTGCGTCCAGCGGTTCAGCAGGGCGCTGTAGGCCCACAGGTCGTCGAAGAACGTGAGCGAGGAAAGGTCGGCGCTGTAGTTGGCGCCGCCGAACACCAGCATCCAGTGCTACGCCGGCACGGCGGCACTCGCGGCGAAGGCCCGGGCCGGCGGCTTGGCGCCGGAGGGCGACAGCGGCGTCCACCGGGCCAGGCGGGGGTCGAAGCGGTACAGGTCGTCGTAGAACGTGTTCTCGCCGCTGGCGAAATCGTCCTTGACCCCGCCGAACAGGTAGATGGACCCGAGGACCGGCGCCACGGCGGGCGTCGAGCGCACGGACGGCCCCTCGCCCGTGGTGACCAGCCGGGTCCAGCGGCCGTCTGCTGCTAATGCTTCTGCTACTGCGCTCCCATGCGCCTGCGCCCCGGGGGCGATCAGCGCCAGGGCCATTCCCAGGCCCCACAGAAATAGTTTCATGAAATTCCTCCGTTGTATTGATTGAAATGAACCCGGTCGTCCGGACTTCTCCGGAAACGACCGCGCGCAGTCTATCTTTCCGCTGTTCGGAATATTGGATCGGTCACTACTGGATGCATCTGTAACCTGTGCAGGCTGTCCAAGAGCTTGCGCGCTGCAGCCAGCGGCGTTGGCATCTTGGTCCGGCGGGCCCCCTTGGGCGGGCTTAGGATGTTCTTCGAGTCCTACAGAGGGCCTGCGTGGCTTGGGCGACAGTCAGCGGGTGCGTCCCCGCGCCGCAGGTTCTCCTGGCGCTTCGCGTGTCGATGGGTTGGTTTCACATGAGCGCCGGTCGATCGGCGGAACGAAGAAGGATGCAGAGTTGGACAAACGCATGGCACCGAAGACCATCCTGCACCGCGTGCGGCAAATCGCCTGGTCCGTTCCGGGGTTGCCCGTCATCGCCCTGGCGGTCCGCAACTACATCCTCCACCAGAGCGCCAACCAGGCCGGGAGCATGGCGTTCTCCTCGGTGCTGGCGATGTTCCCGCTGCTGATCCTGCTGTCGGCCACGGCGGCCTATGTGGGCGAGCCGGGGGATGCGGCGGCGCTGGCCCAGCGCGTGCTGGAATACGCGCCGCCGGTGGTGCGCGATGCGATGCAGCCGGTGATCCAGCAGGTGTTGGCGCAGCGCAACCAGGCGCTGCTGGCGATCGGCTTTCTGGTCACGCTGTGGACGGCGTCGTCGGGCATGCAGGCGGTGCGCACGGCGCTCAACCGCTCGTACGGCATCGAGCGCGGCCTGCCGTTCTGGAAGGCGCGCATCAAGGTGGCGGTGTTCACGGTGGTGGTGGGCGGCGGCATTTTCGCGGCGTTCAGTTCGGTGATCGTCATGCCCTACGTGTGGCAACTGCTGGAGCGCAACGTGGGCGTGGGCCAGGAGACGCCCTGGCTGCGCAACAGCGTGCGCTACGGCTCGGCGTTTTTGGTGCTGACGGTGCTGTACGCGCTGCTCTACGGCTGGCTGCCGGACCTGCGGCAGCGGCTGCGCACCGTGGTGCCGGGCGCCATCGTGGGCGCGGCGATGTGGGTGGGGGCGGCCGCCACCCTGTCGTACACGCTGCGCAGCGCCGGCAAGCTCGCGCTGGTCTACGGCAGTTTCGCGGGCGTGGTGGCCACGCTGGTGTTCCTGTACATCAGCGCCACCACGTTGATCTTCGGCGCGGAGGTCAACGGGGTGCTGCGCGACGGTGTCGAGCCGCTGGAAGCATCGCCCGAAGCGCTGGCCGAACCCCCTGAATCCGAGCCGCAAGCGGTCCCGGCGACCGGCTCTCCTCCATCGCCGCAAAGCCAGGGGTGACTGGCGCGGGCTTCGCGCCGATGCCTGCTTCCCGCAGGTCCATCCCGGCCCGGACCCGTGCGGCGCCTTGGCCCCTGACCGCTGACCGTTCTTCGCGGGCACTGTGCATCGGAGCCGCTGTGCCGCATCGTCCATCCTTCCCTTGAGCGCCGAAGTGCGCCCGGCCGCCGTGGCCGGGCCCGCATGAGCGTGGCACCGCGCAGTGCCGCGACATTCTTGCGACATGCCATCCGTACGCTGCGATGGCTGCCCACCCGGGCGAACGATTCCGGTCGGTGCCGGCCTCTCGTTCCCGGTGCGCGGCACATCTTTGGAACCCTTCAGCACTTCTGGCGCTTATGAACACCTCTTGCTCCGTCCTGGCCTGCCTCCTCACCCTGCCCATGCTTGCCACGGCGCAGACCGCATCGCAATCCGAGTCGCCCTCGTCCCCGCGCTGGGGCCTGGGCCTGGGGCTCATGGTCAAGGACAGCCCCTATGCCGGCGAAGGCACCAAGACCACCGCGTTGCCGCTGATCCGCTATGAAGGCGAACGGTTTTACTTTCGCGGGCTGACCGCCGGCGCGCATCTGATGCACAGCAAGGGCTTCAGCCTGGATGCCATCGCCTCGCTGCGCACCGACGGCATCTCGGCCAAGGACTTCGGCGTGCAGGAGCTGGCGCGCAACGGCATCAACCGCAGCCTGCTGGAAGACCGGGATAACGGCCTGGACCTGGGCGTGGCCGCGTCCTGGCGCGGCGCGGCCGGCGAGTTCGAGTTGTCCGCCAAGGCCGACGTCACGGGCGCGAGCGAAGGGTTCGAGCTGAGTGCCAGGTACGGCTACGGCTTCCAGCTCGGCCGGGGGCGCCTCACCCCCAGCATCAGCGTGAGTCATCTGTCCAAGGACATGGCCAACTACTACTACGGCACCTTGAACGAAGAAGTGGCGCGGGGCGTGGTCGATTACAAGCCCGGTGCGGCGACGATCCCCAAGCTGGGCCTGACCTACGTGCACCCGATCGGCCAGCACTGGCAGTTCATGACGGCGCTGCAATACAAGGTGCTGCCCAAGAAGATCACGAACAGCCCGCTCCTGAAGGCCGGCACGAACGGCGAAGGGTCGGTGATGTTCGGCCTGTCCAGGAGCTTCTGATGCGCGGCGGTCCGGAACGACAGGCATCGGTGCCTTCCGTGGGGGCGGGCGCGACCGTGGGCGGCGCCGCGAATGCGATCAGGCCGGCCTCCCCGGCCGGGAGCTGGCTGCTGGCCAAGGCCTACATGTCCGTGTACGGCCACGGCAGCCTGCGCACGGCGGGCCGTGGCGAGCAGGCACCGGACCCGCTGCCGCTGACAGGGGTAGCAGCCAGCGCCGATGGCGCAACCGGAGCGGCGCTGTGATCGCCGCCGTGCTGGCGGGCCTTGCCGGGGCCTGGTTGGTGGCCATGGCCTATGGGAGCCTCTCACAACCCCATGTTTGACGAATCCGAATAGGGAGGAGTGGGCGCCAGTAGCCGTTTGAGCGTGATGAGGCCCAGCAACGGTCTGCGCCTGGGTGCATGAGGGGCCTTGCAGGCCCGGTGGCTCAGGCTTTCACCGTTTGCAGGCGCACTTGTGCCTTGCCAGTGGCGGGCTTGAAGAAAGCATCCACGCCCCGATGCAGGAACCAGGCCAGTCGCTTCATGTTGTAGCAGGCGGCCATCATCGTCATCCCCACCGTGGCGCGCGCCTGTCCGATGGTGCGCACGAACTTGCCCCCCAGGTGGCGGATACCGGCGAACACGTGCTCCACCTTGGCTCGTTTCTTTGCGATGCGCTGGTTGCGCCCCTTCTGGCATTCGCTCTGTGGTCGGCCCGCCTGCGCACGGCGCTGCATCGCATCCACGAATCCCAGCACTTTCAGCATCTGGCACCTTTGGCGGCTCGGGTAGGCTTTGTCCGCATGCACTGCCCGCCCGGTGTTGTGCATGTCCAGCACCTCATCGAAGTGGTGCCCGTCGTGCTCGCTGGCCGTGCCCGTGGCGAGGCGGCGGATGAAGCCGTGCTTGAGGTCCACGCTCACGCTGAGCTTGTAGCCGAAGTGGCTTTTGCCGTGCTTCTTCGTGTGCGTGGCCTCCACATCCTTTTGCCTGCGTCGCGCTTGGCTCCAGTCCGGCTGCCCGCCTTGTGCCAGCGTTCGCCGCTCCTGCTGGCCGATGTGCTGTCGGGGCGCGGGCACCAGCGTGGCATCAATGGCTTGCCCGCCCCGGGCGATGTAGCCGTGGCGCTGCAGTTGGGCATCCACCCCCTGGAACAAGGCCGTTGCCCCGCCCACGCCAAGGCGCTCGCCAAAGCGCCAGATCGTGTTGCGGTCCGGCACGTTCATCGCATCCTGCAACAGGCAAAACCGCTGGTAGCTCCCCCGGTCCAGCAACTGATACTCCATCTGCTCATCGGACAGGTTGTACAGCCGCTTCAACACCAGGATGCGCACCATCACCTCGGTGGGGTAGGCGGGCCGACCGCCCCGGCGGCCACCCCCGCGTTCGATCAAGGCATCCACCAGCCGGGCCAGTTCTGCGAAGTCGATGTGCCGCGCGATCACCTGCAGCGGATCGCCCACCTCATCTCTCTTGTGTTGGCGCGAGGCCTCAGCGAACAGGTCGAACTTCAGGGCGCTACGGGGAGTGATCATGGCAAAGGATGGAGCACGCATTCTCGATCAACAAGGGACCGGATGGGTTTTGAGAGGTTCCCCTATGTGTACCGGTTCCGGGGCCGGGCGCGGTACGCCAGCCTGCAGCAGTATTGGCGCAAGAGCTGGCCGGTGTTCGCGCTGCCCAATGCCGTGCTGTATCTCTTCACCCGGCGCTGGGCCCGTGGCCCGTTCGTGCCGGTCGATCGCTGCGCCCCGCTTGCGCAGTTGGCGCAGCACTGGGAAACCCTGCGCGATGAAGCCCTGGTCATGCAGGCGCACGGGGGATTCGACGAGGCGCGGCGCCAGGGCTCGCCCGCGTCGTTCGATGTGGGCTTTCGCACCTTCTACAAATACGGCTGGAGCCGCTATTACCTGCACTGGTATGGCTACACCTATCCGTCGGCGAGCGCCAGTTGCCCCCGAACCCTGGAGATCCTCTCGCGGTTTCCCGACATCCGGGCGGCCATGTTCGCCGTGTTGCCCCCGCGCTCGGGGCTCACGCCCCACGCCGATCCGCTGGGCTGCTCGCTGCGATACCACCTGGGGCTCGCAACGCCCAATGCGGCGCAGTGTTTCATCAACGTCGATGGCATCGAGCGGGCCTGGCGCGATGGCGAGGCCTTCGTGTTCGACGAGACCTACCTGCACTTCGTGACCAACGACACCGACGCGCCGAGGCTCATCCTGATGTGCGACGTGCGCAGGCCGATGGCGCTGCCCAGGCGCGTTTTCAATGCGGCGTATTCGCTGCTGGCCCGCGCGGTCCAGACGCCCAACGATGCCCGCGACCGGCGCGGCCTCGCCAGTGCCTTGTTCGCCGCGCTCGCCCCCGTGCGCGCCCGGGGAAAGCAGCTGCGCGAGCGCAATCGCCCTCTCTACAATGCCCTCAAGTGGGGCATCAACCTGGCTTTGCTGGGTGCGGTCTTCGGCATCGCCGCCGGCGCCCTGGTGTCTGTGCAGGGCTTCTGCCGGCGTGACTGACCGCCGCGGCCTTCCATCCCCTTGCTGTGAAACTGCCTGTCCAGTGAACGCCAGCCTCGCCCATCCCGTCCCCCTGCAAGTCCTCATCATCGAGGACAACCGCGCGCTGGCCGCGAACATCTTCGACTACCTGGAGGCCTGCGGGCACGTGCCGGATGCGGCGCCTGATGGCAACTCGGGCCTGGATCTGGCCATCCGCAACCGGTACGACGCGATCGTCCTGGATTGGATGCTGCCCCGGATGGACGGCATGAGCGTTCTGTGCAAGCTGCGGCAGGAGCATGCCTGCGTGACCCCCATCATCATGCTCACCGCCAAGGACCAGCTGGAAGGCAAGCTGCTGGGCTTCGAGAACGGGGCGGACGACTACCTGGTCAAGCCGGTGGCCCTGCCCGAGCTGGAGATCCGCCTGCGGGTGATGATCAGCCGTGCCCAGGCCCGGGCGGCGGCCGGGCGCACCTTGCGCGTGGGCGATCTGGCCTACCACCTGGACACGCTGGAAGTGACGCGGGGCACGCGCACCGTCGCGCTGTCGGGCACGTCCCGAAACATCCTGGAGCTGCTGATGCGCGAATCGCCGGGCACTGTGCGCCGCGACCGGCTGGAGCGCCTGATCTGGGGCCAGGACGTTCCCGACGCAGACCTGCTGCGATCCAGGATGCACCTGCTGCGGCGCGAGATCGACCAGCCCGGCGAAGCCCGGCTGCTGCACACCGTCACCGGGGCCGGCTACCGGCTGGGCGGGGCTTCGGCGTGAAGTGGCCATGGCGCGTGCAGAGCCTGCAGTGGCTGATCAACGCCACCTTGCTGATGTTCGGCGCCATGCTCGCCCTGGCGCTGCTGGTGCAGTGCAAGCTGAGCCAGGGCCTGGTCGAGCACCCCATCTGGCACCACCTGCTGGAGTCGGGCACGCGCAGCGTCCTGCAGTCGTCTCGGCCCGATCTGAGCGACACGCTGCCGACCCAGGGCACGGTCAAGGGCTGGCTGCTGCCAAGCGGCGCCACGGCAGCGCCCGGCATGCCGGCGTTCTTCGCCGCGCTGGCCCCGGGGTACTACACCGAAGGCCAGATCGAACAGATCGCCGATCCTTCGACGTTCGCAGTCGCGGTTTCGATTCTCACGCCCCGCAAGGCGCCATTCGCCAGCGCAGGCGATGCGGTGGACCGCGCCCGCAGCTACACGGTCATGGTCACGGCCGTGCCGCAGGGCCGGCTGATCATGTCCATCGATCTGACCGAACTGGAGGACGAGCAGAACCGCAGCGTCCAGCTCAGCGTGCTGTTCATGCTGTTCAACCTCCTGATGATCGGTGCGGTGATCTGGTGGCTTCAACTGAGCCTGACCCGGCCCGTGCAGGACCTGGCGCGGCGCATGCGCGAGCTCGATCCGCTGAAACCCTCGCAGCGCCTGCCGGTGCGCTACCGCAAGAGCGAGCTCAACGTGATTGCGCAAGAGGCCAACGCGCACCTCGAGCGGGTGGAGCTGGCGGTGGAGCGCGAGCGCAGCCTGCTCGACCAAGCCAGCCATGAATTCCGCACGCCGCTGGCCATCATCTCCGGGGCGGCTGATGTGCTGCACCAGCAGGCCTTGCCCGAACGCGCCCAGCGGCCCCTGCACCGCATCGACGAGGCGGTGGAGAACCTGACCCAGATCATGGAGGCGCTGCTGTACCTGTCGCGCGAGCCCAGCCCCGAAGAGCGCCGGCAGGTCACGTTACTGCACGCGCTGGTTCCCGACCTGGTGCGCGACCACGCCTATCTGCTGTCCGGAAAGCCCGTGCGCTATGTGCTCGATGCGCTGGAGCCAACCACCTTGATGGCGCCCGAATCCATGGTGCGCATCGCAGCGGGGAACTTGTTGCGCAACGCCGCCGAGCACACGCACGAGGGCGAGATCCATGTTTCGATCACCGGCGCCACGCTGTGCATCCGCGACACCGGGTGCGGCTTCGACACGGCGCAGTCCGCCCACCGATTCACCGAGTCGTTGAAGCAATCGCGCAAGCGCTCCGGGGGCGCAGGCATGGGCCTGTTCCTGACCCAGCGCATCTGCGAGCGGTTCGGCTGGCGGCTGGTGCTGGAGTCGTCGGTCTCGGTGGGCACCTCGGCCATCCTCCACTTCGAGCCGGGGCCGGTCAGGCCGGGGTAGGGGACTTTCAGGGGCCTCACCGGCGGGTGCCTCCATCCCCACCGGCGGGTGTCTCAAGGGACGGCGGGCGAGAAAGCCTGCCTGCCCGCATGGACGGACCGCGGTGCTGGCGCATGCCGGGCGCAAGGGGACTGCGGTCCAGGGCGTTCAAAGGAATTGGGAGCAAAAAGGCCGCCAGCGCATATTCCACTAGGGCATATTGCTATTGAATTAATAGCAAATGGGATTCAGCGCCCCGCCTCGGGCCAGAGGTACAGCAGCCCGGCCGTCATGGCCAGGTAGCGCCCGAACTTGCCCACCGCCATGTAGGCCACGCAGGGCCAGAAGGGCAGCTTGAGCCAGCCGGCCACCGCGCACAGCGGGTCGCCCACGACGGGCAGCCAACTCAGCAGGCAGGCCTTGGGGCCGAAGCGCTGCAGCCAGGCGAGGGCGCGGGGATTGGAATGCTCGCCCCGGGCGCGGTCCACGGCCTTGTGCGCGCCCAGGCCCATCCACCAGCTCACGGCGCCGCCCAGCGTGTTGCCTGCGGTGGCCACCACCACGGCAGGCCAGAAGAGTTCCGGGTTGAGCTTGATGAGTCCGAACACCGCGGGCTCGGAGCCCAGCGGCAGCAGCGTGGCGGAGATGAACGACACCATGAACACTGTGCTGAGGCCGTACTGGGGCAGCGCCAGCAGGTCCATGAGGTGGTTCATCCAGATTTCCATAACTGGGGCGCAGTTTAGGGGACGCTGGCGAGCCTTCGCTGTCAGACAGGCGCTTGGGCTCCGCTACGATCGCGCCGCGGTGCGGCCCGCCGGTGGGCCGCCGCCGCACACCCATACAAGAGGAGGTTCCCCACCATGCAATGGTTCGATGTTTCCGTCCCGGCCGTGCGCCGGGCGCTGGCCGTGGGCGCGCTCGGCCTGGCCTGCTGCTTGGCCGGTGCGGCGCAGGCCGCCACGCTGCATCTTGAGGGGCCGGGCGGTGCCCGGCAGGTCGATACCGAAACGCTGCTGCGCCACCCCGAGGCGCGCGACATCGACGTGCCGGCGGACGTGGCCTACCACCGGCCCATGCGCTACCGCGCCGTGCCCCTGGCCGCCGTGCTGAACGGCCTGGGCCTGGGCGCGGGCGACGTGCTGGAGGCGGTCGCGCTCGATGGCTTCGTCGCCCAGTTGCCCGGCGCGCTGGTGCTGCGCCCGGGGCGGGGCCAGGCCTGGCTGGCGGTCGAGCCGGCCGGTGCGCCCTGGCCTGTGCTGCCGGGCAAGGCGTCGGGCCCCGGACCGTTCTACATCGTCTGGCCGGTGGCCGACGGCGTGCTCAGCGAGCAGTGGCCCTATGCCGTGGCCCGGCTGCACGTGCGCGAGGCACCGGAAAAGCGCTGGCCCCGGATCGGCGTCGCGCCCGAGGTGCCCGCGGGCGATGTGCGCCGGCGCGGCCAGGCGATCTTCGTGGCGCAGTGCTTCGTCTGCCACACCATGAACGGCGGCGGCGAAGCGCGCCTGGGGCCCGACCTGAACCTGCCGATGAGCCCCGTGGAGTACTTCCAGCCGCAGGCGCTGCGCCAGCTGGTGCGCAACCCGGCCAGCGTGCGCCAATGGCCCGGGCAGTCGATGCCCAGCTTCGCGCCGGACCGGCTCAGCGACAGCGATCTGGACGATCTGGTGAGCTACCTGCAGCACATGGCCCGCGAGCGCCGCGGGGCGCGCTGAAGAACGGCGCGGCGGGCCGCCGATGGGGGGCCGTGGCGGCGCCGGACGCACTTTTCATTTGCTGAAATTTTGAGCAGCTACAATCCTGCCTCCTTTTTCAGCACGCGCTGCCTCCCCCCTCCCATGCACATCGGCCACATTCCTTTGGCGAACCGCCTGTTCGTCGCCCCGATGGCGGGCGTCACGGACCGGCCGTTCCGCCAGCTGTGCAAGGCGCTGGGGGCGGGCTACGCGGTGAGCGAGATGGTCACGTCGCGCAAGGACCTGTGGGACAGCCTCAAGACCTCGCGCCGGGCCAACCACGAGGGCGAGCCCGGCCCCATCGCCGTGCAGATCGCCGGCACCGACGCTCAGATGATGGCCGAGGCCGCGCTCTACAACGTGGACCGGGGCGCGCAGATCATCGACATCAACATGGGCTGCCCGGCCAAGAAGGTCTGCAACAAATGGGCGGGCTCCGCCCTGATGCAGAACGAGGCCCTGGCCCTGGAAATCGCCGAGGCCGTCGTCGGGGCCTGTGCCCCGCGCAACGTGCCCGTCACGCTCAAGATGCGCACCGGCTGGAGCCAGGAGCACAAGAACGCCGTGGCCCTGGCCCGGGCGTTCGAGGGCGTGGGCATCCAGATGCTGACGGTGCACGGCCGCACGAGAGAGCAGGGCTATCGTGGCCAGGCCGAATACGACACCATCGCCGCCGTGAAGGCCGCGGTGCGCGTGCCGGTGGTGGCCAACGGCGACATCACCTCGCCCGAGAAGGCGCGCGAGGTGCTGGCCGCCACGGGCGCCGACGCGATCATGATCGGGCGCGCGGCGCAGGGCCGGCCGTGGATCTTCCGCGAGATCGGCCACTACCTCGCCACGGGCGAGCATCTCGCGCCGCCGCTGGTGGCCGAGGTGCGGCGCCTGCTGCTGGACCACCTGCAGGACCACTATCGCCTCTACGGCGAGTTCACCGGCATGCGCAGCGCGCGCAAGCACATCGCCTGGTACGTGCGGGCCCTGCCCGGCGGCGAGGCGTTCAGGCAACACATCAACACCATCGAGGACTGCTCCGAACAGTGGCACGCGGTGGCCCACTATCTGGATGCGATCGGGCAACGGATGGACCGGCTGCCCCCCGCGCACACCGAGGACGCAGACCCCAGCGAAAAACAGGAAGACCTGGCGGCATGAGCAAGAAACACATCGAAGAATGCGTGCGGGAGAGCCTGCAGGGCTACTTTCGCGACTTAGGGGGCGAGACACCGGACGGCATGTACGACATGCTGGTGCGCGTGGTCGAAAAACCCCTGCTGGAAGTGGTCATGAGCCACGCCGACAACAACCAGTCTCGCGCGGCCGAATGGCTGGGACTGAACCGCAACACCTTGCGCAAGAAGCTGGTGGAGCACAAGCTGCTGTAATTCAGTTGCTATAAATTTAATAGCGTAATGCCCTAGTGGATATTGTGCTGAAGCCCGATTTCAATCAAACCCCACCCCCTGCCATGAACGCACTTCTCTCCGTCTCCGACAAGACCGGCATCGTTGAATTCGCCCAGGCCCTGCACGCGCTGGGCATCCGGCTGCTGTCCACCGGCGGCACCGCCCAGTTGCTGGCCAAGGCCGGCCTGCCCGTGACCGAAGTGGCCGAGGTCACGCAGTTCCCCGAGATGCTGGACGGCCGCGTCAAGACGCTGCACCCCAAGGTGCACGGCGGCCTGCTGGCGCGCCGCGAGCTGCCCGAGCACATGGCCGCGCTGGCCGCGCACGGCATCGACACCATCGACCTGCTGGTGGTCAATCTCTACCCCTTCGAGGCCACGGTGGCCAAGGCCGGCTGCACGCTGGCCGATGCGATCGAGAACATCGACATCGGCGGGCCCGCGATGGTGCGCAGCGCTGCCAAGAACTGGAAGGACGTGGGCGTGGTGACCGACGCCGCGCAGTACGAGAGCGTGCTGGGCGAGCTGAAGGCGTCGGGCAAGCTGTCGGATGCATTGCGCTTCGGCCTGTCGGTCGCCGCGTTCAACCGCATCGCGCAGTACGACGCGGCCATCAGCGACTACCTCTCGTCCGTCACGTTCGAGGCCGAGAAGCTGGCCGAGGACTACGTGCCCGCCCGCACGGCCTTCCCCGGCCAGAGCAACGGCATCTTCACCAAGGTGCAGGATCTGCGCTACGGCGAGAACGGCCACCAGCAGGCCGCGCTGTACCGCGACCTGTACCCCGCGCCCGGCTCCATCGTCACCGGCGTGCAGCTGCAGGGCAAGGAACTCTCGTACAACAACATCGCCGACGCCGACGCCGCCTGGGAATGCGTCAAGAGCTTCGACGTGCCGGCCTGCGTGATCGTCAAGCACGCCAACCCGTGCGGCGTGGCCGTGGGGCTCGATGCCCTGGGCGCCTACGGCAAGGCGTTCCAGACCGATCCCACCAGCGCGTTCGGCGGCATCATCGCCTTCAACCGCCCGGTGGACGGCGCCGCGGCGCAGCAGATCGCCAAGCAGTTCGTGGAGGTGCTGATGGCCCCCGACTTCACGGCTGATGCGCTCGATGTCTTCAAGGCCAAGGCCAACGTGCGCCTGCTCAAGATCGCGCTGCCTCCGGCGTTGGACGCGGCGGAATACGCCCTGGGCAGCAACACGCCCTGGCACCGCGGCCGCAATGCCATGGATGCCAAGCGCATCGGCTCGGGTATGCTGCTGCAGTCGGCCGACAACCATGAGCTGTCGATGATCGACATCAAGGTCGTCACGAAAAAGCAGCCCACGCTGGAAGAGATGGAAGACCTGCTGTTCGCCTGGAAGGTCGCCAAGTACGTCAAGAGCAACGCCATCGTGTTCTGCAAGGGCGGCATGACGATGGGCGTGGGCGCGGGCCAGATGAGCCGCCTGGACTCGGCGCGCATCGCCAGCATCAAGGCGCAGCACGCCAACCTGTCGCTGGCCGGCACGGTGGTGGCGAGCGACGCGTTCTTCCCCTTCCGCGATGGCCTGGACGTGGTGGTGGACGCGGGCGCGACCTGCGTCATCCAGCCCGGCGGCAGCATGCGCGACCAGGAAGTGATCGACGCCGCCGACGAGCGCGGCGTGGCCATGGTGTTCAGCGGCGTGCGCCACTTCCGCCACTGAGCCGGTCGGCAGGAACCTCCCCCAAGCGCGAAGGCCCTGCCAGCGCGGGAAAGGCCGACCCTGCCTTCCTGCGCTGGCAGGGCCTTCGCCGTTGTGGCGCGTCAGGTCACCCGACGGTCTGGACGGACTGGCGCACGCTGCCGGCGCCGTGCACCTTGCTGGGGTCGCCCGCCATCACGTTCACCGGCGTCTTGCCACCGTCCACGTCGGTGTTCGAGATGTTGATGGTGGAGTGCTTGGAGTCGAAGCGGAAGGTGAAGGCCTTGAGGTTCTGCAAGGTCGAATCGGAGATGTCCACGTTCGCCGTGATCGGGTAGCCGCCGCGCGTGACCGCCAGCTGGCCGATGTTGTCGGCGTAGATGCCCTGGAGCTTCAGGTTCACGTCGCCGTTGATCTGGATCGCCTTGTCGTGGCTGTTCTGGAACGACGAGTTCGTGATCTCCACCTGGGCCGGGCCGCTCGGAAGGTCCTTCGCCGAGATGCCGGCGCGCTGGGCGTCGACCGCCTTGTTCTCCGCGCCGTCCACGGTGACGAAGTCGTCCCCGGTCTGCAGGCCGTGCACGTTGTCCAGCTTGGCATCGCCCAGCAGGTGGATGCCGTCCCCGCCCTTGAACTGCAGGTTCTTGATCGATGCGCCCGGTTCGAGGATGAACATCGGCAACTGCGTTTCGGCGGTGCCGCCGCCGTTCAGCCCGGCGCCGGCGTTGAACAGTTTGCCTTGCCCGTCGTAGGTCGTGCCCGCCTTCACGATGATGGGCTTGTTCACCTCTTCCACGCCCGTGGGCTCGGCGACCTTCATGTTCGCCGGCGGCTTGGTGATGGCTGAATTCGTTGACGGGGATGGGGCTGGCGTGGGGGCTGACGACGGCGCGGTCGCCGGTGCCTTGCCGCCCGAACCCACCTCCGTGGGGGGCGGCGGTGCAGGCGTCGGCGATGGCTTGGGCGCGTTCGTGATCGTGGACGGGTCGGGCGTGGGCGCCGCTGCCGTCGGCGCCGGGGCTTGCGTGGGCGCTGGCGCGGGTGTGGGTGTGGCCGCACCGGGGGACGGTGCCGGCGACGGTCCCGAAGAAGGCGCGGCGGCGGGCGAGGGCGAAGAAGACGGTGCCGGAGATGGCGATGGGGACGGCGACCCGCCGCCGGAGCTGCCGGATGAACCGGACCCCTGCTGGCCGGTCAATTCCTTGATCAGCTTTTCCAGAAACCCCTTGAGCAGGGACTCGATGGCTTTCTGCAGCGTCTGGCTGTCGGTGCCCGAGGCGGAGGACGGGGAATTTCCGGACTGGACCTGGGCCTTGCGGTGGGTGTTCCAGGCACTGAAGGAAGAAAGAAGGTCGATGGGGCTCATGGGTGCTCGCGATCCCGGCGGAACGGGCCGTCGGTCAAAATGCCACGCAACATGCGTGGCTTCGCGAACACTGTGCGCTGCGCGCCTGCTTTGCAGGGCGGCCGCACGAAGCGGCGCCGCACCACCCGAAGCGCCGTGGGTGGGCGGCGTTGGCCCCGCGGGCGGCTCGGTCCCTAGCGGGCGGCGAGCGTACGGAACACGTCGCGCGCGATCGCCACGGTCTCGTCGATGTCCTGCGCGGTGTGCGCGCTGCTCACGAAGCCGGCTTCATACAGCGCCGGGGCGATGTACACGCCGCGGTCCAGCAAGCCATGGAACAGCGTGTTGAACCGCGCGCCGTCCGTCGCCATCACCGTGGGGTAGTTCTGCGGCAGCTCAGGCAGCAGGAAGAAGCCGAACATGCCGCCTTCGCTGTCGGCGCTGAACGGCACGCCTTCCGCCTGCGCGGCCTGCGCCAGGCCTTCGACCAGCGAGCGGGTGCGTGCGCCCAGCGCGTCGTAGAAGCCCGGCCGGGCGATCTCGCGCAGCGTGGCCAGGCCGCAGGCTGTCGCCACGGGGTTGCCCGACAGCGTGCCGGCCTGGTACACGGGCCCGAGCGGCGCCAGGTGCTCCATGATCGCGCGCGGCCCGCCGAACGCCGCCAGTGGCATGCCGCCGCCGATCACCTTGCCCAGCACCGTGAGGTCGGGCTGGAAGCCGGGAATGCTCCGGGCGTACAGGCTTTGGGCGCTGCCCAGCGCCACACGGAAACCGGTCATGACCTCATCGAACACCAGCAGTGCGCCGTACTGCGTGCACAGCTCGCGGCAGCGCTGCATGAATGGCACGCTGGCGCGCACGAAGTTCATGTTGCCGGCGATCGGCTCGATCATCAGGCAGGCCAGGTCCCGGCCATGCAGGGCGAAGGCCTCCTCCAGCTGTGCGATGTCGTTGTATTCGAGCACCAGGGTGTGCTGCACCACCTCGGGCGGCACGCCCGCGCTCGTGGCGTGGCCGAAGGTGGCCAGGCCCGAGCCGGCCTTCACCAGCAGGGCATCGGCATGGCCGTGGTAGCAGCCGTTGAACTTGATGATCTTGCTGCGGCCCGTGGCGCCGCGCGCCAGGCGGATGGCGCTCATGCCGGCCTCGGTGCCCGAGCTCACTAGGCGGATCATCTCCATCGACGGCACGTGCGCGATGATGGCCTCGGCCAGTTCGACCTCGCGCTCGGTCGGGGCGCCGAAGCTGAAGCCCTCGACCGCCGCCTTCTGCACCGCCTCGAGCACGGCCGGGTGGCCGTGGCCCAGGATCATCGGCCCCCAGGAGCCGATGTAGTCGATGAAGCGCTGGCCGTTGGCGTCCCAGAAGTAGGCGCCTTGCGCACGCTGCACGAAGCGCGGCGTGCCGCCCACGGCCTTGAAGGCCCGCACGGGCGAATTGACGCCGCCGGGGATGAGCGCCTTGGCGCGTTCGAACAGGGAGAGGTTGAGGTCAGTGCTGGGTGTCATGGGGTGGCATCACGAAGCCGTCGATGGCGGTGGGGTCGGGAGTGGGCTCGCCGTCTTCGTCATCCTCGTCATCGTCGGGCTGCGCCCAGAACATGCGGTCGGGGATGATGTGGCCCATGCCCGGGCGAAAGCCAGCGTCCAGGCAACGGTCCAGGTAGGCGAGCGCCTCGCTCGTGGCCTCGCCCAGGTCGTTGCCGCTGGCGACCAGCGCCGTCAGGGCGGCCGAGAGCGTGTCGCCGGCACCGGCGAAGGTGGCCTCGAACAGTTCGAACTTGCCGCTGCCCAGCACCGTCTGCGGCGAGGCGAGCACGTTCTCCACGAACTGCTCGGGCGCGGGAATGCCGGTCACCAATACATAAGGCACGCCCAGCTCGGAGGCGGCCATGGCCAGGTCGCGCGCGGAAGGCTTTTTCTCGCTGGTCCAGTCTGGCAGCAGCCAACGCCACAGGGTGCTGTGGTTTCCTACCAACAGCGAGACCTGGGGCAGCAGCAGTTCCTGAAAGGCGTCCAGGTACTGGTCGATGAGGTCGTCCCGCCACCAGGACAGATTGGGCATGTAGGCGATCACGGGCACGTCGTCGTAGTCGGACGCGATGGACGCGATGGCGCTCAGGTTCTCGGGGCTGCCCGCGAAGCCCACCTTGATGGCCTGCACGGTGAGGTCTTCCAGCACGGTGCGGGCCTGCTCGGCCACCGCCTCGTCGTCGAAGGCGTAGTGGTCGAAGATCTCGGCCGTGTCGCGGATGTAGGCGCCCGTGGCCACCGCGATCGGGTGGCCACCCACGGAGGCGATGGTGGCGATGTCCGCCGTCAGCCCGCCGGCCCCGCTCGGGTCGTTGGCGTTGAACACCATCACGCAGGCGGGGGTGGCGCCGTCGTCGTCGGCTTCATCGGGGGATGGGGAGAGGTCTGGGGGGAGGGGGGAATCTGTGGTCATGGCGCCGCACCAGCGTAACGGTTGGCACGGAAACTGCCTTCCCGTTGAGATGCTTGGATACAATCGTTGCATTCTATGTGAAGGCCATTTAAGCTGTGACGGACCCTAAAACCTGGATGTGCTTGATTTGCGGTTGGATATATGACGAGGCAACAGGTTCTCCTGAGCACGGAATAGCGCCCAATACGCCGTGGGATCAAGTGCCCATGAATTGGACCTGTCCGGAGTGTGGCGCTCGCAAGGAAGACTTCGAAATGGTCCAGATCTGAGGCGCGGCTCCTGCCAGCGTTGTTATTTCCCCTTCAGGAGCGGTGACGAAATTGACTACAACAGGCGCATCCTTCAAGGTGCTCGTCGTGGATGACAGCAATACCATCCGCCGCAGCGCAGAAATCTTTCTCAAGCAGGGTGGCCACGAAGTGCTGCTCGCCGACGATGGCTTCGATGCCTTGGCCAAGGTCAACGACTACCAGCCCCAGTTGATCTTCTGCGACATCCTGATGCCCAAGCTGGACGGCTATCAGACCTGCGCCATCATCAAGCGCAACGCGCGCTTCGCCGACACGCCCGTCGTGATGCTCTCCTCCAAGGACGGCGTTTTCGACAAGGCGCGTGGACGCATGGTGGGGTGCCAGGAATATCTCACCAAACCATTTACCAAAGACCAGCTGCTGAAAGCAGTTCAGCAGTTCGGTAATGCCCAACAAGGAGCGATGTAATGCCTATCCAGAAAGTACTGGTCGTTGACGACTCGAAGACCGAGTTGATGTTTCTGACCGACTTGCTGCAAAAAAAGGGCATGCAGGTCCGCACCGCGGAAAATGCCGAAGAAGCCTTCCGCCGCCTCGCGGAAGAAAAGCCCGACCTGATCCTCATGGACGTCGTGATGCCGGGCCAGAACGGCTTTCAGCTCACGCGCGCCATCACCCGCGACCCCCAGTTCGCTGACGTGCCGATCATCATGTGCACCAGCAAGAACCAGGAAACCGACCGGGTGTGGGGCATGCGCCAGGGCGCTCGCGGCTACATCACCAAGCCGGTGGATCCTGCCGAGCTGCAAGCCAAGATCGACGCACTGAACTAAAAGCGCCCGGACCGTCCATGGCCAACCGTGAAGCGCTGAGAGAGCTCCAGACCCGCCTTGCAGCCCGCCTGCAGGCGGCGCGGGGCGAGGGTGTGTCTGTTTCGTCCTGGCTGGCCGTCGAGTCGGCGGGGCGCCGTTTCCTGCTGCCGCTGGGCCAGTCGGGAGAGATCTTTCCCTGGGCGGGCGTGCAAGCCGTGCCCTATACCCATGCCTGGTTCCTCGGGGTGGCCAACCTGCGCGGCTCGCTGATCGGCGTGGTCGATCTGGCAGGGTTGCTCGGTTTGCCGTCCAATCGCACCGAGCAGGCGCTGGCCGATGCCAGCCTGCTGGCTTTCAATGCGGTGCTCGATGTGAACGCCGCGCTGCTGGTCGATCGCCTGGCCGGCCTGCGCGGCACGGAAGCCTTCGTTTCCTCCGAGCCCCCCGCCGAAGACGCGCCCCCGTTCTACGGCACCACGTATCTGGATTCCCAGGGAGTCCAATGGCAGGAGCTCAACCTGCAAGCCCTGTCCCAACACCCCGCTTTCCTCAGCATCAGTGCTTGAGTTTTTCTGTAAGGCCGCACCATGTCCGTCGTCAACCCATTTGCAAAAATGTTCAACCGCAAGCCCGCCGAGCCGGATGCCAACCCAGGGCTTTCGGGAGCGGATGCCGGGCTGGATCCGTTGACGTCCGATGCGTCCTCGCTGCGTGACTCCTACCAGGCGGACGCCATGAACAGCGTGCAGGGTGACCCTTCTGCGATCTCGCAGTTCGCAGAAGGCGAAGTCGCCGACGAAGACCTGATCTCGCTGCCCCTGCTGGGCCGGGCCACGGCCGCCAGCCACCAGCGCCGCCTGCTGATGCTGCTGGCCATCGGCGTGATCGTGCTGGCGGCGATCGCCGGCTGGGTGCTGCAGCAGGCCGACCGTTCCGCACAGCAACTGGCCGCGACCGGCCAGTCGCTGATGCAGTCGCAACGCCTGGCCAAATCCGTTTCGCAGGCGCTGGTGGGCAGCCCCCAGGCCTTCCCGGACGTGATGGAAAGCTCGGGCTCCCTGGCGCGTGACGTGCGTGCCCTGACCACGGGCGACAGCGACCTGAACGTGCAGGCCCTGGGCGAGCAGTTCAAGCCCGACCTGGAGGCGGTGAACCCGCTGATGGAGCGCGCCGAGCGCAACGCCAGCGTGGTGATGGGCCAGCAGAAGATCCTGACGCAGGTGGGCGACGCACTGCGCACCATCAACCGCCAATCGTCCGACCTGCTGGAAATCGCTGAAACGATTTCCTCGCTCAAGCTGCAGCAGAACGCCCCGGCCGCTGAAATCTCCGCCGCTGGCCAACTGGTGATGCTGACCCAGCGCATCGGCAAGTCCGCCAACGAATTCCAGACCACCGAAGGCGTGAGCCCCGAGGCCGTGTTCCTGCTGGGCAAGGACTTGAACTCGTTCAAGGAAATCGCCCAGGGCATGCTGGACGGCAGCGCCGACCTGCGCCTGGCCGCCACCCGGGATGCTCAGACCCGCGAGCAACTGGAAAGCCTGATCAAGCTCTACGAACAGACGCGTTCGCAAGCCAGCGCCATTCTGGGCAACCTGCAAGGCCTGGTGTCCGCCCGTGAAGCGCAGTCCGCCATCATTGCCGACAGCGAACCGCTGCGTCGCCAGCTGGAAGGCCTGCAGACCAAGCTGTCGTCCCAGACGGGCCTGGGTGCCGGCCAGTTCGCCGCGCTGGCCATCGCCGGCCTGTTCGTGCTGTTGTGCGGTATCGGCATCTCGCGCGTCCAGCTGATGGACAGCCGTTCGCGCCAGGCCTCTGCCGAATCGCAGCAAAAGGATGCCCGCCGCCAGGAGCAGGAAGCCAAGCGCGTGAACGACGCCAACCAGGCCGCCATTTTGCGTTTGATGAACGAACTGCAGTCGGTCGCCGAAGGCGATCTGACCCAGGAAGCCACCGTGACGGAAGACATCACCGGCGCCATCGCCGACTCGGTGAACTACACGGTGGAAGAGTTGCGCCAGCTGGTGGGCAGCGTGCAGAACACGGCCACCCGCGTGGCACAGACGACGTCCCAGGTGGACAGCACCTCGACCGAGCTGCTGGCCGCTTCGACCGAGCAGCTGCGCGAAATTCGCGAAACTGGCCGCTCGGTGCTCGACATGGCGAGCCGAATCAACGAAGTGTCCACGCAAGCGCAGGAATCCGCCTCGGTGGCGCGCCAGTCGCTGCAAGCGGCCGATTCCGGCCTGCAGGCCGTGCAGAACGCCATCGGCGGTATGAATTCCATCCGCGACCAGATCCAGGACACCTCCAAGCGGATCAAGCGCCTGGGCGAATCGTCGCAGGAGATCGGCGAAATCACCGAGCTGATTTCCGACATTACCGAGCAGACGAACGTGCTGGCACTGAACGCCGCCATCCAGGCCGCGTCGGCCGGTGAAGCCGGTCGCGGCTTCTCGGTGGTGGCGGAAGAAGTGCAGCGGCTGGCCGAGCGCTCCGCCGATGCCACGCGCCAGATCTCGGCGCTGGTGAAGGCCATTCAGACCGACACGCAGGATGCCGTGGCCGCCATGGAGCGTTCCACGCAGGGTGTGGTGGAAGGGGCCCGACTGTCCGACAGCGCCGGTACGGCCCTGACCGAGATCGATCGCGTGTCGCGCCGCCTGGCCGACCTGATCGAGCAGATTTCGTCCTCCACGTCCCGCGAAGCCGAACTGGCCAACGAAGTGGCCGACAACATCCAGCACATTTTTGCGGTGACGGAACAGACCGGCGAGGGCACCCGCACGACGGCCCAGCAGGTGCGCGAACTGTCGCACATGGCTGAAGAGCTGCGCCAGTCGGTTGCACGTTTCAAGATCGCCTGACGCGCGGACCCATCAACGAACTGGCTCGCGGAGCCGGGGACGAATCCATGTCATCTACTGACGCCGCAAACGCACCCGCCGCAGACTGGACCCAGGGTGAGCAGGACCTGGGTCCTCTTGCTTGGGTGCTCGATGAGTTGCGCAAGTCCCTCGACGGCGCCGTCAAGGCCATGCGCCGCTTCGTGCGCGACGCCGAGCTGGCACGCGAATCCGATCTGGCGTCGCTCGACGCCGGCACATTGCGCATCGCGCGGCAGCAACTGCACCAGGCCAGCGGGGCGCTGGAGATGGTGGGCATGGGCCCGCCGGCGCTCGTGCTGCGTGCCATGGAGGCAGCGGTGCAGAAGTTCGTGCACCGGCCCGAGCTGTGCAGCGACGAAGCCGCCGGCGTGATCGAGCGCGCGAGCTTCGCGCTGGTCGAATACCTGGAAAGCGTGCTGGCGGGCAAATCCGTCTCGCCGGTGGCGCTGTTTCCCCAATACCGTGATGCCCAGGCGCTGGCGGGTGCGGAACGTGTGCACCCGGCCGACCTGTGGCCGGTGGAGAGGCGCTTTCGCGAGCCCGACTTCGCCGTGTCCGTGCCGCCGCTCGACTATGGCCCCGAGGCGCGTGCGCGGCTCGACTCGGCCGTGCTGCGCATCGTCAAGACGGGCGACCTGACCGCGGCAAGCGATCTGCGCGACATCTGCCTGGCCTTCGTGGCATCGCAGTCGGACCGCCAGTCGCGCGCGTTCTGGAAGATCTGCGCGGGCTTCTTCGAGGCGCTCTCCAAGGGCCGCCTCAACCCCGATCTGTACGTGAAGCGCGTGGCCTCCCGCGTGCTCATGCAATATGCCACCCTGGCCAAGGGCGATCCGACCATTGCCGACCGGCTGGTGCAGGACCTGCTCTTTTTCTGCTCCCAGGCGCGGCCGCTGGCGGCCAACGAGCCCGCGGGCGATGGATCGGCACTGCAGGCCGTGCGCCAGGCGTTCGGCCTGGACCGGTTCAAGGCCGTGGATTACGAAACCCCCCGGTTCGGGCTGTTCGATCCGGCGCTGCTGGCCCAGGCGCGCAAGCGCATGTCGGCCGCCACCGAAACCTGGTCGGCCCTCGCAGGCGGCGATCGCAACAAGCTCAAGCCGGCCACCGACCAGTTCAGCCTGGTGTGCGATTCGCTGTCCAAGCTGCACCCGGGCAGCGACAGCCTCGCCAAGGCACTGACCCGCGCCGTGGAGGTGACCACCCGCTCCGGAGAGCCTCCGTCGCCGGCCCTCGCCATGGAAGTGGCGACGGCCGTGCTGTACCTGCAGGCCACGTTCGAAGAGCTGGACTCGGCACACGAATACATGGCGGACCGCGCCGCGCGGCTGGCGGAGCGGCTGGACAACGTGACCGCGGGCGGCGAATCGGCCCCCCTCGAGCCCTGGATGGAAGAGCTGTACCGCCGCGTCAGCGACCACCAGACGATGGGCAGCGTGGTGGACGAACTCCGGTCCACGCTCGGCGAAGCCGAAAAGGCCCTGGACCAGTATTTCCGCAGCCCGGACGACCTGTCCACGCTGGCGCCCGTGCCGGGCCGCCTGGCGCAGATGCGCGGCGTGCTGTCGGTGCTGGGCCTGGACCAGGCATCGCTGGCGGTGCTGCGCATGCGCGACACCGTCGAGCGTCTGCTGATCGGCCAGGTTCCCGAATCCGAGCGCCAGCAGGTGTTCGAGAAGCTGGGCAGCAGCCTGGGGGCCCTGGGCTTCCTGATCGACATGCTGAGCTACCAGCGCACCATGGCCCGCAAGCTATTCGTCTATGACGAAGAGTTGGGCGAGTTGCGCATTCTCATGGGCCGTACCCGTGGCCGTGCCACCGATGCGCCCGAGGAACTGATCGCCAAGGTCGAAGAGCGCGGCCCCGTGGTCGCGCCCGAAATCGTTCCCCGCGTGGAGCCCGCTCCCAAGGTGGTGCAGGAGTCGCTGGGCGAACTGGCCCCGACGCTGGAAGAAGTGCTGGAATTGCCTTCCTCCGCAGCGGCGCTGGCCGAGGCCCCGCCGGCCGCCATCGAACCCGTGGAGAGCCTTCCCCCCGCGCCTGCGGCGCCCGCACCGGCCCCCGTGGCGGCTGCAGATGCCACGCAGGACGATGAGGAAGACGAACTGCTCGACATCTTCCTGGAAGAAGCGCGCGAAGTGGTGGCCAACGGACTGGCTGCGGTCGACGCCCTGAAAGCCAAGCCGGCCGACCTGAGCGAACAGACCACGCTGCGGCGCGCGTTCCACACGCTCAAGGGCAGCTCGCGCATGGTGGGCCTGGATGCCTTCGGTGAAGCGGCCTGGTCGATGGAGCAGGTGCTCAACGCCTGGCTGGCAGAGCAAAAGCCCATGCCCCCCGCTCTGCTGCAGTTGTCGGGCGAGGCCTTGCGGGCCTTCGGCGCCTGGGCGGACGACATTGCAGCCGGCGATGCCTCGGCCTGGCAACCCCGGGCGTTCAACGCATCGGCCGAAGCCATGCGCGACACCGGCACCTTCCTGCCGCTAGCCGTGCCCTCGGCCGGTGGCGTCGTGGCCGAAACGCCGGCCGAGCCGCTGCCGACCGTGGCCGAGGACCTGTCGGAGACCTTGCCCGAGATCGATCTGCCTGCCGAAACGCCGGAGGTGCAGGCCGCCCCCGCTGCTGCCGAGACCATCGAGACCATCGAGGCCGCCGAGGCCATCGAACCCGCGACGGCATCCGTGCCGGTCCATGAGTTCGACCTGATCCTCGAAGACGAGCCGCCGATGCTCGACTTCGCAGACACCGAAATGCCGGAGCTGGCCGGTGCCGAACCAGCGCCTCAAGAGCCTGCGCAAGCCGCGGCGCCCGAAATGGCCGAAGACATCGACTTTTCGGTGTTCGCCGAGGCCCTGGCGGAAGAATTGCCTCCGGTCGCCGAGGCCCCTGCGCAGGAGCCGGTGCAGGACGTGCCGCTGCCTTCGCTCGATGACGCGCTGGTGGACGCGGCAGAACCTGCGGCGCTGTCCGAGCTGTCGCAGGCCGAGTTGGCCGATCTGGCGCTGGACCTGCCCGACGACCTGGCGGCCGAGGCCTTGCCCGAGCTGGCCGCGGATGACTCTCTGCTGGACGTGCCCGAACTGGAGTCCGACGCGGCAGGTGCGTTGCCGGATACCGCCGCCCACCAGGACGATCTCGCAATCGAGCCAGAACCACACACCGAGACCGAGCCCGAAATGGCCTCCGTGCGGGACATGGTCGAGGTCGTTGAAGCCATGGAGGATGGGGTCGAGGATGTGCCGGCCGAACCGGCCGAACCGGTCGCCGACGCCGACGCCGAAGCGGCCGCGCAGGACGAGGCGGTGAAGGTCATCGAGACCTTGCGCATCGGCATCCCGCTGTACAACGTGTACCTCAACGAGGCCGACGAATGGTCGCGCCGCCTGGCCACCTGCCTGCAGGAATGGGCATTGGAGCTGCACGAACCGCTGCCCGACACGGCCGTGGCCCTGGCGCACTCGCTGGCCGGCAGTTCGGCCACCGTCGGCTTCCATGCCCTGTCGGAAATGGCGCGCGCCCTGGAGCATGCGCTCCAGCACGTGCAGTTGCGCGGGGAAGGCACGGCCGACCAGGCCCGCGTGTTCCTGGCGGCGGCCGATGACATCCGCCGCCTGCTGCACCAGTTTGCCGCAGGCTTCCTGAAAGAACCGAACCAGCAGGTGCTGGCCGAGCTGCGCGAGATTTTGCAGACCGAGGTCGGCAGCGGCCTGGCTGCGCTGGAGAGCGAGAGCGAGGCCCTGGCCGACGAGCCTGCGCAGGCCTTGCAGGAACTGCCCCCGGCCGAAGCACTGCCTGCCGAACCCGCGCAGGTGCCGGCGGTCGAGGAGACCGCCGAGGCCGACGTGCCGGGCGAAGAGACTTCGCCGGAACCGGTGCAAGAGGCCCAGACGGATTCCGCAGAGGCCCCGTCCGAGCCCGAAGACGTGCCTGCGCCGGTGGCCCGCGGCTACGTGGCGCCTGCGTTGTCGGTCGTGGTGTCCAACCCGTACGACGACGAGGTGGACGCGGCCATCGCCCATGCGGTGGCGCAGTCGTCCGATATCGACGACGACATCGACGCGCTGGACGTCATCGACCCGGACCTGTTCCCCATCTTCGAGGAAGAGGCGATCGAGTTGCTGCCGGTGCTGGGCGCCGCGCTGCGGCAGTGGGCCGCCCGGCCCGAGAACCTGGGCGCCCGCAGCGAACTGCTGCGCGCCCTGCACACCCTCAAGGGCAGTTCGCGGCTGGCCGGTGCCATGCGTTTGGGCGAGATGGCCCACCGCCTGGAGTCGGCCGTCGAGCAGATCGACGTCGAAGATCCCAAGGCGGAGCTGATCGAGCCCCTGCTGGCCAGCTTCGACGGCCTGCAGGCCAGCTTCGATGCGCTGCGCAAGATCGGCTCGCAAGGCTTGGTCGAGCCCGTGGCCGTGGCACCCGTGCCCGCCTCCGAGCGGCAGGACTTGTCGCCGTCGGCGTCGGCAGAGGCCCCCGAGGCACCGGTGCTGCAGAAGCTGCCCGCCGTGCGCCTGCCGGCGGCCTCGCAGCTCACGGCCGTGCGACCCGTGTCGAGCCAGTCGGTGCGCGTGCGTGCCCAGTTGCTCGACCGGCTGGTCAACCAGGCAGGCGAGGTGATGATCGCCCGTTCGCGCCTGGATGTGCGGCTGGGGCAGATGAAGGGTTCGCTGGCCGATCTGTCGGGCAACCTGGATCGCCTGCGCCAGCAGCTTCGCGACATCGAGGTGCAGGCGGAGTCGCAGATGCAGTCGCGCCTGGCGCTGTCCAAGGATTCGGCCGCAGGCTTCGATCCGCTGGAGTTCGACCGCTTCACGCGGGTGCAGGAACTGACGCGCATGATGGCCGAGTCGGTGAACGACGTGGCCACGGTGCAGCGCAACCTGCAGCGCTCCATGGAAGGCGCCGAAGACGATCTGATCGCGCAGGGCCGCCAGGCCCGCGAACTGCAGCGCGACCTGCTGCGCACCCGCATGGTGGAGTTCGAAGGCATTTCCGAGCGCCTGTACGCCGTGGTGCGCCAGGCGTCCAAGGAGACCGGCAAGCAGATCAAGCTGGACATCTCCGGCGGCTCCATCGAGATGGACCGGGGTGTGCTGGACCGCATGACGCCCGCCTTCGAACACCTGCTGCGCAATTGCGTGGCCCACGGCATCGAGGCCCCCGAGGTAAGGACGGCCGCGGGCAAGCCGGCGTCGGGCACCATCACGGTGGACCTGCACCAGGAAGGCAACGACGTGTCGGTCGAGTTCCGCGACGACGGCGCGGGCCTGAACATCGACCGCATTCGCGCCAAGGCCGTGGACCAGGGGCTGATCCCTGCGGACGCCGAGTTGAGCACGGCCGATGCCGCCAACCTGATTTTCACGCCGGGCTTTTCGACGGCGAACGAGATCACCGGCCTGTCCGGGCGGGGCATCGGCATGGACGTCGTCCGGGCCGAAGTCAACGCCCTGGGCGGCCGCATCGAGACCCACACCACGGCGGGGCAGGGTACTTCCTTCCGCATGGTGCTGCCGCTCACCACGGCCGTGACGCAGGTGGTCATGCTGCGCGCGGGCGACCTGACCATCGGCGTGCCGGCCAACCTGGTGGAGATCGTGCGCCGCACGACCGCCAGCGAGCTGGACGCCGCCTACCAGCATGGCGCGTTCGAAGATGGCGTGGAGGCCTTGCCCTTCTTCTGGGCGGGTGCCTTGCTGCAGTCTTCGCAGCGCAGCAGCGAGACCTCGGGCAAGACCCGTCCGGTGGTGGTGCTGCGCAGCGCATCGCAGCGCATCGCGGTGCACGTGGACGAAGTGCTGGGCAACCAGGAAGTCGTGGTGAAGAACCTCGGGCCGCAGCTGTCGCGCCTGCCGGGTCTGGCGGGCATGTCGGTGCTGGCCTCCGGTGCCGTCGTGCTGATCTACAACCCGGTGGCGTTGTCCACGGTGTACGGCGACCAGGTGCGGGCCCAGCTGGCAGCGCTGTCGGCGCCGGCCGGCGGTGCCGAAGCGCAAGGCGGCGGCGATGGCGAGCGCAAGGCGGCGGTGCCGGCCCTGTCGGCGGCCAGCCAGGTGCCCCTGGTGCTGGTGGTGGACGATTCGATCACGGTGCGCCGCGTCACGCAGCGCCTGCTGCAGCGCGAAGGCTACCGCGTCGTGCTGGCGGCCGATGGCCTGCAGGCCCTGGAGCGGCTGCAGGAAGAGCGCCCGACCGTCGTGCTGTCCGACATCGAAATGCCGCGCATGGATGGCTTCGACTTGGCCCGGAACATCCGTGCCGATGCGGTGCTGCGCGATCTGCCGATCATCATGATCACCTCGCGCATCGCGCAAAAGCACCGCGAGCATGCGGCCGAACTGGGGGTGAACCACTACCTGGGCAAGCCGTATTCGGACGAGGAGTTGCTGAGCCTGGTGCAGCACTATGCGCGGGCAGCCGCCGAAGCGGCCGTGGCCTGAGCTGCCCCGCTGCCACCGCCATGAGGGCCGCTTTCGAGCGGCCCTTTTTCTTTTCATCCAGCGGGCCGGCCGCACCATGCCCTGGTGGCTGTCGGCATGGTTGCGCGCTGTCCCGCAAAGGCGATCGCGCCGGCATTCGCCGCCGCCGGGTCAGTCCTTTGCGGCCTTGACCACCCCGTACCGCGCGAGCGTGCGTTGCCGCGCCTCGTCATGGTCCACCACCGGGCGGGGGTAGTCCTTGCCCAGCACCACGCCCGCCGCCTGCAGCTCCAGGGGGGGCACTGTCCAGGGCGCATGCAGCGCCTTGCCCTGCAGGCCCGCCAGTTGCGGCAGATAGCGGCGGATGAACTTGCCGTCCCGATCGAACTTCTCGCTCTGGCTCACGGGGTTGAAGATGCGAAAGTAGGGCTGGGCGTCGCAGCCGCTGGAGCTGGCCCATTGCCAGCCGCCGTTGTTGGCCGACAGGTCGAAGTCGTTCAGCTTCTCGGCAAAGTAGCGCTCGCCCCAGCGCCAGTCGAGTCCCATGTCCTTGGTGAGGAAGCTGGCCACCACCATGCGCAGGCGGTTGTGCATGTAGCCCGTCTGGTTGATCTGCGCCATGGCGGCATCGACCAGTGGGTAGCCCGTGCGGCCCTCGCACCACGCAGCGAACAGGGCTTTGGCGTGGGTGCCGCTTTCCCATTCGATCGCATCGTAGGCCGGCTTGAAGCTCGCGCCCGCCACGTGGGGGTGGTGGGCGAGGATCTGGAAGTAGAAGTCGCGCCAGATCAGCTCGCTCAGCCAGATGGCGGCCCCGGCACTGCCTTTGCGGCTGCGTTCGTGCGCCGCGCGTGCGGCCACCCGGGGCGACAGCGTGCCGAAGCGCAGGTGCACGCTCAGGTAGCTCGGGCCCTTCACCGCCGGGAAGTCGCGGGCCTCGCCGTAGTGGTCGATGCGGCCGAGGAAGTCCTCGAACAGGGCCTGCGCGCCCTGCATGCCCGTGGGCAGGTGCAGCGACTTCAGGCCCGTGGGCTCGAACCCCAGCGACTGCAGCGACGGCACCCCGCGGCGCAGGCCCGCGGGCCGCGGGGCCAGCCGGGCGGCGTGGCGCTCGACGGGGTAGGAGCTGAGGTAGAAATCGTCGGCCTTGCGCAGCCACGCATTCTTGTAGGGCGTGAACACGGTGTAGGGCGTGCCGGACTGGGTCAGCACCTCGGCGCGTTCGAAGATGCTGTGGTCCTTGAAGGTGAGCAGGCGCTTGCCCATGCCATCCAGGGCGCCGCGCACGCGTGCATCGCGTTCGAGTGCCAGCGGCTCGTCGTCGTGGTTGGCGAACACCGCCTGCACGTCCAGTGCCTGGGCGAGCGCGGGAATGTCCTGGAGGGCGATGGCATGGCGCATGATCAGGCCGCCATGCGAGTCCTTGGAGAGCGCCCGCAGGGCTTCATCCAGTTCCACCAGGGATTCGCGGATGAACTCCACGCGCCGGTCCGCGCGGGGCAGGGCGCCGAGGATCTCGCGGTCGAAAACGAAGGCGCAATGCACCTGCGCGCACTGGCGCAGGGCGTGGTACAGGGCGGCGTGGTCGTTGCTGCGCAGGTCGCGGCGGAACCAGACAAGGCCCGATGAAAAGGTGTGCTCCATGATCGTCGTTAAAATTGCCAAATGCCTGCCGATTCTGCGCCCATGAACCTGACGCACCATTTCTTGATCGCCATGCCGGGACTGGAAGACGCGTCGTTTGCCCGCAGCGTCGTGTACCTGTGCGAACACAGCGAGCGTGGTGCGCTCGGCCTCATCATCAACAAACCCTCCGACATCAGCCTCAAGGGGCTGTTCGACAAGGTCGATCTGTCGCTGCGCCGCGCCGACCTGTCCCAGGAGCCCGTCTTCCAGGGCGGCCCGGTCCAGACCGAGCGCGGCTTCGTGCTGCACGAACCCATGCTGACCGACAGCGTGGACACCGACGAATCGGCCTATGCCTCCACCATGACCATTCCGGGCGGGCTGGAGATGACCACCTCCAAGGACGTGCTCGAGGCCCTGTCCACCGGCGCCGGCCCGCGCCGGGTGCTGGTCACCCTGGGCTACTCGTCCTGGGGCGAGGGGCAGCTCGAATCCGAACTGGCCGAGAACAGCTGGCTGACCGTGGGCGCCGACCTGTCGGTGATCTTCGACACCCCGGTGGGCGAGCGCTACGACCGCGCCCTGGGCCTGCTGGGGCTGCAGTCCTGGATGCTCTCGCCCGACGCGGGGCATGCATGAGCGGCACGCCCGCCGCCGCTCCCACCGCCCCGCTGGCCGTCCCCGCGCATTTCCAGAGTTTTCTGGCGCTTGACTTCGGTCTCAAGCGCACCGGGGTCGCGGTGGGTTCGCGCCTGCTGCGCACTGCCACCCCCCAGGCCACCATCCGCGCCGAAGGCGATGCCCGCTTCGCGCAGGTGGCCGAGCGCATCCGCGAATGGCAGCCCGATGCGCTGGTCATCGGCGTGCCCTACCACCCCGACGGCGCGAGCCACGAGAACACCGCGCGCTCGCTCAAGTTCGCGCGCCAGCTGCGCGGGCGTTTCGGCCTGCAGGTGTTCGAGGTGGACGAGCGCTACAGCACCACCGAGGCGCATTCGACCGGCGCCCGCGATGCCGACGCCGCCTCCGCCTGCATCATCCTGGAGCAGTTTTTGAGGAATCTTCCATGAGTGCCACGCCTCCGACTTCACCCACGCCTTCACCGCCCACCCCGGGCACCCTCGCGCTCGACGCCGAAGCGCTGTACCGCGAGCTGCTGCGCGGCGTGCGCAGCCTGCGCACCGCCAACACCCAGCTGGCGGGCATCGCCTCGGGTGGCGCCTGGCTGGCCGAGCGGCTGCAAAAGGACCTGGGCCTGCCCGGTGAGGCGGGCGTGCTGTCGTCGGCCATGCACCGCGACGATTTCTCGCAGCGCGGCATGGCGGTGAGCGCGCAGACGGCGCTGCCCTTCGACGTGAACGGCGCCGACATCCTGCTGCTGGACGACGTGCTCTACACCGGCCGCACCATCCGCGCGGTGCTCAACGAACTGTTCGACTACGGCCGCCCCGCCAGCGTGCGGCTGGCCGTGCTGGTGGACCGGGGCGGGCGCGAACTGCCGGTGCAGGCCGAGTTCGCCGCCGCCCGCGTGGCGCTGCCAGACACGCAATCGCTGGCGCTGGCCCGAACCGAGGCCGGCACCTTCCACTTCCAAGTCCAAGAGGCCTGACGGTGCTGTACAAGCGCAATCCCCAACTGAACGCCAACGGCGAGCTGATCCACCTGCTGTCCATCGAGGGCCTGCCCAAGAGCATCGTCACGCACATCCTCGACACCGCGGCCAACTTCGTGTCGGTGAATGACCGTGAGGTCAAGAAGGTGCCGCTGCTGCGCGGCAAGAGCGTGTTCAACCTGTTCTTCGAAAACAGCACGCGCACCCGCACCACCTTCGAGATCGCCGCCAAGCGCCTGTCGGCCGACGTGATCAACCTGGACATCGCGCGCAGCTCGGCCAGCAAAGGCGAGTCGCTGCTGGACACCATCGCCAACCTCTCGGCGATGGCCGCCGACCTGTTCGTGGTGCGGCACAGCGAATCGGGCGCGCCCTACCTCATCGCGCAGCACGTGGCGCCGCACGTGCACGTCATCAATGCGGGCGATGGCCGGCATGCCCACCCCACCCAGGGGCTGCTGGACATGTACACCATCCGCCACTACAAGAAGGATTTCAGCAACCTCACGGTGGCCATCGTGGGCGACGTGCTGCATTCGCGCGTGGCCCGCTCCGACATCCACGGCCTCACCACGCTCGGTTGCGCCGAGGTGCGTGTGGTGGGCCCGCGCACGCTGGTGCCGACCGACATGGCCCAGATGGGCGTGCGCGTGTGCCACACGCTGGAGGAGGGCATCAAGGACGCCGACGTGGTCATCATGCTGCGCCTGCAGAACGAGCGCATGAGCGGCGCGCTGCTGCCGTCCAGCCAGGAATACTTCAAGAGCTTCGGCCTCACGCCCGAGAAGCTGCAGCTGGCCAAGCCCGATGCCATCGTCATGCACCCAGGCCCCATCAACCGCGGCGTGGAGATCGACTCCGCCGTGGTGGACGGCAAGCAGAGCGTGATCCTGCCGCAGGTCACCTTCGGCATCGCGGTGCGCATGGCGGTGATGTCGATCGTCGCTGGCAACGAGGCGTGATCGTCTGCTATGAAATTTATAGCTATATGCCCTAGTGATATCTGCACTGGCGGCCTTTTTTGCTTAAAACCATGAAGATACTGATCCAGAACGGCCGCGTGATCGACCCTGCCAGCGGCCTCGACCAGACCGGCGACATCGCGCTGGCCGCGGGGCGGGTCATCGCCGTGCAGCGGGTGCCCCGCGACTTCACGCCCAACCGCGTGATCGACGCCACCGGCTGCATCGTGCTGCCCGGGCTGGTGGACCTGGCGGCGCGGCTGCGCGAGCCGGGCCACGAGCACGAGGGCATG
Source organism: Acidovorax sp. GBBC 1281 (assembly GCF_028473645.1). Lineage (NCBI taxonomy): Bacteria > Pseudomonadati > Pseudomonadota > Betaproteobacteria > Burkholderiales > Comamonadaceae > Acidovorax > Acidovorax sp. GBBC 1281. Next base: position 912,700 of record NZ_CP097269.1, read on the forward strand.
CTCGAATCCGAAATGGCGGCGGCCGTGGCCGGCGGCGTGACCAGCCTCGTATGCCCACCCGACACCGACCCCGTGCTGGACGAGCCCGGCCTGGTGGAGATGCTCAAGTTCCGCGCCGAGAAGCTGCACCAGGCGCGCCTGTTTCCGCTGGGCGCCCTCACGCGCGGCCTGGCCGGCGAGGTGCTGACCGAAATGGCCGAGCTGACCGAATCCGGCTGCGTGGGCTTCGGCCAGGCCGACGTGCCGCTGGCCAGCACCCAGGTCACGCAGCGCGCGCTGCAGTACGCCGCCACGTTCGGCTACACGGTGTGGCTGCGCCCGCAGGAGCTGCATTTGGGGCGCGGCGTGGCGGCCAGCGGGCCGCTGGCCACGCGCCTGGGCCTGTCGGGCGTGCCCGTGGCGGCCGAGACCATCGCGCTGCACACCATCTTTGAGCTGCTCAAGACCACGGGCGCACGCGTGCACCTGTGCCGCATCAGCAGCGCCGCGGGCGTGGAACTGGTGCGCCGCGCCAAGGCCGAGGGCCTGAAGGTGACCTGCGACGTGAGCATCAACTCCCTGCTGCTCACCGACACCGACATCGGCTTCTTCGACAGCCGCGCCCGCCTGTCGCCCCCGCTGCGCCAGCAGCGCGACCGCGACGCCCTCCTGGCCGCGCTGGCCGACGGCACCATCGATGCACTGGTGTCCGATCACACCCCGGTGGATGAAGACGCCAAGACCCTGCCGTTCGCCGAGGCCGAGCCGGGCGCGACCGGGCTCGAACTGCTGCTGGGCATCGCCCTCAAGTGGTCCGCCGACCACGGCGTGCCGCTGGCGCGTGCGCTGGCCACCGTCACGTCGGAACCCGCGCGCGTGCTGGGCAGCGCCCTGGGCACGCTGCAGGCCAGCGTGGGCCAGATCGTGGAAGGCGGCGTGGCCGACCTGTGCGTGGTCGATCCCGCCGCGGCCTGGACCGTGGAGGCCGGTGCGCTGCGCAGCCAGGGCAAGCACACGCCGTTCTCCGGCTACGAACTGCCCGGCCGCGTGCGCTGCACCCTGGTGGGCGGGCAGATCGCCTTCGAGCGCGGCAGCGAGTGAGCGTGCGCACCGCCGCCACCGGGCCCGCGGCATGAAGCGCCAGGTCCGCGCCGCATGGCGCCTGGTGCGCGTGCTGGCGCATCTGGTGACCGGGCTGGGCACCGTGGCGCTGCGGTTTCCCCGCATGCCGGAAAGCGAGCAGCACGCGCGCGTGCAGGCCTGGTCGCGGCAAATGCTGGTGCACGCCGGCATCACCCTCGACGTGCGCGGCGCGCCCGCGCCCCATGGCCCGGTGCTGCTGGTGGCCAACCACCTGTCCTGGCTCGACATCACCGTCATGCATGCCGCGCGGCATTGCCGTTTCATCTCCAAGTCCGACGTCAAGGGCTGGCCGCTGGTGGGCACGCTCGCCACGGCGGCCGGCACGCTCTACCTGGAGCGCAGTTCGCGCCGCGATGCTGTGCGCATGGTCCGGCTGATGCAGGAAGCGCTGGCGCGCCGCGAGGTGCTGGCCGTGTTTCCCGAAGGCACCACGGCCGATGGCACCGCGCTGCTGCCGTTCCACGCCAACCTGCTGCAGGCTGCCGTGGCCGCCGATGCGCCCGTGCAGCCGGTGGGCCTGTGTTTCGTGGAGCGCGCCACCGGCGCGCCGACCACCGCGCCCAACTATGTGGGCGACGACACCCTGGTCGGCTCCCTGTGGCGCACCTTGACCGCAGACGCCTTGGTGGCGGTGGTGCATTACGGCACGCTGCAGCAGGCGCAGGGCCGCGACCGCCGCGCCTGGGCCGACGATCTGCGCCACGCCGTGGACGCCCTGCGCCGCCCCTGAACCGCGTCCCGGGCATGCCCGCCCGGCATCGCAGCCATCGGCGCCGCTGCGCCGGTATCCGTGTCAATGGGTGCGGGCAGGGTCTTCCAGCGGCAGGAGCCGGTTGGCGATCTGCGTGGACTTCACGATGGACGTGCTCGTCGTGGCATACGGCGCGAGCTTGCCCAGGCAAGGGTCCAGCGCTTCGATGTCGCGCAAATAAAGCCGGCAGAAGAATGCGTCGTCGCCAGTGACCTTGTCGCATTGCACGACTTCGTCGATTTCACGAATCACCTGCTCGACCCGGGATAGCTCTCCGGGCAGCGGGCGAACCCGGACGATCGCTGCAATCGGAAACCCAATGGCCTTGGGCGACACCTGGATCGAAAATTTCTCGATCACTCCCTGGTCGATCAGTCGCTTGATCCGTTCGGCGCAGCTGGGCTGAGACATGCCGACCCGCTCGCTGAGCGCTTTCACGGTGGTCTTGGCGTCTTCGTGCAAGGCGCTCAACAGATTCCGATCAATGTTGTCCATATTATGGCTTTGTTGCACAAATCGCGATGCTGATGCCCGTAGACTGACTGCGTGACAGAGACGAAGAACAGGCAGCGGAGCAAGTACCGCACGACGAACTGGAAGGCGTACAACGCGGCGCTGAAAGCGCGAGGCTCGTTGACGATGTGGCTAGATGAGGGCATGCAGTGGTTTGGCACGCCGACCGGCAGGCGTGGACGCAGCCGAACCTTCTCGGACGCAGCAATCCAGTTCTGCCTGAGCATCAAGTGCCTGTTCGGCCAGCCCTTGCGACAGGCGCTGGGCATGGTGCAGAGCCTGCTGCGGCTGGCAAAGCTGGACTGGCCGGTACCTGACTTCAGCACTGTTTGCCGGCGCCAAAAGACCTTGCAGGTCGAACTGAGCTACCAGCGAACCAACTCGCCGCTGCAGTTGCTGGTGGACAGCACCGGCATCAAGTTCCTGGGCGAAGGAGAGTGGAAACGCAAGAAGCATGGTGCTGAATACCGGCGCGAATGGCGCAAGGTCCATCTGGGCATCGACGCGCAGACGCTGGAAATACGCGCCATCGAGGTGACCAGCAACGCCATTGGGGATGCGCCGATGTTGCCCGGGTTGCTGGCTCAGATTCCCACTGACGAATCCATCGAAAGCGTCAGTGCCGATGGCGCCTACGACACGCGCGCCTGCCTGGACGCCATTGCCGAGCGGCACGCGATGGCGGTGATCCCGCCCCGCAAGAACGCCAGCCATTGGAAGAAGTCGAGTCCGGGCTCGGCGCATCGTAATGAGGCCATTCGGGCGTGCCAGCGCCTGGGTCGCGGCATTTGGAAGAAGTGGAGCGGCTACCACCGGCGCAGCCTTGTGGAGACGAAGATGCACTGCTTCAAGCGACTGGGCGAACGGGTGATCGCGCGCACGTTCGACCGCCAGGTTGTGGAGCTGCATGTCCGCGTGGCCTTGCTCAATCGGTTCAGTCAGATCGGCCGTCCTCACACCGTGTCGGTGACTGCTGTGGCATAGGGGAGCCTCTCACAACCCCATGTTTGACGAATCCGAATAGGGAGGAGTGGGCGCCAGTAGCCGTTTGAGCGTGATGAGGCCCAGCAACGGTCTGCGCCTGGGTGCATGAGGGGCCTTGCAGGCCCGGTGGCTCAGGCTTTCACCGTTTGCAGGCGCACTTGTGCCTTGCCAGTGGCGGGCTTGAAGAAAGCATCCACGCCCCGATGCAGGAACCAGGCCAGTCGCTTCATGTTGTAGCAGGCGGCCATCATCGTCATCCCCACCGTGGCGCGCGCCTGTCCGATGGTGCGCACGAACTTGCCCCCCAGGTGGCGGATACCGGCGAACACGTGCTCCACCTTGGCTCGTTTCTTTGCGATGCGCTGGTTGCGCCCCTTCTGGCATTCGCTCTGTGGTCGGCCCGCCTGCGCACGGCGCTGCATCGCATCCACGAATCCCAGCACTTTCAGCATCTGGCACCTTTGGCGGCTCGGGTAGGCTTTGTCCGCATGCACTGCCCGCCCGGTGTTGTGCATGTCCAGCACCTCATCGAAGTGGTGCCCGTCGTGCTCGCTGGCCGTGCCCGTGGCGAGGCGGCGGATGAAGCCGTGCTTGAGGTCCACGCTCACGCTGAGCTTGTAGCCGAAGTGGCTTTTGCCGTGCTTCTTCGTGTGCGTGGCCTCCACATCCTTTTGCCTGCGTCGCGCTTGGCTCCAGTCCGGCTGCCCGCCTTGTGCCAGCGTTCGCCGCTCCTGCTGGCCGATGTGCTGTCGGGGCGCGGGCACCAGCGTGGCATCAATGGCCTGCCCGCCCCGGGCGATGTAGCCGTGGCGCTGCAGTTGGGCATCCACCCCCTGGAACAAGGCCGTTGCCCCGCCCACGCCAAGGCGCTCGCCAAAGCGCCAGATCGTGTTGCGGTCCGGCACGTTCATCGCATCCTGCAACAGGCAAAACCGCTGGTAGCTCCCCCGGTCCAGCAACTGATACTCCATCTGCTCATCGGACAGGTTGTACAGCCGCTTCAACACCAGGATGCGCACCATCACCTCGGTGGGGTAGGCGGGCCGACCGCCCCGGCGGCCACCCCCGCGTTCGATCAAGGCATCCACCAGCCGGGCCAGTTCTGCGAAGTCGATGTGCCGCGCGATCACCTGCAGCGGATCGCCCACCTCATCTCTCTTGTGTTGGCGCGAGGCCTCAGCGAACAGGTCGAACTTCAGGGCGCTACGGGGAGTGATCATGGCAAAGGATGGAGCACGCATTCTCGATCAACAAGGGACCGGATGGGTTTTGAGAGGTTCCCTTTTGCCTGCGTCGCGCTTGGCTCCAGTCCGGCTGCCCGCCTTGTGCCAGCGTTCGCCGCTCCTGCTGGCCGATGTGCTGTCGGGGCGCGGGCACCAGCGTGGCATCAATGGCCTGCCCGCCCCGGGCGATGTAGCCGTGGCGCTGCAGTTGGGCATCCACCCCCTGGAACAAGGCCGTTGCCCCGCCCACGCCAAGGCGCTCGCCAAAGCGCCAGATCGTGTTGCGGTCCGGCACGTTCATCGCATCCTGCAACAGGCAAAACCGCTGGTAGCTCCCCCGGTCCAGCAACTGATACTCCATCTGCTCATCGGACAGGTTGTACAGCCGCTTCAACACCAGGATGCGCACCATCACCTCGGTGGGGTAGGCGGGCCGACCGCCCCGGCGGCCACCCCCGCGTTCGATCAAGGCATCCACCAGCCGGGCCAGTTCTGCGAAGTCGATGTGCCGCGCGATCACCTGCAGCGGATCGCCCACCTCATCTCTCTTGTGTTGGCGCGAGGCCTCAGCGAACAGGTCGAACTTCAGGGCGCTACGGGGAGTGATCATGGCAAAGGATGGAGCACGCATTCTCGATCAACAAGGGACCGGATGGGTTTTGAGAGGTTCCCATAGGTCCGTCTGGGGTTGGGGTCATGCCGTCTGCAATTCGATTTGTGCAACAGCGCCGGTTCACACCACTAGTTGTTGATAAAAAAGTCTTTGTAGCTATGTAAATCAAGGATCTCAAATATTTATCGATACTTCAAGTAAAAAATACTTTGAGTTTTGAAGTATTGATTGCGCGCAGAAGGGAGTCTGCCTCTTGCTTGGGAGCGCTGATGGGCTATGTTCAGGTTCAGGGTGACCAAACGAATAGTGATTGCTCATCATCTTTTTCTATTGGTAATTATTTTTTGTGGAATTGCTGCTGAGTGTTTTATTCATTGTTTGAATAATAAGGGTAAACCCTTGTATTGCGATAGTGCATCCCTAATAGACTTTTTTGAAAATAAATGTCTCGGCTCAAAATAAACAGCCGTAATGGATAGGGAAGAGAGGGATTCATGTCATTGAATCAATGGAGAGGGTGCATGCCGAGCAAAGGTGTGATTCGGAGGGCGCGTCATTGCATGCGCATCCAAGTTGCCGAGGGGCTCGGCCTGCAACTGCGGGCATGTGCCGAAGCAAGCGACGCCGAGCACCAAAGGGTATTCCCACCAACGAGCCCGGGCAGGGCTTGTCCTTGTACCGCCTACCAGCGCCTCCATGCGCGCAAACGCTTTCGTTCCTTCGGTGCATTTGCTGCGCGGATGCCTTCTGCGCCACGCCTCTGCAATGCGCCACTGCTCCGTCATGCGGCAGGGCACAGGCCGGATGGCCTGGGCATTCATCCGGTTTCAGAAGCAACGGTGAAGATCTTTTCCCCGTGATCTCTACCGTCGACTGAGTGCGCAGGCGCGGCCTTCAAGGCCGTGCGATGCCTGCACTTCCACGCCCTGCCATTCCTGGCCGGGCAGATCTGTCCCAGGCTCGTCCGAGCCTGCCAGTACCGATTTCAAGAGCGACATACGTCCGTGCCCGTACAGGTGCGGATGTTGAATTTCGTCCATACGACAGGGAGAATTGCATGAGCACGGTCGATCAATCCGGTGGTTCCATCCAACTCATGGCAGGCCAGATGGCCATGTGGCTGGGGGCTCAGTTCGCTTCGGCAGACACCAACTTCAACTTGGCTGAGGCCATCGACATCGAGGGAGACATCGATCCCGCATTGTTCGCCGAGGCTGTGCGCCGAGTCACCCACGAAGCCGAGGCCACGCGGCTCCACTTCGTCGATGCGGGGCACGGCCCGACGCAGGTGCTTGCACCGACCTTCACTGGGGACCTTCCTTTCCTCGATTTCAGTGGCGAGGCCGACCCGATGGCTGCGGCGCAGGCTTGGATGCAGGCCGATTTCAGCCATCGGGCGGAACTGGCATCAGGGCAGCTGTGGCTCTGTGCGCTCATCCGGCTCGCACCAGGAAAGCATGTTTGCTATCAGCGCAGCCACCATATTTTGCTGGATGGTTTCGGTGGTGGCCTAGTGGCACGGCGCATTGCGGATCTCTATACGGCGCTGGCGCAGGGGAGCGTCGTTCCTGAAGCTTCGCGACTTGCGCCGATGGCACAGTTGGCCGAAGAGGAGCGCGCTTACCGTGAATCCGGTCGGTTTCCGAGAGACCGCCAATACTGGATGGAGCGCTTTGCTGACGTGCCGGAGCCTTTGACCCTCGCGTCGCGCCAGTCGGTGAACATCGGCGGCCTCCTGCGCCAGACCGTGCACTTGCCGGCTGCCAGCGTTCAAGCGCTGCAGGCCATCGGTCAGGACTGGGGAAGCACGCTGCCTCAGATCCTGATCGCCACGACAGCCGCTTACCTCTACCGCGCGACGGGGGTAGAAGACATGGTGATCGGCATCCCGGTCACTGCGCGGCACAACGAGCGCATGCGGCGGGTGCCTGCCATGGTGGCGAATGCATTGCCACTGCGCCTGTCGATGCGCCCTGACCTGTCCTTCCCTGAGCTCGTTCGCGAAGTGGGGCGCCAGATGCGCCAGATTCTGCGACACCAGTGCTACCGATACGAGACCCTGCGCGGTGATTTGAATCTTCTACTGAACCATCGACAACTATTCACGACGGTCGTCAATGTGGAGCCTTTCGACTACGACTTCCGTTTTGCGGGGCACGTGGCCAAACCACGCAATCTTTCCAACGGAACGGCAGAGGATCTGGGCATCTTTCTATACGAGCGCGGCAATGGTCAAGATCTGCAGATCGATTTCGATGCGAATCCCGCGCTGTACACCGCACAGACGTTGGCCGATCACCAGCGGCGGCTGCTGACGCTCATAGCGGCAGTGATCGAGTGGCCGGATCAGGCCATCGGCCGCGTCGAACTGCTGAGCGTCCAGGAGCGCCAACAGGTGCTGGTGGGCTGGAACGACACAGAGCGCGCGGTGCCCGACACTCACCTTTCCACCTGCATCGACGCCGGCTTGCTGGCCGATCCCCAAGCCATTGCCTTGCGGTTCGAGGACCAGGCGCTGAGCCGTGGTGAACTGGACCAAAGGGCGAATCGGCTGGCGCACCTGCTGCGTGCGCGTGGCGCGGGGCCGGAGCGCGTTGTGGCGATCGCCGTGCCGCGGTCGCTGGATCTCATGGTGGCTTTGCTGGCCATTCTGAAAACCGGGGCGGCCTACTTGCCGGTCGATCCGGATTTTCCAGCAGATCGCATTGCCTACATGCTCGGCGATGCCCGGCCGGTATGCCTAGTCACTACGCAGGCGCTGGCGCAGACATTGCCCGCGCCGGTGTCGTTCGTGCTGCTCGACGGCCCGGAAACCATCGACGAACTGGGCAGCCATCCCGAGACCCGTCCCGGGCCGCTGAGAACGCTCGATACCGCGCAGCCGGCCTATGTGATCTACACGTCTGGATCGACCGGAAATCCGAAAGGGGTCGCCGTCTCGCACCGCGCCATTGTCAACCGGCTCCGGTGGATGCAGGACCACTATGGCCTGCAAGCCGATGACCGCGTGTTGCAGAAGACCCCCTCCAGCTTCGATGTTTCGGTGTGGGAATTCTTCTGGCCCCTGATCGACGGCGCCACGCTGGTGCTTGCCAAGCCGGGTGGGCATAAGGATGCAGCGTACTTGGCCGAGCTCATCGTTCGCGAAGGCATCACCACCTTGCATTTCGTGCCCTCGATGCTGGAGGTCTTCCTGCTGGAGCCGGCCGCCTCCGCCTGTTCCAGCCTTCGGCGAGTGATTTGCAGCGGCGAGGCGCTGTCGTCTGCGCTGGCGCGCAAATTTCACCAGCAGTTGGGGTGCGAACTGCACAACTTGTACGGCCCTACGGAGGCGGCTGTCGATGTGACCGCATGGGCCTGCCCAAGCACGCCGCTAGTGCTAGTGGAGCCGGGGGCGGAGGGCGTGCCCATTGGCCGCCCCATCTGGAACACGCAAATGGTGGTGCTGGACAGTGGCCTGCAGCCCGTGCCCGTGGGGATGACGGGCGAGTTGTACATCGCGGGAACGGGCCTGGCGCGAGGCTACCTGGGTCGCCCGGTGCTGAGCGCAGAGCGCTTCGTGGCCAATCCTCATGGCGGGCTGGGCAGCCGCATGTACCGCACGGGCGATCTGGCGCGCTGGCGCGCTGACGGCAGCCTGGACTTCCTGGGCCGAGCCGACCATCAGGTGAAGATCCGCGGCCTGCGCATCGAACCGGGAGAGATCGAGTCGGCATTGCTGCAGCACCCTTGGGTCGCGCAGGCGACGGTGATTGCCCGTGAGGATGTGGCAGGCGAAAAGCGCCTGGTGGCCTATGTGGTGTCCGCCGGTGAAGGCGAGCTTGCCCCCGGTGAGCTGCGCAGCCATCTGGCGCTGTCTCTGCCTGAGTACATGGTGCCTTCGGCCTTCGTTCAACTGGCGGCCTTGCCGCTCGGTCCGAGTGGCAAGCTCGACCGAAAGGCTCTGCCTGCACCCGAAGTGCAGAGCGCCGTTGCCTATGCGGCACCGCGCACACCAACGGAAAAGGCACTTGCGGACCTGTGGGCCGAGACACTGCATTTGCCCCGTGTCGGCATTCACGACAACTTCTTCGAGTTGGGCGGGCATTCTCTGATGATCGTGCAGTTGATCTCGATGATCCGGCAGCAGTTCATGATCGATCTTCCCCTGGACACCCTGTTCCAGGTCTCCACCATTGCGGGGCTGGCGGAGCGGCTGGACCAGGAGGCGGTAGCGCGGCCGCGCCTGGCACCGATGCCCCGCCCGGCGCGGATTCCGCTGTCGTCCGCACAACGTCGCTTATGGCTCATGAACCAGCTGGACGGCGCCAATCCGGCCTACAACATGCCCCTGGCGTTGCGCTTGTCCGGCCTGCTCGATCGCGTGGCGCTGCACGTCGCCCTGGGTGATCTGGTGCAGCGCCATGAGAGTTTGCGCACGATCTACCCGCATGAGGCGGGACTGCCATACCAGCAGATCCTTGATGGTGCCGAAGCCCACCCACCCGTGATCGAGGCGGAGGCCTGCGAAGACGATTTGACTGCGCAGTTGCACGCGGCGGCCCGCCACGCCTTCGACCTGTGCCATTCGATGCCTTTGCGGGTCTCGCTGTTCCGGCTGGCCGAGGACGAGCATGTGCTGTTGCTGCTCACCCACCACATCGCAGGCGATGGTGCTTCACTGCTGCCATTGGCGCGGGACTTGAGCGTGGCCTACGCCGCGCGTTGCAGCGGCCAGACTCCGGATTGGGAGCCGCTGCCGCTGCAGTACGCCGACTACGCACTTTGGCTGCAGGCGCTGCTGGGCAGCGAAGACGATCCCGACAGTCTGGCCGGCCGGCAGCGCGGGTTCTGGCATGACGCGTTGCGCGACCTGCCTGAGCAAATGGCATTGCCTATGGACCGTCCGCGCCCCCTGGTGCCCAGCCACCGTGGCGACGTAGTCCCACTGCACATACCGGCTGCGGTCCATGAACGCATGCTGCAGTTGGCCCGAGACGGGCAAGCCAGCCTATTCATGGTGCTGCAGGCTGCCCTGGCCGCGTTGCTGAGCCGCCTGGGGGCGGGCGACGACATCGTGATCGGCAGCCCGGTCGCGGGGCGCAGCGATCATGCCCTCGATGGGCTGATCGGCTGTTTCGTGAACACGCTCGTTTTGCGTACCGATATATCGGGCCAGCCAGGGTTTCGCGAACTGATTGCGCGCGTGCGCACCACCAATCTGGCGGCCTACGCGAACCAGGATTTTCCTTACGACCGCCTGGTGGAACTGCTGCGGCCGGGACGCTCGCGGTCCAATCTGCCGCTGTTTCAGGTCATGCTGGGATTTCAGAATAGCAGCCGGCTGTCATTCAGCCTTCCGGGGCTGTCGATCACGCCGCAGCCTGTGGCCGTCGACACCGCCAAATTCGACCTGTCTTTCATCCTGACGGAGCAACGCCGTCACGATGGCCTTCCGGGCGGGATCTCCGGCGGCATTCAATACAGCACCGATCTGTTCGACAGGACCACGGTGGAGTCTCTGGCGGCCCGGCTGGCGCACTGGCTGGAGCAGGCGTGCGACACACCGGACGAGGCGCTGGGCCGCATCGACATCCTGCATCCCGAGGAGCGCCGCCGCTTGCTGCGGGAGTGGAGCGGCTCCGAACGACCTTTGGCCACCAAGACCATTGCCTCCATGGTGGAGGGCCACGTCAGCCGGCGTCCGCACGCACCTGCGGTGGTTCTGGATGACACCACGGTCAGCTATGGCGAGCTCGACACACGGGCCAACCGCCTGGCCCATCTGTTGCAGACACGGGGCGTGGCTGCGGGGGCCATCGTCGCGACGGTGCTGCCGCGCTCGCTCGATCTGGTCGTGGCGCACCTGGCCATCGTCAAGGCTGGGGCGACTTACCTGCCCCTCGATCCGAACCATCTGGCAGGACGCAGTGCGTTGGTCTTCCAAGAGGCCGCTCCCACCGCCGTCCTTACGCACGAAGCGCTGCTGCCGAGGCTGAGCGAGGTGGCCCATTGCATGGCGCTTGACAGCGACCTGACGGTTGCGGCCCTGGCGATCCAGTCGGACAGCCGTCCAGGCGGTTCGGGCGGAGCGCGACACCAGGATGGCCCCCACGCACAGGAGGCGGCATACCTCATCTACACGTCGGGCTCCACCGGGACACCGAAGGGCGTCGTGGTGCCGCATGCAGGCCTTCACAGCCTGGCCGCTTCCATGGCGGAGCGGATGGAGATCGGCCCGGATTCCCGCGTGCTGCAGTTTTCTTCCAGTGGTTTCGATGCTTCGGTGATGGACCTGCTAATGGCCTTTCACGTCGGTGCGGCGCTGGTGGTGCCCGGGCCTGCGCCATGGCTGGGGCAGGATCTGGCGCAAGGGCTGGTTCGCCAATCGATCAGCCATGCCCTGATTCCACCTGCCGCGCTGGCCTCGGTGCCGCCCGGCGAATTCCCAGCGCTTCGAACGCTGGTGGTCGGCGGCGATGTGTGTCCTCCCGCGCTCGCAGCGCAGTGGGCGCCGGGGCGCCGCATGATCAATGCCTACGGCCCGACGGAGACCACGATCTGCGCGAGCCTGAGCGAGCCCATGCAGGCCGGGACCGTGCCATCGATCGGACAACCGATCTGCAACACGCATATGTACGTGCTGGACGGAGACCTCCAGCCGGTGCCCGCGGGCGTGGCCGGCGACTTGTACGTCGCAGGGGCAGGCCTGGCGCGGGGCTACCTGGGGCGCCCGGCGCTGAGCGCAGAGCGATTCGTGGCCAATCCGCATGGCGGGCCAGGCAGCCGCATGTACCGCACGGGCGATCTGGCGCGCTGGCGTGCCGATGGCAGCCTGGACTTCCTGGGCCGTGCCGACCAGCAGGTGAAGATCCGCGGCCTGCGCATCGAGCCTGGAGAGATCGAGTCGGCATTGCTCCAGCACCCTTGGGTCGCGCAGGCGGCGGTGGTTGCCCGCGAAGACGTGGCAGGCGAAAAGCGCCTGGTGGCCTATGTGGTGGCCGCTGGTGAGGGCGAGCTTGCCCCCGGCGACCTGCGCAGCCATCTGGCGCTGTCGCTGCCCGAGTACATGGTGCCTTCGGTTTTCGTTCAACTGGCGGTATTGCCGCTCAACTCGAGTGGCAAGCTCGACCGGAAGGCACTGCCCGTGCCTCAGGCGCCAGGCGACCAGCCCTACGCCGCGCCACGCACCGACACGGAAATCGCTTTGGCCGCGCTGTGGGCTGAGATCCTGCATTTGCCGCGGGTGGGTATTCATGACAACTTCTTCGAAATCGGTGGTCATTCGCTGATGGCGATCCAACTGGGTATGCGGATCCGGGACCAGATCCACCCTGATTTCCCGCATGCCGAGGTTTACAACCGCCCGTCGATCGCGCAATTGGCCCAATGGATCGACCAGGCCGGCGATGACGGCGCAGCCCTGGATCTGGCGCGCGAGATCCATTTGCCGGAGCACATCCAGGGCCAGGCCGCCGCACCCAGCCTGGTGCCGGCGCGCGTTTTTCTCACCGGGGCCAGCGGATTCGTCGGAAGCCATCTGCTGGCTGCGCTGTTGCGTGACACCTCGGCTTGCGTGTTCTGCCATGTGCGGGCTGCCGACGAGGCGCAGGGGCGGCAGCGCTTGCAGCGCACCATGGCCGAGCGGCAACTGGGCGCCCTCTGGGACGATGCGCGAATCCAGGTGGTCACCGGCGATCTGGGTGCACCGCGACTGGGGTTGGATGACGCCGCCGTGCAACAGGTCCGCGATGGCTGCGACGCCATTTACCACTGTGCCGCGCAAGTGGACTTTCTGCATCCGTATGCCAGCCTGAAGGGCCCCAATGTGGACAGCGTGGTCACGTTGCTCGAATGGACTTCGCAAGGGCGACCCAAGACCCTGCATTACGTCTCGACGCTGGCCGTGATTGGCCAGAACGAGGACGGTGGCACGGTCACGGAGCGTTCGGCGCTGCCTTCCTGGAACGGCCTGGTGGACGGCTACAGCCAGAGCAAGTGGGTCGCCGACGCATTGGCCCGGGAAGCGCAGGCGCGGGGAATGCCGGTGGCCATCTACCGGCTCGGTGCAGTGACCGGTGACCACGATCACGCGATTTGCAATGCCGCTGACCTGATCTGGCGGGTGGCACACCTGTATGCGGACCTGCAGTCCATCCCCGACATGGACTTGCCTCTGAACATGACCCCGGTGGACGATGTGGCGCGGGCCATCCTGGGTCTGGCTGCCCGGGCATCTTCTTGGGGGCAGGTGTATCACCTGATGAGTCCGGCGCCGCTGCGGGTGCGGGACATTCCTCCGGTGTTCGAGCGTCTTGGCCTGCACCTGGAACCGTTGGCGCTGGAGTCCTGGCTGCGGCGTGCCCATGTGCGGCTGGCCGAGGGCCAGGACCGCGATTTGGCTGCCGTGCTGGCGATTTTGGACCGCTACGACGCATCGGCCACGCCACCGAAGGTGTGCGGCGCGGCGACGCACGCGCAGCTCGAATCCATCGGCGCGGCGATCCGCCCGGTGAATCGCGATCTGCTGCACCGCTATTTCGTCGATCTGGGTATCGACGCCAAGGCACACCGTGCCCTGGAAACCAGCATTTCATGAACGAAGGAGGAAACCATGGCACGTTATCTCATTGCAGCGACCGCCTTGCCGGGACATGTGTTGCCCATGCTGGCCATCGCCCAGCATCTGGTGCGCCAGGGACACGAGATGCAGGTGCACACTGCCAGCCACTTCAGGGACCAGGCCTTGGCCACTGGCGCGTCCTTCACCGCATTCGATCCGTCGATTGATTTCGAGCACCAGGAGCTGGACCGGCGGTTTCCGCAACGTCTGCAACAGCCCTCCGCCCATGCGCAGCTGTGCTTTGGACTGAAGCACTTCTTCGCCGACGCGATGGCACCCCAGTTGGCGGGGTTGCGGCGCATCCTGGCGCATTTCGATGCCGATGCCATTTTGGTGGACACGATGTTTTGCGGCACGTTTCCGCTGCTGCTGGGACCGAGGGAGGAGCGGCCCGCCATCGTCGCCATCGGCATTTCGGCGCTGGCGTTGTCCAGCCAGGACACTGCCTTTTTTGGCACGGCGCTACCGCCTTCGTCCACGGCCGAAGGTCGCATTCGCAACCAAGCCATGAACCGCAATCTTCAGCAGGCCATGTTCGGCGACGTGCAACGCCATTTCAATGGCGAACTGGCACGCTTGGGGGCGCCGGCACTGCCCCGCTTTTTCATCGATGCGATGGTGACGCTGCCGGATCTGTACCTCCAACTGACGTCGGCATCTTTCGAGTATCCGCGCAGCGACCTGCCTGGCTCCGTCCGGTTCGTGGGGCCACTGCTGGCACCGTCACGTGCCGACTTCAACCCACCCGACTGGTGGCCCGAACTGGATGACGGCCGGTCCGTCGTGTTGGTCACGCAGGGCACGCTGGCCAATCAGAACCCTGCGCAGTTGATCGGGCCCACCGTGCAGGCGCTGGCCAGGTTCGATGACATCCAGGTGATTGCCACCACGGGTGGACCGGTGCCTCCGGGCCTCAGCGCAGCGATGCTTCCCGCCAACGCCCGTGTGGTGTCATTTCTGCCCTATGACCGTCTGCTGCCCAAGGTGCATGCCATGGTCACCAATGGTGGATATGGATCGGTCAACCACGCGCTCAGCCTGGGCGTGCCGCTGGCCGTGGCGGGCGCAACCGAAGAGAAGCCGGAAATTGCCGCGCGCGTCGCCTGGTCAGGCGCCGGCATCAACCTGGCCACCGGGCAGCCCAGCGCGCGCCAGATCGGCGATGCAGTGCGCAAGCTGCTGGACAACCCTTCCTACCGACAGCGCGCCCGAGCGCTGCGACTGGATTTCGCGCGCCACCACGCGCTGACCGAGATCGCATCGGCCCTGGCGGCACTGCGTGAAACATCCTCCGCCATCGCGGAATTTGCATGACCTTCAAGGAGATCTGACATGAGCAACCCATTCGACGACGAAAACGGCCACTTTCTGGTGCTGACCAATCCTGAAGGCCAACACTCGCTATGGCCCGCGTTTCTCGATGTGCCCGCTGGCTGGGAGGTGGCCTTGCCTGCGTCCGACAGAACCGCTTGCCGTGCGTACATCGAGGCCCACTGGACGGACATGCGGCCCCGTTCGCTGGTTGCCGCCATGGGCGGCTGATCGCCAGGGAAGGGTAGATCGTCCCCTCGGCGCCAGGCGCATGCCGGCACGCCGCAGTACGGTCTGCACGGGGATTCAACGAATTTTTTCTGCAAGCTTTGAAACGGCCCATGTAACGGGCTGGCCACCCGTCGCATGGTGCGTGGCCTGCGCAGCCAAGTATGCGTGTACATCGAAGAGTTCAGTGCCCTCCCAGCGCTGCTCTGCATGCATCGCCACGCTGCCTGCTTGAGCACGCTCTGCCACATCAGGACACAACTGGCTCAGCACCCGCGGGAATGCTCGGCAGTATCCCTTGGCGACGCCAGCGAGTTCAGCCAACTGCCGATACCCGATGCGCTTTCCAGCCGGTATGCGTCTCACGATATGGGCGATGCGGTCCTTCCAATCGTTGCTCATGGGGGGAATCGGCGCAGGTCCTTGGCAGACCGCATCGCCTACCCTCAGCATGCCGCCTTGCAGCACCCGCGCCAGCGCGCCTCGGCGGCCCTTCAAGGCCTTGACGACGCCTGGCTTGCGCCGCTCCAGGCGGGCGCAGGGCTCGCACTGAAAGGTGATCCACAGCACCACTTCCGGGCCGATCTTCAACAGGGAGCCGCAGGGAAGGCCTGCCGTAGGCCAATCGATGAGCAGGTTTTCGCGCAGTGTGAACGATGGCATTTGGAGATCGCGATACACGTCGGTCCCAGCCAGCAGGACTTGGCGTGGCGAAAGCCGGTGGGCATGCCGGTCGCCAAGCAATCCCTGATCGGCCATGGCAGTGACTTCAGGGACGGACTGGGGTTCCAACGCGGCTGGACTGTGCAGACACAGTCTTTGCAGGGTGCCCACGGCCTGCCAGGGCAGGAATGGGGGAAACAGCACGGGGAGAGCACCCTTGGGATCAGGGACTGGCATCTGGGGCGAATGGCAATGGGATGGAGCGATGTTCGGGGAGGTTTTCCCGGAGCTTGGCAGAAATTTCACGCTGGGGTGGATGCAGGCGCAATTCCTACAACCTGGCTGCAGCCCGCCCAGCAAACTGGCCCGCCCACCCGGCCGTGAAAGAAGCGCCATGCACTCCAGCCCACCCCCGTTAGAAGCTCGTACAGAGAGCCCCGGCGACGGCCTCGCCTCTGTCCATTCCGTGCGTCTGCGCGTGAACGGCCAAGACCATGAAGTCGAAATTCCCAGTTGGGTCACGCTGTTGGACCTGCTGCGCGAGCGGTTGGGACTCATGGGGACCAAGAAAGGCTGCGACCACGGCCAGTGCGGCGCCTGTACCGTGCTGGCCGATGGGCAGCGCATCAACGCTTGCCTCACGCTCGCGGTCATGCAGGAGGGGGTCGACATCACCACGGTGGAGGGCCTGCCTGCACTGGCCGGAGAGGGCCGCGCGAGCGCCGGACTGCATCCTTTGCAGCAGGCTTTCATCGACCATGACGCATTCCAGTGCGGCTATTGCACGCCAGGGCAGCTGTGCTCCGCCGTGGGTCTGATGAACGAAGGCGGTGCGCAGACGGCTGACGATGTCCGCGAACGCATGAGCGGTAACCTATGCCGTTGCGGCGCCTATCCGCAGATCGTGCAGGCAGTCGCTCGGGTGGCTGGCATTCGGGTCGATGCCATGCGTTTATCGCCGCCTGCCCCCTTCGCAGTGCAAGAAAGCCAGGCATGAGGGCATTCGTGTACGAAGCCGTCGCCACTGCCGACGCTGCGCTGGCGGCGATGCCCGGCCAAGCGCCCGACATTGGCGAGACCGCACCGCAGGCCAAGTTTCTTGCGGGGGGAACCAACCTGATCGACCTGATGAAGGAAGACGTCATGCGCCCACGGCGGCTGATCGATGTCAGCCGCCTGCCGCTGGCCGCCATCGAGGCCCGGCCCGAGGGCGGCGTGCGCCTCGGAGCCATGGCACGGAATGCTGCCACCGCGCGCCATCCCCTGGTGCGGGAGCGCTATCCCTTGCTGTCGGCTGCCATCCTGGCGGGCGCATCGCCGCAGATTCGCAACATGGCGACCAATGGGGGCAATCTGTTGCAGCGCACACGGTGCCACTACTTCTACGACACAGGAACTCCCTGCAACAAGCGTGAACCGGGCACAGGTTGTCCCGCGCGGGCAGGGCTGGCCCGGCAACTGGCCATCCTCGGGACCAGCGACCATTGCGTGGCCACGCATCCGTCGGACATGTGCGTGGCGCTTGCCGCGCTCGACGCGGTGGTGCATGTGCAATCGCCGAGCGGGCAGCGGACCATCGCATTCGCCGATTTCCATCGTTTGCCAGGCAACGCGCCGCAGCGCGACAACACGCTGGCAGGCGATGAACTCATCGTGCACATCGAGCTGCCCGCCAACGGGCTGCAGCGGCACAGCACCTATCTGAAGCTGCGTGACAGGGCCTCCTATGCCTTCGCCCTGGTGTCGGTGGCTGCGGCGTTCGAGCTGGACGCTTCCGGGCTGATGCGAAACGCCCGCATTGCGTTGGGTGGCGTGGCCCACAAGCCCTGGCGCGACGCCGAGGCAGAACAGCTTCTGGAGGGACAGCGTCCGGAAGCCGCGGCTTTCCACGCGGCTGCGCATTTGCTTCTGCGGGACGCCCGTGGCCATGGTGCCCCGGGTGGACCCGGCGACAACCGTTTCAAGATCGTTCTGGCCCGGCGTGCCATCCTGCGTGCGCTCGAGATGGCGCGCGATGGCGAACTGACCAACACCGGAGAGCTGGGTACCGAACCTGTACAGGAATTTCAGCTATGAGCACCCACGATGATTTCCGGACAGACACCGGCGCAGGGCAGGCCCTCTCCCAGCAGCCGATGGCGGAGCCCGGCACCGGGCTGGTGAAGACGGGTGCGCCCGTCTCCCGCATCGATGGCCGCCTCAAGGTCATGGGCCAGGCGCGCTACGCAGCGGAGCATGCCAGCGATGACCTGGTGTATGGAGTGGTCGTCAACAGCACCGTGGCAAAAGGGCGGATCCTGAATCTGCGGACGGATCGAGCGCGTGCGGTGCCGGGCGTGCTCGATGTCATCACACACACGAACCGCCCCGCGGTTCGGTCGCTCGATCTTTTCTACAAGGACATGACCGCCCCTGGGGGCTCGCCGTTCAAGCCGCTGCACGACGCGCGCATCCACTACAGCGGCCAGCCGGTCGCGCTGGTGGTGGCCACGTCCTTCGAGGCGGCGCGCTGTGCGGCCGCCTTGGTGGAACTGGACTACGAGGTCGAAAAACACGAGACCCACCTGCTGCACAACTTGCGCCGCGCGCGGGAGCCGAGCGAGCTCAAGGCCGGCTATTCACCGCCACCCAAGCCCTGGGGTGACGCACCGCGAGCGTTCGGCGCGGCGCCTGTCAAGATCGACGCCCAGTACTACAGTGGGGTGGAGCACCACAATCCCATGGAGATGCATGCCTCCACCGTATTGCGCGGTGCCGATGGCCATCTCACCATCTACGACAAGACCCAGAGCCCGCAGAACAGCCGATGGGTGGTGTCGCGCGTGTTCGGTCTTTCACAGGAAGAGGTGACCGTTCGCAACCCCTTCGTTGGCGGTGCATTCGGGTCGGGCCTGCGGCCGCAGTACCAGCTCATCCTGGCAGTGATGGCCGCATTGCACCTGCAGCGTTCGGTGCGGGTGGTGCTCACGCGGCAGCAGATGTTCACGTTCGGGCACCGGCCCGAGACATGGCAGCGCGTCAGGCTCGCCGCTGATCGCGACGGTACCCTGAAGGCCGTCATGCACGAGGCAGTGGCTGAGACCTCGCGCCTGGAAGACTATGTGGAAGTGGTGGTGAACTGGTCCGGTCAGCTATACCAATGCGACAACGTCAGCCTCGGGTACCGACTGGTGCCGCTCGACCAGTACAGCCCCTTGGACATGCGCGCACCGGGGGCGGCCCATGGTGTGCACGCGCTGGAAGTGGCCATGGACGAATTGGCCTATCAGCTGCGCATGGATCCGCTGATCTTGCGGCTCAAGAACTATGTGGAGCGCGATGCCTCGAAGGGTTTGCCTTTCTCTACCAAGGAGCTGCATGCGTGCTACCAGCAAGGTGCGGAGCGGTTCGGTTGGGCGCAGCGCCCCCTGGAGCCGCGTTCCATGCAGCAGGGGCGAGAGCTGATTGGTTGGGGCATGGCCACAGGTACCTGGGATGCCATGCAGATGTTCGCGCGTGTCCGCGCGGTGATGCATGCGGATGGTCGGTTGGTCGTCAGCAGTGCGGCCTCCGACATCGGTACCGGCACGTACACGGTCATGGCCATGATCGCCGCCGAAGCGATGGGCCTGCCACTGGAACAGGTGACCTTCGCCCTGGGCGACTCCAACCTGCCGTTGGCCCCTGTGGAAGGCGGCTCGTCGCATGTAGCGACGGTCGGTGCCGCGGTGGAGGGCGCATGCGAGAAGTTGCAGCGGTTGCTCTGGGCGCTGGCAAGGCTCAGCCGAAGCATGGGCTTCGGCAAGGTGCTGCTCAAGGAGGTGGAATTCAAGGAGGGTCGCATGCGTCGCCGGGACGCTCCGCCGCAGGACTTGGGTGTCGCATTCGCCGACATCCTGGCGTCGCAAGGGCGTTCGATGATCGAGGTGCGTCACCTCATGCTTCCGAACCTGCTCCGGCAAAAGAAGTTCGTGCGGGCCACGCATTCCGCCGTGTTCTGCGAAGTGCGGGTAGACGAGACCCTGGGGACGGTTCGTGTCACGCGGGTGGTCAGTGCCATCGCCGCAGGGCGCATTCTGAATGCCAAAACGGCCCACAGCCAGATCACCGGAGGCGTGGTCTGGGGCATCAGCCAGGCATTGCATGAAGAGACGCAGACCGACCATGCCCTGGGCCGGTTCATGAATCACAACTATGCGGAATACCACGTTGCCACCAACGCCGACATTCCACAGATCGATGTGATTTTTGTGCAGGAGGATGACCGCATCGTCAGCCGCCTGGGCGCCAAGGGGGTGGGCGAGATCGGCATCGTGGGTGTGGCGGCGGCCGTGTGCAATGCCATCTTCCATGCCACTGGCCGGCGCGTTCGCTCCACCCCCATGACGCCTGACAAGGTGATGCTCCCTGCACCACCCGCCGTGCCGTCTTCCACGGAGGACGCTTTGTCCCTGTAGGCGGCCAGGGCTGCTGCGGCGGGCGACCGGATCGTGGCGGGCCGTCAGTCCGGGTTCATGCGCGGGGATGCAGTGCTGCATCCTTTTCGTGGCGGGCGGCCAGCAGCGCTTTCAAGCGCTCCAGCAGCCGGCCCATGTCCACCGGCTTGGAAAAATGGTCGTCGAAACCCGCCTCCAGCGCGAGCAGCCGGTCGGCATCGCTTCCATAGCCTGTCAATGCAATCAAAGGAAGGTGCCTGGTATCTGGCTGCGAGCGGACGCGGCGCGCCAGTTCGTACCCGCTGATCTCGGGCAGACCGATGTCGAAGATGGCCGCGTCAAACCGCGCTTCGGCCAATTGGGCCAGGCCCTCGGCAGCACTGTAGGTGGCCTGTACCCGGTGGCCCTCCATTCGCAGCCATTCCGCCAGCAGGTCGGCGGCATCGTTGTTGTCATCGACCAAAAGCAACCGCAGTGCGGGCAACGCCTCCGATCCCGCATCTCCTTGCGGGTCATCGGTGGCTTGTCGTTGGCCGAGCAAGGGTAAGCGCAGCGTAAAAGTGCTTCCTCTGCCCGGTGCGTCGCTGTGCGCCTCGATGGTGCCGGAGTGCAGGCCCGTCAAGCTGCGGGCGATGGCCAGTCCCAGGCCGAGCCCTCCGGACGCGCGCTCCAAGGCTTGCTCGCCCTGCACGAACCGCTCGAATACGTGGTGGAGCAAGTGGGCAGGAATGCCCACGCCCTCATCGCTGACGCGGAGCACGGCCCAGCCCGTCTCGCTGGCGAGTTTGATTCGGATAGGCGTTTCCGGCGGGCTGAATTTCGCGGCGTTGTTGAGCAGATTGCAGACGATCTGAACGAGCCGGAGCAATTCGCCCTGCACGAGGACAGGCCCGTTCGGTAGGGTTAGCTGGGGCATGGAGCTGCGTGCCTGCAAGGCGGGCATCGTCAGCTCCAGCGCATGCTCCACCACCTCTTGAAGATCCACCGGTTCCAGCGCCAGGGTGATCTTTCCCGACACGATTCTCGAGATGTCGAGCAGATCGTCCACCAGGCGCGACAGGTGCTTGACCTGACGGCCGATGATTTCGCGTTCCCGGGAAAACGCCGTGGGATCCCGGCGGGCGATCAACTGAAGGGCCAGCACGATGGGTGCCAGAGGGTTGCGGAGTTCATGGCCCAGCATGGCCAGGAATTCATCTTTCGCGCGGTTGGCTGACTCGGCCTCACGCTGTGCCTTTCTAGCCTCCGACAAGAGCAGTGCATTGTCCAGCGCCAAGGCTGCACGCTGCGCCAGCTCGCCGATCAGTGCGCTGTCTTCCACTCCAAAGATGCGGCTAGTGGTGTGAACCGGAAGTTCGTATGCAGAACTCTGCAACGGACTGAAGGATTTGATCGGCCGTCTTGGTCCAGACGAAGGGCTTGGGATTGACGTTGTTGGTAGCCACGTAGGCGCGGATGGCGTTCTCCAGGGCGCGGGTCGAGGGGAATCTCCCGCGCTTGAGCCGACGCGCCGTGAGGATCGAGAACCAGCATTCCACCAGGTTGATCCAAGAGGCCGAGGTGGGCGTAAAGTGCAGGTGCACACGCGTATGCCTGAGCAGCCAGCGCTGGATGATCGGGCTCTTGTGGGTGCTGGCATTGTCGAGCACGAGATGCAGTTCGAACTCCGCGGGCGTGGCACGTTCGACGGTCTGCAGGAAGTGACGGAACTCCACGCTGCGATGACGTCGGTGGACCTCGGCGATGACCGTGCCGGCCTTGACATCGAGGGCGGCAAAGAGGTCTGTCGTGCCGTGTCTCAGGTAGTCATGCGTGTGGCGCTCCGGCTGGCCCGGTTGCATGGGTATGGCCGGAGCGGTATCACTGTGGGCCTGGATGGAGGGCTTCTCGTCCACGCACAGCACCAGAGCGCGCTCGGGTGGATGCAAGTACAACCCCACGATGTCACGCACCTTGTCGACGAAGTACGGGTCGGTGGAGAGCTTGAAGCCTTCGGTGCGATGCGGCGCCAATGCAAAGGCACGCCAGATGCGCGAGATGGTGGTCTGGCTCAGTCCCAGATGAGCGGCGAGCGTACGGGTGGACCAATGGGTGGCATTCTCTGGCACGGTCTCCAGCGTCGTGGTGATCACGGCCTCGACCTGCTCGTCCAGGATCGTGCGCGGAGCGCCTGAGCGGGGTGCATCGTCGAGGCCGGCAATGCCATGCTGGGCAAAGCGCCGACGCCACTTCGACACCGTCATCAGGCTCAAACCCATGGCTTCGGCAATCGCCGTGTTGGTCGCTGCTGAATCGGCACAGGCCAGCACGATGCGTGCTCGCAGCGCCAAGGCCTGGGCGGTCTTGCGACGGCGTGACCAACCGAGCAACACAGCTCGGTCGGCTTCGCTCAACTCGATAGCAACGGCATGCGGTCGGGCCATGATGTGCTCCCGGGCTGCAAAAAACAGCCGCCAGAAACACATCATAGAAGTTCATGCGAATCTCTGGTGCACACCACTAGGGCCGGCCTGCAGCACCGCCATGGTGCCGATCGTGCGCCCGCGCGCAATGAGCGGCACGACGCAGGCCGCGACGGCTTCGAATTCCGGCACAAGCGCTGAAATGTCTTTGCTGCAGCCGTCGTCTTCGCCGGTCTGGCCGGATGGATGCAGGCTGGGCTTGCCGGTCTTCAGGGCGGTGATCAGCACTTGCGGTGTTTCCGCGGAATGGACCGGCATGCTGTCTTGTTCGGCAAGCCTGCCGCTGTGCTCCGTCCATTTGGAATGGCTCAGCCTTGGCAGCAAGGCCCCTTGCTTACCCAGCAGATCGATCCAGCAGGCATCGCCGATGGCGGGCACCATCAGGCGGGCAATCGCGTCGAGCGTGTCCGACTCCTCCAGTGATCCGGAAAGCACGGCACTGGCATTGACCAGCAACCCCAGCCGCTGTTCGGCCGCCTGGGCCGCGGACCGTGCATGGCTTTCGAGCTGCAGCAACTCTTCCCGCTCTGCCTCGCTGCCGGCGCGTTGCACGGCGGCCGATTCGAGCGCCCGGGCCACGGCGTCGATTTCCATGATGCGCGACATGCCGGATGGCCGCAATTCGCCCCGGCCCAGGGCATCGGCGTCGTCTCGCAGGCTGCGCATGGGCATCGTGATGGACTTCGACATCCACCAGGCACCCGTGCCCCCGAGAATCAGCGATGCCAGAAGACCCAGTACATAGGCCCCGGCGGTGCGCCACCAGGAGCTTTCTGCCTTCGACAGCGATGTGCCCAGGACGAGCGTCCAGCCCCCTTCGTCGAGCCGCGCGAGCACGGTCTTCGCAAGCACGCCATCGACATTGGTACTGGTGCCCAGGAGTTCTTGCTTGTCGTGGCCCAGTGCCTGGAAAAAGGGCTTGAGCGATTCAATGGGGCCGGAGCCCCGCCATTTTTCGTCGTCCACCGTGCGGGCGATGCGAGCCAGATTGGCATCGAAGACGGACACGTACCAACCTTCGGGAACGCGTTGCGCACGCAGCATGGCGGCAATGGCCTCCGGTCGAATGATGGCTGTCAGCACATATTTCACCACCCCATCCCGTACCACCGGAACGCGGACCGGAAAGGCCAGATTGCCCCCGGCACCACGCGCCATGGACCCGGCGACGGGCCGTCGGGTCAGGACTGTTGCGTCAAAGCTGGATCGCTTCACCACGTTCGCGCTGGTGGGGCGGTCGGTCTCGGTGGAGAACACCACGCGCCCGGAAGGGTCCGCCAGCAGCAAGCCCCGCCACTCCGGATGGGAGGCGCGCACCGCCCGGCTGAGTGCGAGCGCCTGCGCTTTGCCCTCGCCATCCGCCGTGCCCAGCGGATCGGCCAGGGCCAGCGTTTGCAAGGCGGACATCGTCAGTCGCAACTCTCCCTCCACTGCCGTGGCCAGCGCGCGTGCGACACCGAGGCTCGACGCCTCGTTTTGCGCACGCTGGCTTTCGAAAAGGGCGGACAGGGAGATGCCGCACACGACCGCCAGCGGCAGGATCGCCGCCGCAGCCACCAGCAGCAATTGGGTTTTCAAGGGAACGGTGCGCACGGGTTTCGGAAGGCGTTGTGTCCACTGAGACGGGCGGGTGTGGCGCAATGGGCAGGCGGGGCATGACCGTTTTGCGGCGTGGCCTGGGCGAAGGGCAGGCGTGAAAGGCGACAGCATGTTATCTCCGCCCGGGCAGATTCCTTCCCTCCTATCTTCCGCAAATTTCCCGACCCCCTGGCCTCCGAGCCGCGATTTGTTGCAAAATGTTCGATGGATCCGCTTGGCGGAATGCAGGAGGGGAGAAATGGCAAGAAGACGTCAAAAACAAAGTGCCGCAGACGATTTCATGGATTGGGTGGCACGGCTTCCATGGTGGGTCGGGCTGGGCCTGGCGGCGATGATTTATTGGGCGCTGCACGCGGTGGCATCCCAGCCCATGCTGGCGATGAGAACGCCGCACGAGATGGGGCTGGTGGTCACCGGTGCGCTCTGGCGCAGTCTGGCTTATGCCGGGCAATTCGTGCTGCCGATTCTGTGCCTGATGGGGGCCGTGCTTTCCGCCCTGAGGCGTCGGGAGCGGCGCCATCTGCTGGACGATTGCGGGACCGCCAGCTCCAGCGCACAGGCCTTGCAAGGAATGTCCTGGCAGGCTTTCGAAAAGCTCGTGGGTGAGGGATTCCGGCGGCGCGGCTATGCAGTGCAGGAGCGGGTGCAAGAGGGCGCGGATGGTGGGGTGGATCTGGTCCTCACCAAAGCGGGGGAAATGTCCCTCGTCCAGTGCAAGCATTGGAAAGCCTTCCAGGTCGGCGTCCCGGTGGTCCGCGAGTTGTACGGCGTGATGGCCGCCCACGGCGCGTCCGCCGGCTTCGTGGTGACGTCCGGGCGCTTCACGCAAGACGCCACGGCGTTCGCCAGCGGGCGCAACATCCGCCTGATCGATGGCGCCGCACTGCTGCAACTCATTCGCGAAACCACTGCGGATCGCAGCCCGCTCCCGCAAACCGCGTCCAAGGTGTCGGTCCCTTCCTCACCGCAGGAGACCCCGGCAGTGCGGTCCGAAGTGTCCTGTCCTCAATGCGGTAGCCGGATGGTGCGGCGCACCGCCAAGCGGGGCGTGCTGGCCGGTCAATCGTTCTGGGGATGCTCTGACTACCCCTCCTGCCGGGAAACGCGCAACGGCTGAAGGGGCTTTGCAAGGTGCGAAGAACTGGCAGGGTTTGGACGCCCAGCGACGGCGTAAGCGGCAGGCCCCCGTTCAGCCAACCCACTCCGGTTTGTGGGCCCGGCTCAAGACAGCGGTTTGGCCCGGGTGCCCCGGGGAACAAACCGCCGCACGAAGTCCGGCTGAAAGCAGCGTTGGGTCCCATCGGCAAAATCCACCGTGACGGAAATCGCGTCGATGGCCGCCACGGTGCCCTGGCCATACCGTTTGACGCGAACGGTTGCCCCCGGTTCGAGCGCCTGGGCATCACGACGGGCTTGCGCTGCCGACGCGATGGCCGGTTCTCCCATTTCGCCCAGGTCGGTCGCCCCCAGGTTCCGCACCGTGTCGGCAGCCCGCTCGGCCAAAGCCTGTTGGGCCAGCTGGGCCATGCGAATGCAGTTGTCGCAGTTACCGCAACGCTGCGGTTCGTCCGATGGGTCGAAGTACTCGAGCAGCACCTGCCAACGGCAGCGACCCGTCTGCGCATAGAACACCATGCGCTCCAGCGCCTGCTGGTCTTGCTCCCGCTTGTCGGCATAGGCCTGCAGGAGCGCACGCACCGACGCGGGCTCCAGTTCCGTCTTGCGCAGGGAGAGTGCGCCGCTGCGCGCTTTCGAGACAATCTTGTGCCGCTGCAGCAGGCCCAGTCCCACCTGCAGCTTGTTGCGGGGCCGGTCCAGGCGGGCCTGCAGGCTGTCGAGCGTCCAGACGCCCGGGTCTTGCGGCGCGGGATCGCGCAATGCCTGGTAGAGCGCGTCGATGTCGTCCGCGCTAGGGTAGCGGCCCGCCAGAAAGAACTGCTGCACCGCTTTGTCCTTGCGGAGAAACAGCAGCGTGCAGTCTGCTGGATCGCCATCGCGTCCCGCACGCCCTGATTCCTGGTAGTACGCATCGAGGCCGCCCGGCATCTGGTAGTGCACGACAAAGCGGACATCCTGCTTGTCGATGCCCAGTCCGAACGCATTGGTGGCGACCATCACGCGGACTTCTCCCCGCATGAACGCATCCTGGGCTTCACTGCGCTCCGCGGCTGGCATGCGCCCGTGGTAGAGGCCCGCCGCGACCTCCGCAGCGCGCAGCGCTGCATGAACCTCCTGCGCCGCTTTCACCGTGGCGGCATAGACCAGCCCGGAACCCTCGGCCGCTTTCACGATGTCGATGAGGCGCGCCCGTTTGTCCGCTTCGTTGGCCAGCGCTTCGGCGCGGTAGCGGAGGTTCGGCCGGTAAGTCCCCGTGTCGACGACGCCTGCGGCAGGAATGCCCAGTTGCTTGCGAATGTCCGCCGCCACCGGCCCGGCCGCTGTAGCGGTCAGCGCCAGCACGGTCGGGCGGCCCAGCCGTGCCACCGCTCCGGCGATTTCGAGAAAGGCCGGCCGAAAGTCATGGCCCCATTGGGAGATGCAGTGGGCTTCGTCCACCGCGAGCAGGCCGATCGGGCCGCTGGAGGCAACCAAGGCCAGAAATTCTGCGTCGGCGAGCCGCTCCGGGGTGGTCAGCACGATGCGTGCGCTGCCATCAGCAATGGCTTGCTCTGCCTCGCGCGTTTCCTGCGGTGTGAGCCCGCTGTGCAGTTGCACGGCGGAAACACCCCGCTCGCGCAGCGAGTCGCATTGGTCCCGCATGAGCGCGATGAGCGGTGACACCACCACCGTCCTGCCTTCGATCATCAGGGCAGGCAATTGGTAGCAAAGCGACTTGCCCGCCCCGGTCGGCATCACCGCCAACGTGTTTTCGGACTGCAGCACGCGGTCGATCACCTCGCGCTGGCCCGCCCGCAGCTCGCGCAAACCGAACGTCTTCTTCAGCACCGACTGGATGCGTGCCGCTGACGGCTTGCGGGGTGCTCTCGGCTGGCGGGCACGTTTGGGGGAGGCGGGTATGGGCTGGGGCGGGATGACAGGCATAGGCTGCCATGCTGGCGGGGGCCGCATCTCCCCCACGTCAGACGTTGCTCACGCCGGATGTCATCCGCTGTCTCTGCCCCCTCCACCCCCTGCGCGATGTGTCAGAAACGTGCCTGCACGCCCAGCGTCACCGCGCGCGCCGTGCCCGGTGCAACCCAGAGGCGGCTGTACGAACTGGTGTAGTACGTGGTGTCGAAAACATTGTCCACGTCCAGGGTCAGCCGCACGGCCGGGGTGATGCGCCAGTAGGCAACCAGCTTGGCTGTGCGGTAGCTGGGCAGATCGAAGGCCGCCGATCCCGCATTGGCTTCGGCCTGGGTGCGGGCCTGGCCCAGGCGGCGGCCGACGTGCGTGACGCCGCCACCGATGCCATAGCGTTGCCCATTGTCGAAGGCGTTCTCGTACACCGCCAGCACGCTGCCATTGACCTTGGGCACGTTGAGCAGCCGGCCCCCGACCTCCAGGGTGTTGTCCCGGGTGATTTCCACGTCGTTCAGAACCAGGCTGGCATTGACCCGCCAGCGGGCCGTCACCTGGCCTGCGAAATCCAGCTCCAGGCCCCGGCTGCGCACCTCGCCAGCGGCCACGGAATAGCTCGAATTGAGCGGGTCGGAGGTCAGTACATTGCGTTTGCGGATGTCGAACAGGGCGGCCGTGGCACCCATGCGCTGGTCGGCACTCTCCCACTTTGCGCCGACTTCCAGGGAACGCCCGGTTTCCGGATCGAAAGGCTGCGAAGCACTGTCGGACCCCACGTTCGGGCGGAACGAACGCCCCGCGTTCGCATACACCGTCCATTGCGAGGACGGCAGCCAGCTCAGGCCGACGCGCGGCGAGGTGGATGACGGCTCCTGGCGGACCGTGGTGCCATTGCGCCGGTTTTCCAGCGACTGCCGGTACTGGTCCACGCGCACCCCGCCCACCAGGCGCCACGTCGGCGACAGCTTGATGGCATCCTGAAAATAAAGCGCGGTGTTGCGCTGGCGCTCCAGGGTGTCGGTGTTGGGCAATGGCGTGGGCTGGGACTGTCCGTAGACAGGGGCCTGGATGTCGATCGCATAGGGGGAGGTCGCCGTGGGGTTGGCGCGCAGCATCAGCGTGTCCAGATGGAACTTGAAGCTCTCCACGCCGAACAGCAGTTCGTGTTCCATGCCGCCGGCCTTGACGTTGCCCTGCAGTTCGGCCTGCAATGCGATGTCGTCCGAGGCGAAGTCCCGAAAGCGGCGCTGGCGGGTCAGCAGGCCATTGGACTGCAGTGCGCTGGCTTCGGTGGAGAAGCCCTGGATGGAGGTCTCGCGGTACGACAAGCCCACGCGGCTGCGCCATTGCGGGCTCCATTCGTGCGACAGGATGAACTGATGGGTCTGGTTCTCCACTGTCACATCGCCATCGCCCGGCTCGCCCAGGAATCGGCTGCGCGGGATGGTGCCCAACCGATTGCCCACGGCCACGACGCCCCGGTCCAAAGGCGTGGCATGGCGCAGAAACTCCCCGGCGTATTCCAGCGACGTGTCGCGGCCCAGCTTCCAGGTGAATGCCGGGGCGACCACACGCCGTTCGGAACTCACATGGTCGCGGAAGCTGTCGCGGTCCTCCGCTGCCACGTTGAGGCGATAGGCGAAGTTCTCGCCGATGGGGCCGGTGCTGTCGAATGCGCCCCGCTTGAGGCCCTGGCTGCCCACGGAGCCCTCGACGGCGTTGGCTGCCTTCCACAAGGGCCGCTTGCTGACGATGTTCAGGGTGCCGCCGGGCTCGCTGCTGCCATAGAGCGCTGCAGCGGGGCCTTTGAGAAATTCGATGCGCTCCACGCCGGCCAGATCGCGCGGCGCGTTGAAGCCCCGGTTGGAGGAAAAGCCGTTCATTAACGTGGCCATGCCGGTGTTTTCATTGCCAGGCAGGCCGCGGATGGCCACGTTGTCCCATAGCCCGCCGAAATTGTTCTGGCGGGACACACCTCCCACGTAGTCGAGCACATCATCGAGCCGGGTGGCACCCAGGTCGTCGATGGCCTGGCGGGTGACGACCCGCACCGATTGCGGCAGCTCCCGCAGCGGCAGGTCGGTCTTGGCACCCGCGGCCTCTTCGGCATGGTAGGCCCCGGACTCGGTGCGTCCGACGATCTCGACGGTGGACAGTTGGGGCGCACTGTCGGCGGTCTGCGCCATGGAAGAGCCGCACGACAGGGCCGCCATGGCGAGCGTGAGGGGGAAGGGGGTGCGAGCGCCCCGGCAGGAAATGAGGAACATGGACGTACTGAAGAAAAATCGCCGGCCGCGATGCAGGGCGGCCGGATGGCATGCACGGACCCGCCCGCGGCGGCAGCGCCGCCACGGCGAGAGAGAAAAGACCCAGCTGGGATGCGACCGCCTTGCGGGGCGGCATGCATCAGGCGATGGGAAGAGGGGGATCGCGCGATGCAAAAGGCCAGCGGCCAGGTGCCGGCACGAAGGCAAATGCCGCTGTGGGCTGCGGGCAGTTGGGGCCGGCGCCTGCCTGCGGCACCGGCAATCCGATGCCACCGGGCAGGGCGGCGGGCTGCGCGAATGCCATGCACCCGGCGCAGGGGCCGTGCTCCAACGCGTGCGCCGGCTTCGCCGGCTGCGGCGCGTCGTCTTGCACCACGCTGACGGCCTCCGGGCCTGTGCCGATGGCGACCCGCAGGTGCTCCGCCTCGTGCAAGGGCAGCCCGATGCACGTGTGCAGGAACACGGCAAGCAGGAGCAGGCGAAGGAGGGCGCGGCGATGGTTCATGGCGAGGGCGCCGAATCATAGCGGCGTCTCTGCCGCTTTCCCGCCGGGGTAAAAGGTGTCAGGCGCTTTCGGTCGCCACCACCACCTGGTTGCGCCCTTGCTGCTTGGCCTGGTACAGAGCCTGATCGGCACGCTGGACGATGTCGGTTTCGCTGGTGTCCTTCAGGCTGCAAAAGCTCATGCCCAGGCTCACGGTCAGCTGGCCGACGGCCGGGAAGTGGCTCTGGCTCACCGCGACACGGATCTTTTCGGCCACCACGCGGCCCTCTTGCCGGTCCTGCGGCTCCGGCAGCAGCACCACGAATTCCTCGCCGCCGTAGCGCGCCACGAAATCGGTGATTCGCACGCTGCCGGAGATCACCTGGGCCAGTTGCTGGAGCACCGCGTCGCCGGCCTGGTGGCCGTGGTGGTCGTTGACATGCTTGAAATGGTCGGCGTCGATGACCAGCAGCGCGAAGGTCCGGCCCGTGCGCTGAAAGAGCTGCACGTACTCGCGCAGCTTTTCGTCGAACCTGCGGCGGTTGTAGAGGCCGGTGAGGGCATCGTGAATCGCCAGGTTCTCCAGTTCCTGGTTGGCCCGGTGCAGCGCCTGCGTGCGCTCCGCCACCTGGGCTTCCAGGGAGGTGTTCAACTGGGACAGCTCGCGCTCGCGTTCGAGCAGGGATGCCGTCATCGACTGGAAGGAGTGGTTGAGCTGCGTGATCTCCGACGCGTGTTCGTCGCCCGGATACACCGGCGTTCCAGCGCGGTTTTCGATCATGCGGGCGGCGCGGGCCAACTGCTCGATGGGTCGGCTGATGCGCGCTGCCAGCCGGTAGGCCACCAAGGCGCAGGCCAGGGCCGTGAGCAGGCCGAGCAGAATCAGTTGCTGGCGCAGCGCCTTCACCGGAGCCAGTGCCTTGTCCAGCGGCTGGCGCAGCACGATGCGCCAGCCCAGATCGGTGTGCGCCACGGTCGGTATCTCCACCATGCTGGTGAGGTACACCGCGCCATCGCTCCATTGCAGGCGCTCCGACTGTGCCTGCGGCGAGGCGCCGGCAGGAAGATTCAGCAGTCCGGCATGCTGGAACGGGTAAAGAATGTGCCCGGCCTTGTCCGCGATCAGCACCTCTGCGCCGTGCTGACCGACCCGGTTCACCACGATGGACTCCACCGTCTCGGTCACCCAGGACCAGTGGGCATGGGCACCCAGCACCCCCCGCAACTGGCCCTGTTCGTCCAGGATGGGGGCTGCGAAGTCGATGAAGCGCAGCGGCTGGTCCGGGTTGCGGTTGGGCAGCTGCTTGGCCAGCAGCACGGCCTCGTGCACGTCGCCCACGAACAGTCCGGAACGGGCGGACTGGAACCACGGCCGGTGCTCGACCTGGGCTCCGACCAGCACGCCATCGGTGGCTTGCGTGACCCGTCCGCTCGCGTCGGTGACGCCGATCCAGGCGTATTCGTTGTGGGTGGTCTTGCGCAGATCCAGCGCCTGCCGCATTTCCTGGGCGGAAAGGTCGCCGCGGGTGAAGAGTGCCAACTGGCGCAGGAGGTCGATCTCCTGGGCCCGCTCGCGCAGGTTGGTTGCCAGCAGGTCGGCGGCCGACCGGGCACTGGTGTGCAGCAGTTCGCCGCCGAACCGGGCCAGTTCCCCCGTGGCGATGTGGCCCACGTAAACCCCCACGCCCAGCAGGCTGGCGAGCGACAGCCCGCCGAACAGCAGGGTCAGCTGTCCTCTGAAGCTCTGGCGTGAGCCGTTGGCCTTGTCGGTGGTTTTCATACGCCTGGCGATTTTCTCCGGATCAGGATCGGCTCTCTACAATGCCGGCCCTTTGGTCCTGGAAACCCCGCCCATGCATATCGTCGTCAACGAAGAACTCAAGGCCTACATCGACCCCCTGAGCCCCGAAGAGCACGCGGCCCTGGAGCGCAGCCTGCTGGCGGAAGGGTGCCGCGATGCGCTGGTGCTGTGGGGCGAGGTGCTGGTCGATGGCCATAACCGGTACGGTATCTGCCAAAAGCATGGGTTGCCGTTCCAGACGGTTCAAAATCAAAATTTCCGCTCCATGGAAGACGTGCACCTGTGGATGATCGACCAGCACCTGGGCCGGCGTAGCGTATCGGACTTCCAGCGCGGCGTGCTGGCCCTGCGCAAGCGGGAGATTCTGGCCGACCGCAACGTGCGCGCCGCCAATGGCGAAGCCCTTACGGGGGCGACCCCCGGCCAACCAGGGGATGGCGTGGGCACCGCCGATGCCGCCGCGCCGGGCCTGATCGCAGCCGATGCCCCGGCGCAGGCACCATCGCCAGAGCCCCAGCCGCTGTCCAGCAGGGAGGCCATTGCCAAGGCTGCAAGGCTGAGCAGCAGCCAGGTGGTGATGATCGAAAAAATACGCAAGCAGGCCGCGCCCGAGGTGGTGGCCGCGGTCAAGGCGGGCGCCCTCTCGCTCAACGCGGCGGCGGCCGTGGCCACGTTGCCGCAGGACGAACAGCGTGCGGCGGCCATGGCGGGAGGCGACGAACTCAAGCAGGCGGCCAAGCGGGTGCGCGAAGCCAAGCGCAAGCCGCGGGACGAAGCCGACGCCCCATCGCCCGACACGCTGCAGTCGTTGCGCGACCGCGTGGCCGAACTCACGGCCGAGAACGAGGAACTGCGCCGCCAGTTGGCGGCCTGTCAGGCGCAGCCAGGCACCTAGGGACAGGGCGCAAGGGCATTTGCGCCACCGCGCCCCACCTGTTCCGCGGGTATCCGCACCTTGTGTGCGGGTGTTACCGCCATGCCATTGGGCTCTATGATTTGGGCCCACTCCGATCCGCGCCATGACATCCAACGCCCCCTCCTTCCAGATTCAGCGAGGCATGCCCATCCGCTTGCTTGCCGGCTTCTTGCTGGCGGCTTTCGCTACAGCTGTCATCGCATTGTTCACCTATCAGTCTCAACAAGAGCGTGCAGACGCTGTGGCACGCATCAATGCGGCGGTTGAATCGCTTTCGCAGATGCAGACGGTGTTGTCCGTCACCAAAGATGCGGAAACAGGGCAACGGGGGTACTTGCTGACGGGAGAAACGCGTTACCTGCAGCCCTATTCTGCCGCCCAGGCGATCCTCAAGCCCGAAATGAGCAAGCTGCGTTCGTTGGTGCAGGGCACTCCAGACCAATTGCAAAGGTTCGATCACCTGCAGGCACTGGTGGCGCAGAAGATGGCGGAACTCGATGAAACAGTGAATTTGCGCCGCTCGGGCAATGCCGAAGGCGCGATTGAAATCGTTCGCACAGATCGTGGACGCGCCACGATGGATGCCATCCGCAATATCGTGCGCGATATGTCAGACGCCGAGCGCCAGGAGTTGGACAACCGTCGCGGGGAATGGGAGAAGGTCGCTAGTTTCGGGGCGTATTTCACATGGACCAGTTCCCTCGTCTTACTGATATTGATCCTGGCTTCTGCAGCGTTGGTGAGCGCGGACCAACGCGTGAAGGTGCGCGAAGACTGGATCAAAAGCGGATTGGTAGGTCTGGGCAACCGATTGCAGGGCGATCATCGCTTGAGCGATCTAGGGCCTATCGTGATGGATTACCTGGCCGACTGGCTGGGCGCTCGGGTGGGCGCAGCTTACGTGTCGGAGGGCGGCGGCATATTCCAGCGCTTTGGCAGTTATGCGCTCGCTGATCCGCAGGTGGGCGCTCGGGTCTTGAGCGGGCAGGGCCTGCTGGGGCAGGTGGCCGATTCCCGCCAACTGATGCATGTGACGGAAGTGCCGACGAACTACCTGCCGATCTCCTCGGGGGTGGGGCACGCCACGCCGGCCGAGATCGTGCTGGTGCCGGCCGTGCACAACGGCGTCGTGCATGCGGTGATCGAGTTCGGGTTCTTCCGCACGTTGCGCGATGCCGATCTGCAGTTGCTCACCCGCGCGTCGGAATTGCTCGCCACCTCCATCCGCTCGGCCATCGACCGGACCCGGCTCGAAGCCCTGCTGGAAGAAACCCAGCGCCAGGCCGAGGAATTGCAGGCCCAGCAGGAAGAGCTGCGCGTGAGCAACGAAGAGCTCGAGCAGCAAAGCCGGGTGCTGCAGGAGTCCCAGGCCCAGATGGAAGCGCAGCAGACCGAGCTGGAGCAGAGCAACGCCCAGCTGGAAGAGCAGACGCAGCAGCTGGAGTACCAGAAGCAGCAGTTGCTGCGCGCGCAGGATGCCTTGTCGCAAAAGGCCAATGACCTGGAGCAGGCCAGCCAGTACAAGAGCGAGTTCCTGGCCAACATGAGCCATGAACTGCGCACGCCGCTCAACTCCAGCCTCATCCTGGCCAAGCTGCTCGCCGACAACAAGTCCGGCAACCTGACGGGCGAGCAGGTCAAATATGCCCAGACCATCCATGGTGCGGGCAACGACCTGCTGTCCCTCATCAACGACATCCTTGACCTGTCCAAAATCGAAGCGGGGCAGGCCACCATCTCCATCGAGCCGATGGACGTGGCCCGCGCGGTGAACGCGTTGGTGGACCCGTTGCGGCCCGTCGCGCACGACAAGGGCCTGGCCCTGCATTGCACGGTGGAGCCAGGCGCCCCAGCCACCTTGCAGACCGACGTGCAGCGCTTCGGCCAGGTGCTGAAGAACCTGCTGTCCAACGCCCTGAAGTTCACCGAGCAGGGCGAGGTCTCGCTGCGCGTCTTCGGCAACGCCGACGGCACGGTGTCGTTCGCGGTCAGCGACACGGGCATCGGCATTCCCGAGCACCAGCAGGAACTGATCTTCGAGGCGTTCCGGCAGGCCGACGGCAGCACCCACCGCCGGTACGGCGGGACGGGCCTGGGACTGTCGATTTCCCGGGACCTGGCGAAATTGCTCGGCGGCAGCATCACCGTGCGAAGCACACCGGGACAAGGCAGCATCTTCACGCTGGTGCTGCCCCTGGTGGCACCCCTGAATGCCCCGCAGGACGCGGCGCGGCCCACCGCGCAGGCCTCGCCGGCCCCCGCGGCTCCGGCGCCGGCCGGCCGCCCTGCCGGCCTGTCCGCGCCGCCGGCAGGCGGTGCGCCGACCGTGCCGCCATCCGCCGGCGCGGTGCGGCGCCCGGCGAATGCCGTGGCGGACGACCGGGACCAGCTGGCGCCCGGCCGCCGCACCATCCTGGTGGTCGAGGATGACGTGCGTTTCGCACGCATCCTGCTGGACCTGTCGCGGGAGATGGGCTTTCAGTCCGTGATCACGCACACCGGTGGCGAAGGCCTGGCCGCGGCCCTCGAATACATGCCCAGCGCGGTCGTGCTGGACATGAACCTGCCGGACATTTCCGGCCTGGCGGTGCTCGACCAGCTCAAGCGCAACCCGGTGACGCGGCACATTCCGGTGCATGTCGTCTCCGTGGCCGACTACGCCCAGGAGGCCATGGGCCGGGGGGCCATCGGCTATGCGCTCAAGCCCGTCAAGCGCGACGAACTCGTGCAGGCGCTGCAGCGCATGGAGGCAAAATTCACGCAGGCCCTGCGCCGCGTGCTGGTGGTGGAGGACGACGAGCGCCAGCGCGAGAGCATGCACCACCTGCTGGCCAATGGCGATGTCGAGATCGTGGGTGCCGAGACGGCGCAGCGCGCGCTCGAACTGCTGCGCTCCAGCACGTTCGACTGCATGGTGATGGACCTGAACCTGCCCGATCTGAGCGGCTACGAGCTGCTGGAGAAGATGGCCGGCCAGGAAGAGGTGGCGTTCCCGCCCGTCATCGTCTACACCGGCCGCTCGCTGTCGCGCGACGAAGAGCAGCGGCTGCGGCGCTACTCCAAGTCCATCATCATCAAGGACGCCCGCTCGCCTGAGCGGCTGCTGGACGAAGTCACGCTGTTTCTGCACCAGGTGGAGTCCAAGCTGCCCGCGGACCGCCAGCAGATGCTGCAGATGGCCCGGGACCGCGAGTCCACCTTCGAGGGGCGCAACATCCTGGTGGTCGAAGACGACGTGCGCAACATCTTCGCGCTGTCCAGCGTGCTCGAGCCCACCGGTGCCAAGGTGCAGATCGCGCGCAACGGCCGCGAGGCGCTGGAGGCGCTGCAGCGTGCGCAGTCCGGCGACGCGGCCACGGTCGATCTCGTCCTGATGGACATCATGATGCCGGAGATGGACGGTTTCACCGCCATGAGCGAGATCCGTAAGCGCCCCGAATGGCGTCGCCTGCCCATCATCGCGCTCACCGCCAAGGCCATGAAGGACGACCAGGAGAAGTGCCTGGCCGCCGGCGCCAACGACTACATCGCCAAGCCGCTGGATGTCGAGAAACTGCTGTCGCTCGTTCGCGTGTGGATGCCCAAATGAGCGAAGACCCGGCGGCGCAGCAGCAGCGAAAGAAGACGTTCGACATCGAGCAGCACCTGCTGGTCGAGGCCATCTACCGGCGCTACCACTACGACTTTCGCGGGTATGCGCAGGCCTCGCTCAAGCGCCGCCTGCAGACAGCGCTCACACGGTTCCATTGCCGCACGGTCTCGCAATTGCAGCATCTGATCCTGCACGACCCGGAAGTGTTTCCCGCCATGCTGGAATACCTCACGGTCCAGGTGAGCGAGATGTTCCGCGACCCGACGTACTTTCGCGCACTGCGCGAGACCGTGGTGCCGGTGCTGCGCACCTACCCGTCGCTCAAGATCTGGGTGGCGGGCTGCAGCACGGGCGAGGAGGTGTATTCGCTGGCCATCCTGCTGCGGGAGGAGGGGCTGCTGGAGCGCACCCTGATCTATGCCACCGACATCAACGCCAACGCCCTGCAGAAGGCCGAGGCGGGCATCTACGCCATCGAGCGCGTGCCGGCCTTCACCGAAAACCACGCCAGGTCGGGCGGGCGCACCTCCCTGTCGGAGCACTACACCGCCGCCTACGGGCGCGTGGTGCTCGACAAGAGCCTGCGCAAGCACATCGTGTTCTCGGACCACAGCCTGGCCACCGACAGCGTGTTCGCCGAAGTGCAGCTCGTGTCCTGCCGCAACGTGCTGATCTATTTCGACCGCGACCTGCAGGACCGCGCGCTGGGTCTGTTCCGCGATGCGCTGTGCCGCAAGGGCTTTCTCGGGCTGGGGTCGAAGGAGTCGCTGCGCTTTTCTTCGCATGCCGGGGAGTTCGAAGAGCTCGTGCCGCAGGACCGCCTGTACCAGAAGAAGGGTGGGGCATGAGCGACCGCATCCGCCCGCAGGCGGTGGTGATCGGCGGCTCCGCGGGGAGCATCGAAGCGCTCTCGGTCCTGTTGCCGGCGCTGCCGTCCGGTCTGCGGGCCGCGGTCTTCGTGGTGCTGCACCTGCCGCGCGAGCGGCCCAGCCTGCTGTGCGAAATCTTCCAGCCCAGCTGCGCCGTGCCTTTGCGCGAAGCCCAGGACAAGGAGCCGGTCGAGCCCGGGACCGTGTACTTCGCGCCGCCGGACTACCATCTGCTGATCGATGGCGGGCCTTCGCTGGCGCTGTCCGTGGACGATCCGGTGCATTTTTCGCGTCCGTCCATCGATGTGCTGTTCGAATCCGCGGCGGACGCGTATGGTGAGCGCTTGCTTGGCATCCTGCTGTCGGGTGCCAACAGCGACGGGGCGCAAGGATTGGCGGCCGTGCAGGCCGCGGGGGGCACCACGGTCGTGCAGGACCCGGACAGCGCCCCCGTGCCCTTCATGCCCGAAGCCGCGATGAGCGCCTGCACGCCCGGCCATGTTCTTTCCCCGCAGCGCATCGCTTCGCTGCTAGAGACCCTGTTCCATCGGAGAGCTTCTTGATACCCGCCCCCATCCCGCCGTCCCCCGTGCGCACTGCCCCGGTGAAGTGCCTGATCGTCGACGACGTGGAGGAAAACCTGATCGCCCTGGAGGCCTTGCTGCAGCGCGACGACGTGCAGATCCTCAAGGCCGCTTCGGGCTCCGAGGCCCTGGAACTGCTCCTCGTGCACACTGACGTGGCTCTGGCGCTGCTGGACGTGCAGATGCCCGAGATGAACGGCTTCGAGCTGGCCGAGTTGATCCGCGGCAGCGAGCGCACCCGCCATGTGCCGCTCATCTTCATGACGGCGGGCTCGCGCGACCAGAACTGGCAGTTCAAGGGCTACGAGACCGGCGCGGTGGACTTTCTCTACAAGCCCATCGATCCGCACGTGCTGGTGAACAAGGCCAACGTGTTCTTCGACCTGCAAAAGCAGAAGGTGGCCCTGGCGCGCGAACTGCAGGAACGCACCGAAGCCCTTCGGGTGAACGAGATGTTCATGGCCGTCCTGAGCCATGACCTGCGGGGGCCGCTGAGCGCCCTCCTGGCGAGCGCGCTGGTGCTGCAGCGGCCGCAGGAGCCCGACAAGGTGCAGACCATCGCCGGCAAGATGCAGTCGAGCGCGCAGCGCATGGGCCGCATGATCGAGGACCTGCTGGATGTGACGCGGGCGCGCCAGTCCGGCGGGCTGCCCGTGAAGACCGGGCCCGCCGACCTGGGCGAGCTGGTGCAGCGTCCGGTGAACGAACTGCACGTCAGCCACCCCGACCGGACCATCGAGGTCACGCAAAAGGGCAACCTGACGGGCCAGTGGGATGCCGAGCGCCTGTGCCAGGTGGCGGCCAACCTCCTGGGCAATGCCATTCACCATGGCGATGCGGCCGAGCCGGTGCAGGTGACGCTGGACGGCACGGCGGCCGACCGGGTGGAACTCACCGTGCGCAATACCGGGACGATCCCCCCGGCACTGGTGCCCCACCTGTTCGATCCGTTCCGGG
Source organism: Acidovorax sp. GBBC 1281 (assembly GCF_028473645.1). Classification (NCBI taxonomy): domain Bacteria; kingdom Pseudomonadati; phylum Pseudomonadota; class Betaproteobacteria; order Burkholderiales; family Comamonadaceae; genus Acidovorax; species Acidovorax sp. GBBC 1281. The sequence continues at coordinate 951,677 of NZ_CP097269.1, forward strand.
GGCGGGAGCGCGAGCCGGGGCAGCACCAGGGGCTGGGGCTGGGCCTCTACATCGTGCACCAGATCGTGCAGCGCCATGGCGGCCGCATCGACGTCTGCTCGCGCGAGGGCCACACGGCCTTCCATGTGCAGTTGCCCCGCCAACCGGCCGCGGCCCGGCCCGCAGCGCGCTAATCCCTGCGCCACGGGCCACACGCGGTCTGGGCCGGCTTCAGTGAGTGTTGGGATCTATTGGCGTGGCTGCGGCGGCTGCGCCGCCAGAAGAACGAAAAAAAGGGGGCACGAAGCCCCCCTTTCACTGTGGCGATGCTCTGCGGTCAGGCAGGGTGATTGGAGCTGGATCCGCGCAGTTGATCGCGGATCGAATCCATGAGCTCTTCCAGCTCTTCCAGCTCGAACGGCTTGAGCAGCGCACGCACATTGGGGCCCAGGGCATTCAGGCCGTGGCCGAACTGGTAGCCCGAGCACAGCACGATCCAGCGCTGCGGATTTTCCGCCACCAGCTGGCGACACAGGTCGGTACCCGACATGCCGGGCAGGCTGACGTCGGTGACGACCAGATCGTAGGCGCCCTGCGCATCCAGCTTCAGCGCCTCTTCGGCGGTGGCGCACAGCGACACCTCCCGGTCGTCCCCCTCCAGCAGCATGCCGATGGTCTCGCGGAGTTCCGCGTTGTCCTCAACGTAAAGGATGCGCAAGGGAGGGGTCATGCTGTGGTCGGTCCGGTCGAGCGGTCTGTGAAGGTCTCCGGCTGGCGGTCGCGCGTCAGTGGAAAACGGGGTGGAGGGGTGGGCCAGCGCTTGCATCATGCCAGCGTGCGCACGGAAGTTTCGCGCGCCCATTGTCGCGTGGTGGCCGCTTGAATGAAAGCAGCGGTCTCAGCGGGGTCCACCACGCCGGCGTCCGGCTGGATGCCCGCGGCCTTCAGGATCGGCTGCGAACCCTTGCACGCGGCGATGGCCTTGAGGTGGCCGAAGGCGTCGCGGAACCAGTCCACGGCGGCGGCTTCGCGCGACAGTTGCTCGCCCGCCTCGGGCGAAAGGACCGAGGCCACCGCATCGAACACCGTGGAGGGCGTGCCGGCCAATTGGCCATCGGCCGGCAGGCGCGAGCCATCCGCGAGCACGGCGCCGCCCACCTTCGGGGCCACGATCTTCACCGTGGCGCCGGCCTTTTCCGCCGCCTTGCGCAGCGCGGCGATGGGTGCGGCGGCCGAACCGTCGGCCACCAGGATGCCCACGCAGCGACCCTCCAGGGTGGGCTTCATGCGGTCGATGATGCGCAGCGCGGGCGACAGCGGCAGGTCCTGCACGGCCGCAGCGGCAGGGAACGGCTCGGGGAGCTCCGGCATGCCCAGGCCATCGGCCACGCGGCCGGCCAGGCTGTCATCCACATTGCGCAGCTGCGCCACCACGGCCGTCCGCACGGCGGGCGTCTCGACCTTGGACAGCTCGAACACCAGCGCCGATGCCATGTGGGCCTGCTCCAGCGGGCTCTGGCTGCGAAAGAACATGCGCGCCTGGCTGTAGTGGTCGGCAAAGCTCTCGGGCCGCACGCGGCCCTTGGAGCCGCCATCGGCCACTTCGGCGAAATGCCGCGTGCCCTGCGCCAGCGAGGCGCGCGGGCTGTCTCCGAGCAGGCTGCTCGGCTCATAGGCCACACGGCCCTTGGGCACCTGCATCTGCATGTGGCCGTCGCGCTGCATGTTGTGGAAGGGGCACTTGGGCGCGTTGATCGGGATCTGCACGAAGTTCGGGCTGCCCAGGCGCGACAGCTGCGTGTCCAGGTACGAGAAGAGGCGGCCCTGCAGCAGCGGGTCGTTGGAGAAGTCGATGCCCGGCGGCACGTTGGCAGGGCAGAACGCCACCTGCTCGGTCTCGGCGAAGAAGTTGTCGGGCCAGCGGTTGAGCACCATGCGGCCGATCATCTTGAGCGGCACCAGCTCTTCGGGGATGAGCTTGGTGGGGTCCAGATGATCGAAAGGAAACGCCTCGGCCTCTTCCTCGGTGAACAACTGCACGCCCAGTTCCCACTCGGGGAAGCTGCCGGCCTGGATGGACTCGAACAGGTCGCGGCGATGGAAATCGTTGTCCGCCGCCTGCAGCTTCAAAGCCTCGTCCCACACGGTGGACTGGATGCCCAGCTTGGGGCGCCAGTGGAACTTCACGAACGTGCTCTGGCCTTCTGCGTCGAGCAGCCGGAAGGAATGCACGCCGAAGCCTTCCATGGTGCGCAGGCTGCGCGGGATGGTGCGGTCGCTCATGGCCCACATGATCATGTGCATGGCCTCGGGCATCAGCGAGATGAAATCCCAGAACGTGTCGTGCGCGCTGGCCGCCTGCGGAAAGCCGCGGTCGGGCTCCATCTTCACGGCATGCACCAGGTCGGGAAACTTCATCGCATCCTGGATGAAGAACACCGGGATGTTGTTGCCCACCAGGTCCCAGTTGCCTTCTTCGGTGTAGAACTTGACGGCGAAGCCGCGCACATCGCGCGGGGTGTCCACCGAGCCAGCGCCGCCGGCCACGGTCGAGAAACGGCAAAACAGCGGCGTCTGCTTGCCCGCCTCGGTGAGGATGCGGGCGGTGGTGTATTTAGACAGCGATTCGGTCAACTCGAAGAAGCCGTGCGCGGCGGTGCCACGGGCATGCACGATGCGTTCGGGAATGCGCTCGTGGTCGAAATGCGTGATCTTTTCGCGGAGGATGAAGTCCTCCAGCAGCGTGGGGCCACGGGGCGTGGACCGCAGCGAATTCTGGTTGTCCCCGACCGGAATGCCCTGCTGGGTGGTGAGCACCGGGTGGGCGCCTCCGGCCTGCTGCTGCAACTCGCCCCCAGTGCCGCGCAGTTCTTCGCCTTCGTGGGCCTTGGACGGGGGGGCGGAGGCCTTTTTCACGGGACGTTGAACTGCGGGTGCTTTTGCCATGGGGGCCTTTTGGTTGATTACCGTGGGACCGCCGATCTTTTGCCGTGCAGGGGGACACCGGTGTAGGACAAGCCCGCGTCGGCCGAACTGCCCGCAGGGCGGATCATCGCGGTACCTGCCGTGGGGGCTGGCACTTCGATGCGCTCTCCACTGACAAGGCGCGCTCGCGATGGGACACATACTCCAGCAGCGTCTGGTGCGGCATCGATCAGGTTCCTGACCCACCAGACGCAGGCCCTTTCCCCTCTACCACCACGGCAGGCCCCATGATCCGAATGAAACTCCAGTTGGAGTTGGAGTACGCGGTAGGCGATCCCGGCGCTGACTTCGTCTTCAACATCCACGCAGCGCAGACGCATTGCCAGACCGTTCAGGACGAGAACCTGGTCATCAGCCAGGACATTCCGACGCACTTGCACACCGATCCCGCCACGGGCACCCGCTGCCTGCGGCTGCACGCCGAACCCGGGCCGCTCACGCTGGCCTACACCGCGACGGTGGACCTGAACCACCACACCGCCGATCCGGCGCTCATTCCCGAGGTTGGCGTTCGCCACCTGCCCGACGATGTCGTGGGCTACATCTTCCCCAGCCGCTACTGCCAGTCGGACCGGCTGGCCACGCTGGCCTTTCGTGAATTCGGGCACCTGTGGCAGGGCTACAGCCGCGTGCAGGCCATTTGCGACTGGGTGCGCAACCACGTGGCCTTCCGCTCCAACACCTCCAATTCGACCACCTCGGCTGTGGACACGTTCGTCGAACGCGTCGGCGTCTGCCGCGACTTCGCCCACTTGATGATCGCGCTGTGCCGGGCGGTGAACATTCCCGCGCGCATCGCCACCGGCACCGACTACGGCGCCGACCCGGCGCTGGGCCCGCCGGACTTTCACGCCTACGTCGAGGCCTATCTCGGCGACCGCTGGTACCTGTTCGATCCGTCGGGCACGGCCATTCCCATGGGTATGCTGCGCCTGGCCACCGGCCGGGATGCCGCGGACGTGGCCTTTGCCACCATCTTCGGCAGCGTGCAGTCGCAGCCGCCCAAGATCCGAGCCTGGGCCGTGCAGGACCCGTCGCGGGGCTTTCAGTTGCCGCAGCACTCGTCCCTGGCCCTGTCCACCGACGCGCCGCAGAACTCGGGCGCATCGCCCGTGATGTCCGGTGGGCGCAGCGATTCGGCCCCTGGCGGCCGCTCGGTGATGGCCGGCTGAAGCCTTCGGTTTGGGAGCGCAGCGGCGCCCGCCGGCCCGCGTGCGCGCCATGCCTGCGGGGCATCGCTCGCCTGCCGCGGGCATGCGGCACCCCATGGTGACCATGAAAGTGGCACGACGCCCTAGTACTGATTGCTCTGTTTGCTATATATTTTGTAGCAATCATGCATCTCGGCGTTGATGCGCTGACGGCTTCCCCGTGTCCGGCGCACAGGCCCGGAGCTGCTTCGCCAGGCGGCATGCCACTTCGGGTGAATCCCCCCTTTCCGTTCCCCGCGAGGTTGGAATGCAGCCTCACGGAGAGGTGGCCCGGACCCTGCTGCACGGGGACCGGGATCAGGCACAGGGCGCACAGGGGCGGGACACCGGCCTCGGTCGGCGTGCGTGTGCGAAACCTTTCTTTCGCCACCCTGCCACGCCGAGTGCCTGTCATGCCATCTGCCGCTCTTCCTCCATCGCTCCCCTCCCGACGCCTGCCGGTGGACGGTGGTTCGCACGAAGGGGCTGCGTCCGGCAGCCCCCGGCCCGATCCACACACCCGTGCCCCCGGTTCTCCCCGCACTTCGGCGCAGCGGCAGGAGCCCACCGCGATCCTGCCGCGCGCGCCCATCCCGCCCGGTGACGCCGCGGCCGCGGGCACGGTGAGCTTGCCGCCCCGCTCCTCGCCCCAGGCGTCGTCCCCAGCGCCGCCTTCCGGCCCCGCCTGGGGGGCGCTGGCCTCGCGTGGCATGCACCTGCTTCAGCCCCATCCCGCCTTGGTGCGGCTCGGGGCGCGCCACCTGGCGCCTCCCGTCCTGTGGCTGGGCGAGCAGATGAGAACGCATTCCGAATGGACCCTGTTGGCCGTGCACACGCTGCAGGACCCATCCTCCGCCACCGCATTGGCGCAGCGCGTGGCGGTGGCGGCCGGGCTGTTCGCCACCGGCACCGCCGCGCTGTCGCGGCAACTGCAAGAACGCGACGACCCGCAGGCCGTGGCCCGCATCGCGCAAGCGCTGGTGGATCTGGATGCCGCACGGCTGGCGGGCGAACTGCTGGGCGAGGCGATCCAGGGCCTGCTCCAGCGGCTGCCCGACCGCGACGTCGCAGGACTTCAATTGTTCGTGGGGATCGGCGCGGTGATGGCCCACTGGCACCTGAAGCACCGCGCCCCGGCGCCTGCGCCGATTTCACCCCCGGAGGTGCCGGACACCACCGCGATCCCGGGCACCACCACGGCGCGTGGTGAACCTCCCCGCCCGCGAAGCGCAGGGCTGGACCGCGTGGTCCTGGCCAACGCGGTGGTGGTCCTCCACCATGCGGGGCAGGGCATGCTGGGCGAGGGGTATGCCCGTGGCGTGGCCGAATCGCTGTCCGAGGGCGTGCGGGAGTCCGTGGGCCAGTGGCTGGCGCGGGCACGGGAGCGGCGGTAGCACCACGCGCCCGCCGCTCACCCCGCCCGGCGGAAGGTCAGGTTCACGCGGACCGCTCCCCACTCCGCGTGGTGGCCTTGCGGCACCGGCAGCACGCCGTGAAAGCGCAGGCGGTCCTCCCCGCCCCACACCACCACGCCGGCATGGCGCAGCGGCACGCGCAGGGCGCGGTCGCCGCGCGCCAGGCCGCCCCAGAGGAACGTGGCCGGGAGCCCGAGCGAGACCGAAACGATGGGCGCCCGCAGGTCGCGCTCGTCGCGGTCCTGGTGCAGCGACAGGCGCGTGCCCGGGGCATAGCGATTGACCAGGCAGGCGTCCGGGACGAAATCCGCAAAGCCGGCCGCTGCTGCCGCCTCGCCCGCCAGCGTGGACAGCACGGCAGGCAGGGCGGGCCACGGCCGGCCGCTGTCCGGGTCCACGGCGGCGTAGCGGTAGCCGCGCGCATCGCTCACCCAGCCCAGGGCGCCGCAGTTCGTGGTGGCCACCGACATGCGGCGCCCGCCCGGCGTGGCCATGTGGCGCCACGGCGCCTGCCGCGCGATGGCGGCCACCTGCGCGTGCAACGCCGTGGCCACGGGGCGGGCGAAGCCGCGCAGCAGCACTGCGCCGGGCCCGAGGACGAGCCGGCCGCCCGGCGCTTCATCGGTGTCGAACAGGTCGTCGGTCATGGAACGAGCGAAGAAGGGCCGAGGCCAGGGCCACCACCGGGGGGCTTGCCGTCAGGCCGCGTCATGAAAAATGAGGCCCATGGTATGCTGCTGCCCCGACCGCACCCGCGACACGCCGTGCCGCATCTGCACGCGGTAGGGCCCGCGCGTGCCCTGCACCGGCCGGTGGTGCACCGCGAACACCACCGCATCGCCCTGGCGCAGCGGCACCACCTCGGGCCGCGACTGCATGCGCGGGCGCTGCTCGGTCAGCACGAACTCCCCACCCGTGAAATCGGTCCCCGGCGCGGAGAGCAGCACGGCCACCTGCAGCGGAAACACGTGCGCGCCGTACAGGTCCTGGTGCAGGCAGTTGTAGTCGCCCGGGCCGTACTGCAGCAGCAGCGGGGTGGGGCGCGTCTGGCCGGCCGCCTGGCACCGCGCGATGAACGCCGTGTGGTCCGCCGGAAAGCGGTCTTCCAGGCCCAGGGCCGCCTGCCACCGGTTGGCCACCGGCACGAGGTGCGGATAGAGCCCGGTGCGCAGCGCCGCGATGGCCTCGGGCAGCGGGTACTGAAAGTACTGGTATTCGCCGCGCCCGAAGCCGTGGCGCTCCATCACCACGCGGCTGCGAAAGCGCGCAGGCTGCGCGTAGAGGCCGGCGAGGGCGCGGCAGTCGGCCGCGGGCAGCAGGGCGTCGATCACGGCGCAGCCCTGGCCGTCCAGCGCCTGGGCCGCGGCGTCCCAGTCGATGGCGCACAGGTCTCGCGCGCTCACGCCTGGGCCTCCTTGTCCAGCAGCGCCCGCTTGCGCTCCACGCCCCAGCGGTAGCCGGAGAGCGCGCCATCGGTGCGCACCACGCGATGGCACGGAATGGCCACGGCCAGGGCATTGGCCCCGCAGGCCTGGGCCACGGCCCGCACCGCGCGCGGCGCGCCGATGCGCTCGGCGATCTGCGCGTAGCTGGCGGTCTCGCCGGGGGCGATGGTCTGCAGCGCGGTCCACACCCGCTGCTGGAACACCGTGCCCTGCACGTCCAGCGGCAGGGCCAGCCCGCGCCGGGGCGCATCGACGAAGCCGATCACCTGGGCCATCCACTGCTCGAACGCGGCATCGGCCCCGAGCAGTTCCGCGCGCGGAAAGCGGTCCTGCAGATCGCGCACCAGCGCGCCGGGGTCGTCGCCCAGCAGCAGGGCGCACAGGCCCCGCTCGCTGGCCGCCGCCAGCACCGCGCCCAGGCTGCACTGGCCCACCGCGAAGCGGATGCGCACCTGCGCGCCCCCGGTGCGGTAGCGGCTGGGCGCCATGCCGAGCACGCGGCCGGCCTCTTCGTAGAAGCGCCCCTGCGAGCCGTAGCCTGCGGCATAGAGGGCCTCGGTCACCGTGCCGGCGTGGGGCAAGCCGTCGCGCACCTTTCCCGCGCGGTGCGCCGCGGCATAGGCGCGCGGCGTGAGGCCGGTGGCCGCCTTGAACACGCGGTGCAGGTGGTGCGGGCTGAGCCCGGCGGCTTGCGCCAGCGCGTCCAGCGAGGGCGGAGGCTCGCTGGCTTCGATCAGGCGGCACAGCCGCGCCACTGTCTCGGCATGCGGATCGAAGCCGGCGGGCCGGTCCGGGTGGCAGCGCCGGCAAGGCCGGAAGCCGGCGCGCGCCGCCGCCTCGGCCGTGGCATGGAAGTCCACGTTCTCCGGCCGGGCAGGCCGTGCGGCGCACGAGGGCCGGCAATACACGCCGGTGGTGCGGACCGAATAGACGAAGCGGCCATCGGCCTGGGCGTCCCGTGCCGCGACGGCGGCCCACCGGGGATCGGCCAGCGTGGCGGCGGCGCGCTGCGCCGCCGGGGAAATGGTGCGGGAGGTGGGGCAGGAGTGGGGGCGGGAAGCCATGGCGTCGATTCCTCGTTCAATGGTAAGGGCCTGCCCTGGAATCTACGCACGGCGCTGCGGGCCCGCACCCCGGTTCTTGCGATCGCATTCGCAGGCTGCCGGGCAGTGCCCACAGGCGTGCACGGTCATGGGAGGCGGCCTAGCATCACGCGTTCGACCCTTTGCAATGGAGTTGCCATGACCACCCCCCCGGCCCCTGCCACCCCCGTCCCCCTCAAGATCGATTTCGTCTCTGACGTGTCCTGCCCCTGGTGCGCCATCGGCCTGCACGCGCTGGAGCAGGCCCTGGACCGGCTGGACGGCACGGTGGCGGCGCAGCTGCACTTCCAGCCGTTCGAGCTCAATCCCCAGATGGCGCCGGAAGGCCAGGACATCGCCGAGCACCTGGCCGAAAAGTACGGAGCCACGCCCGAGCAGTCGCAGCGCAACCGCGAAGCCATCGCCGAACGCGGCGCCGCGCTGGGCTTCACGTTCGACATGGGGCAGCGCAGCCGCATCTACAACACGTTCGACGCGCACCGCCTGCTGCACTGGGCAAGCGAGGCGGGCGGCGAGGCCGCGCAGACGGCCCTGAAGCACGCGCTGTTCAAGGCCTACTTCACCGACGGGCAGAGCCCGGGCGACCATGGCGTGCTGGTTCGCGCGGCGGCCGGCGCCGGCCTGGATGCGGACCGGGCGCAGGCCGTGCTGGCCTCGGGCGAATATGCCGACGCGGTGCGCGAACGCGAGGCGTTCTACCAGCAGCACGGCATCCATTCGGTGCCGGCGGTCATCATCAACGACCGCCACCTCATCCAGGGCGGCCAGCCGCCCGAGGTGTTCAAGCAGGCGCTGCGCCAGATCGCCGGCGGCCAGTGATCCGGATCAGCTGTTTGCTATATAAATAATAGCAATAGGGGCAATGAGTACTAGGGCATGGACGCGATTCGGCCACGAATCGCTTGCCCGTGCCCCGTTGGTCACTTCTTGAGCGGAATCGGCGTGGCGCGGTCCACCGGCACGGCGGTCACCGCGTTCTGCGGCGAGCCTTCGATGAGCCGGTCGGAGTACGTCAGGTACACCAGCGTGTTGCGGGCCGGGTCCACCATCCGCACGATGCGCAGGCGCTTGAACAAAATGGAGATGCGTTCGCTGAACACCTCGTCCTGCTGCTTGAGTGGCGGCTTGGGGAACGCGATGGGCCCGGTCTGCCGGCAGGCGATGGAGGCCTCGGCCTTGTCCTCGGCCAGCCCGAGCGAGCCCTTGATGCCGCCGGTGCGGGCGCGCGACACGTAGCAGGTCACGCCCTGCACGGCCGGGTCGTCGTAGGCCTCCACGATGATGTCGTGGTCGCGGCCCAGGAGCTTGAACGCGGTGTCCACGGTGCCGATGGTCTCGGCCTGGGCGCACAGCGCGGCGGCGGCCAGCCCCAGCGCCAGCGCGGCACGGGGCAGGGCATTGGAGAGGCGGCGGGCGGCGGTCATGCGGCCACCTCCGCGCAGCGCTTGGCCAGGTGCGCCAGGGCTTCTTCCACCTGGTCCACCAGCACGAGGCACAGGTCGCCCGGCTGCAGCCGGTCCAGCGCCGAATCGATGGCGATGAACTCGCCGCGGATCTCCTCGATGTGCTTGGTGCGCGAGGCGCCCGCCAGGCCCTCGCGCAGCAGCGCCATCACCTCGCCGTCGGCACGGCCGCGCTGGGCCGCGTCCTGGTAGAGGATCACGTCGTCGAACGCCGCGCCCAGGATCACCGTCTGGTCGCGGATGTCCTCGTCGCGCCGGTCGCCCGCACCGCTGATGACCACGCTGCGGCGGTTGCCCGGCAGCGCATCGACGGCGGCCACCAGGGCGCGCATGGCGTCCGGGTTGTGGCCGTAGTCGGCGATCACCGTGGCGCCCTTGAAATCCATCACGTTGAAGCGGCCAGGGGCGTTGTCGCTGTCGTTCACGAAGCCCGAGAGTCCGCGGCGGATGGTCTGCCATGGCAGGCCCGCGCCCCAGGCGGCGGCCACCGATGCCATGACGTTCTCGACCTGGAAGCCGATCTTGCCGTTGCGCGTGATGGGCACGTCGCGCAGGTGGATGGTCTCGCGCCACGAGCCTTCGGCCGCGACGATGGACTCGCCGTCCATGTACACCGACCGGTGGCCCTGCGCGCGGTGCGTGGCCATCACCGGGTGGTGGCGGTCGCTGGCGAAGTAGATCACCTTGCCCGGCGTGGACGAGGCCATGGCCGCGACGATGGGGTCGGCCGCGTTGAGCACGGCATAGCCGTCCGGCGCCACGTTTTGCACGATCACGCGCTTGAGCACGGCCAGATCGTCCACCGTGGTGATGTAGTTCAGGCCCAGGTGGTCGCCCGCGCCGATGTTGGTCACCACGGCCACCTGGCAGCGGTCGAAGCCCAGGCCCTCGCGCAGGATGCCGCCGCGCGCGGTCTCGAACACGGCCGCATCCACCTCGGGGTGCAAAAGCACGTTGCGCGCGCTCTTGGGGCCGGAGCAGTCGCCGCTGTCGATCTGGCGGCCGTTCACGTACACGCCGTCGGTGTTGGTCATGCCCACGCGCAGGCCCTGGGCCGAGAACAGATGCGCGATCAGGCGAGCGGTGGTGGTCTTGCCATTGGTGCCGGTCACGGCCACCACGGGAATGCGCCCGTCCTGCCCGTTGGCGAAGAGCTTGTCCACCATGGCCTGGCCCACGTTGCGGGGCTTGCCGTAGCTGGGCGCCAGGTGCATGCGCAGGCCGGGCGCGGCGTTCACCTCGACGAAGCCGCCGCCTTGCACTTCCAGCGGCTGCAGCACGTTTTCGGCCACCATGTCCACGCCGCAGATGTGCAGGCCCACCATCTGGGCCGCGGCGATGGCACGGGCCGCCACCTCGGGGTGCACGTCGTCCGTCACGTCGGTGGCGGTGCCGCCGGTGGACAGGTTGGCGTTGTTGCGCAGGATCACGCGCTGGCCCTTGGCCGGCACGGCGTCGGGCGTGAGGCCCTGCATGGCCAGCCGCGCCACGGCGATGTCGTCCAGGCGGATCTTGGTGAGCGAGGTGGCGTGGCCCTCGCCGCGGCGCGGATCGAGGTTGACCAGGTGCACCAGCTCGCGCACGGTGCGCTCGCCGTCGCCCAGCACCTGCGGCGGCTCGCGGCGCGCGGCGGCCACCAGCTGGTCGCCCACCACCAGGAGGCGGAAATCATGGCCCGGCAGGAAGCGCTCGACCATCACCGTGCCGTATTCGGCGGCGGTGCGGAAGGCCTCGTCGAGCTGCGAGCGCTCGGTGATGTTCACCGTCACGCCCTTGCCCTGGTTGCCGTCCTGCGGCTTGACCACCACGGGCAGGCCGACTTGCTGCGCGGCCTTCCAGGCATCGTCCACCGACTCGACCGGGCGGCCCAGCGGCACGGGCACGCCGGCGGCGTGCAGCAGGCGCTTGGTGAGGTCCTTGTCCTGCGCGATGGATTCGGCCACGGCGCTGGTCGAATCGACCTCGGCGGCCTGGATGCGGCGCTGCTTGGAGCCCCAGCCGAACTGCACCAGGCTGCCCGACGTGAGCCGGCGCCACGGAATGCCGCGTGCCGCGGCGGCCTCGACGATGGAGCCGGTGCTGGGGCCCAGCCGTTCGTCCTCGTCCAGCTCGCGCAGGCGGGCCACGGCGGCCTCGGCGTCGAAGTGGCCGCCTTGCAGCGCGGCCTGGATCAGCGCCTGGGCATCCTCGAAGGCCTGCCGGCCCACGGCCTCTTCGCTGTACTCGACGACGACCTGGTACACGCCGCGGTCCACGGTGGCCGAGATGCGGCTGAAGCTCACGGGGCAGCCGGCCTGCGCCTGCAGCGCCAAGGCCGCGCCGCCCAGGACATGGCCCAGGGAGACATCGGCATCGCTGCCCTCGGGGTGCAGCACGCCCACGGCGGGAAACAGCGCGCGCAGCCGGGATTCGAAGCCATCGATCTGGCGCATGGCGAGTTCGGATTCTGCGCAGGTCACCACGGCCTCGATGGCGGTGTGGCGGCTCCAGAGGTTGGGGCCGCGCAGGGCCCGGGTGCGGGATACGTCCATGGAAAAGCGTCTCTTTCTTGGGGTTGCCGGCGTGGGCGCCGGCTCGAGTCCATGCGGTCGTTGAAAGGGGTCTAGCGGGCCGGCGCGGCGCAGGGCAACTCGGGCTCGAACGTCTTGATGCCCGCGCCGATCAGGTCCGGCGCGATTTCCAGCGCCCAGGCCGTCGCCACGATGGCCAGCAGGGTGTCGGGCTCGGTCTGCACGGCGTTGCGGCCGAACGTCAGGTCGGCCAGCGCGCCCAGCACATGCTCGGCCGAGCCGGTGGCCAGCACCACCCGGCCCGCCTTCACGAAGACGGCGCGGCCGTTGTCCTGCGCGCGGTGCTCCGCGATCGCGGGCAGCGTGCCGTCCTGGGCGTACAGCACCACGGCGCCGTCCGACAGCGGGGCCAGCTCCAGCACCTGGGGCTCGGCGGCGTTCAGCACGGCGGCGCCGCCGGGCAGCACCACGTCGATCTGCGTGCGCAGCACCTTGAACATCTGGTCCTGCTCGAACACGTCGAACTCGGCCAGCCCGTCCTTGCCGTCCATGTCGGTCACCACGCCCACCTGGCAGCGGTCGTAGGCCAGGCCGTCGCGCAGGATGGTGCGGGCGTCGTTCTCGATCACGGCGGCCTGCACCATCTGGTTCATCAGCAGGCGGTGCGCGGCTTCCCAGTGGGCGCTGTCGGCGGTGTCCACGCAGCGGCGGTCCAGGAACAGGCCCTCGCGGCAGGCCAGGCCCGTGTGGCGCCCGCCCAGGTGCATGAGCCAGCCCACCACGCGGGCGATGGTGCTGGTGCCGCGCGTGCCGGCCACGCCGACCAGCGGAATGCGGCCGATCGTGCCGTCGGCGTTTTCTTCGGCCGGGAACAGGTGCTCGGCAATCGCCTGGCCCACGGGGCGCGGCGCGCCGATGGCGGGCTTCAGGTGCATGAGCAGGCCGGGACCGGCGTTCACTTCGACGATCGCGCCGCTCTGCTCCTGCAGCGGGCGGCCGATGTCGCGCGCCACGAGGTCGATGCCGGCGATGTCCAGGCCCACGACCTTGGCCGCCAGTGCGGCGATGTAGGCCACCTCGGGGTGCACTTCGTCGGTGCAGTCCACGGCCACGTTGCCGTTGCGCTGCACCACGACCTCGCGGCCGGCCTCGGGCACGGCGGTGGCGCTGAGGTCCTGGCGCTTGAGTTCGAGTTGCACGGCCACGTTGGTGTCCACCTGGATCAGCTCGAGTGGGTATTCCTCTTCGTAGCCGCGGCGCGGGTCGGAGTTGAGCTGCGTGTCGATCAGCTCCTGCACGGTGGAGCGGCCGTTGCCGGTGATGCTCACCACCTCGCCGCGCGCGGCGGCCACGACCTTGCCGCCCACCACGAGCACCCGGTGCTCGTCACCGGGAATGAAGCGCTCGACCATCACGTCGCTGCCCTCGGGATAGGCCACGTGGTAGGCCGCCTCGATGTCGGCCTGCTTGCGCAGGTCCAGCGTCACGCCACGGCCATGGTTGCCGTCCGAGGGCTTGACGACCACCGGCAGGCCGATGTCCTGCGCGGCATCCCAGGCCTCTTCGGGGCTGTTGACGACCTGGCCCTCGGGCACGGGCACGCCGCACGATTTGAGCAGGCTCTTGGTCAGGTCCTTGTCGCTCGCGATGCCTTCGGCGATGGCGCTGGTGAACTCGCTCTCGGCCGTCCAGATGCGGCGCTGCGATGCGCCGTAGCCCAGCTGCACGAGGTTGCCGTCGTTCAGCCGGATGTGCGGAATGCCGCGGTCGGTCGCGGCGGTGACGATGCACGCGGTGCTGGGGCCGAGGTACTGGTCGTCCACCTCGGTGCGCACCCGCGCCACGGCGGCCTGCACATCGAATGGGGTGTCGTTGATGGCCGCCATGATGAGCTGGTGGCCCTGCTCGAGCGCCACGCGCGCCACGCGCTCGTCGCGCGCCCGGAACACCATGCGGTACACGCCGCGCTGCGAGGTGCTGCGCGTCTGCCCGAAGCCCGTGGGCATGCCCGACAGGTTGAGCAGCTCGATCACGATGTGCTCCAGCACGTGGCCGCACCAGGTGCCGCCCTCCAGCCGCTGCAGGAAGCCGCCGCGCTCGCCCACGCCGCAGTGGTGCTCGATGAGCGCCGGCAGCCAGGTGGTCAGGCGCTCGTTGAATCCCGGCAGGGCGTTGGACGGGTGGTCTTCGAGCGCGCCGAGATCCAGCCAGACTTCGAGCACTGGACGGTAAGTCCAGATGTTGGGACCGCGCAGGTAGTTGATGCGCAGCAGTTGGATGTCATTGAATGTCGCCATGGAGTGCAGCGTAAAGGAAACTGCGGCCCGAAGCGGACCGATTTGCGGAAGGAGTGTCGGTCAATTGTGCGCCCACTCGGGTGTGGCCTAGAGGATGTCAGCGTGGCCAGTGGGGAAGGCGTTACATGCAGATGCGAAAGCAGCCTGTGGAGCATCGGGGAGAATGGGTACCAGAGCACGGGCTGGCTTCTCGGGCCGTCCAGGGCGGAAAAACCAACCAAAATGCAACATCAACATCCTGTGGACGCCTCGAGTGTCTTGAATGGCCCCGACGGGGCCGAATGGCGAGCCAGGCTCGCCCCCCACGAAAACGTGCTGGCCGCGCTGCAGGTTGACCTGAGCCCGGCCCTGCGCTTCGCGCCCGGCCTGCTGGTGCTGACCTCCCAGCGCCTGCTGTCGCGCACCGATGGCGGTGCCGTGCAGGAGTGGCCGCTGGCCGCCGGCATGGCCTTGCGCCTGTCCGATCATGGCGGCGTGGGGGCCCTGGAACTGCACGACACCGAGCGCCGCCTGGCGCTGTGGCGCTTCACCCTCGGCGCGCATCCGCAGGCCCTGCGCATGCTGCAGAAGTTCGACCAGCGCCTGGCCGCGCTGGGCATGCCGCACGATGCCACGCTCGAGTCCGAGCCCGCGGACGAGGCCCGCTGCGAGGTCTGCCACACCGCGCTGCCGCCCGACACCGAGGAGTGCCCCGCCTGTGCCCGCGCGCCGGCCCCGCAGACCTCCACCTGGGTGCTGCTGCGCCTGTGGCGCTTCGCCCGGCCGTACCGCAAGCAGCTGGCGACGGGCTTCGGGCTCACGCTGGCCTCCACTGCGGCCACCCTGGTGCCGCCGTACCTCACGATTCCCCTGATGGATGACATCCTCATCCCCTACCAGAACGGCCAGCAGATTCCGGTGCACCTCGTGGGGCTGTACCTGGGCGGCCTGCTGCTTTCGGCGCTGCTGGCCTGGGGGCTGGGCTGGGCGCGCACCTACATCCTGGCGCTGGTGTCCGAGCGCATCGGCGCGGACCTGCGCACCACCACCTACGAGCACCTGCTGCGCCTGTCGCTCGACTATTTCGGCGGCAAGCGCACCGGCGACCTGATGGCGCGCATCGGTTCGGAGACGGACCGCATCAACGTCTTCCTGTCGCTGCACGCCCTCGACTTCATGACCGATGTGCTCATGATCCTGATGACGGCGGCCATCCTGTTTTCCATCAACCCCTGGCTGGCGCTGGTCACGCTGGTGCCGCTGCCGTTCATCGCCTGGCTGATCCACAACGTGCGCGACCGTCTGCGCACCGGTTTCGAGAAGATCGACCGCGTGTGGTCCGAGGTCACCAACGTGCTGGCCGACACCATTCCCGGCATCCGCGTGGTGAAGGCCTTCGCGCAGGAAAAGCGCGAGGCGCAGCGCTTTCGCGATGCCAACCAGCACAACCTGGAGGTGAACGACCGGCTCAACAAGACCTGGTCGCTGTTCACGCCCACGGTCTCGCTGATGACCGAGATCGGCCTGCTCATCGTCTGGGGCTTCGGCATCTGGCTGGTGGCGCACAACCAGATCACCGTCGGCGTGCTTGCGGCGTTCATCGCCTACATCGGGCGCTTCTACACCCGGCTCGACTCCATGAGCCGCATCGTCTCGGTCACGCAGAAGGCCGCGGCCGGCGCCAAGCGCATCTTCGACATCCTGGACCACGTGAGCAACGTGCCCGATCCGGTGCAGCCGGTGACCATGGAGCGCGTCGAGGGCGCCATCGCCATGCGCAACGTGGGCTTTCGCTACGGCAGCCGCTCGGTCATCAAGGGACTGAACCTCGATATCCGGCCGGGCGAGATGATCGGCCTGGTGGGCCACAGCGGTTCGGGCAAGAGCACGCTGGTCAACCTGATCAGCCGCTTCTACGACGTGACCGAGGGCTCGATCCAGGTCGACGGCGTGGATGTGCGCCGGCTGCGCGTGGCCGACTACCGCCGGCACATCGGGCTGGTGCTGCAGGAGCCGTTCCTGTTCTTCGGCACCATCGCCGAGAACATCGCCTACGGCAAGCCCGAGGCCACGCGCGCCGAGATCGTGGCGGCCGCGCGCGCCGCCCACGCGCACGAATTCATCCTGCGCCTGCCCCAGGGCTACGACTCGCTGGTGGGCGAGCGCGGCCAGGGCCTGTCGGGTGGGGAGCGCCAGCGCATCAGCATCGCCCGCGCGCTGCTGATCGACCCGCGCATCCTGATCCTGGACGAGGCCACCTCCGCCGTGGACACCGAGACCGAAAAGGAAATCCAGAAGGCGCTCGACAACCTGGTGCAGGGCCGAACCACCATCGCCATCGCCCACCGCCTGTCCACGCTGCGCAAGGCCGACCGCCTGGTGGTGATGGACCGGGGCGAGGTGGTCGAGGTCGGCCCGCACGACGCCCTGATGGAAAAGCAGGGCGCCTACTGGCGCCTCTACGAAGCCCAGGCCCGCCGGGCCGAGGAGGACGCCGAGGCGTCGGGCCTCGTCATCGACAGCGCGTTGCTGCACCCCGCCCATCCCGCGGGCAACTCCTGATCCTTGAAAGAGAGCGCACGCCCATGACTGCTTCGCCTTCTCCTTTGTCCGCGGCCGCGTCCACCGCGGCCGCCTTCCCTGCCACCGCTTCGGCCGTGGCCGGCATCCGCCTGCAGCGCAACGCCCACGGCCGCCTGGTGCTCACCCAGCCCGGCGGCGCCGAGCACGCCGAAGTGGTGCCGGTGCGGGCCTTTCCCATCGCCGCGCCGGCCGAGGGCATCTCCCTGGTCGGGGCGGACGGCCATGAACTGCAGTGGATCGAGCACCTGGACCACCTGCCCGCTGCCGCCCGGGCGCTGGTCGAAGAAGACCTTCATGCTCGCGAATTCGTGCCGATCCTGGAGAGGCTGGTCAGCGTCTCGGGGTTTTCCACCCCCAGCACCTGGGTGGTGGAGACGGACCGCGGCCCTGCGCAGTTGGTGCTCAAGGCCGAGGAGGACATCCGCCGGCTGGGCGGGCGCACCACCTTGCTGATCGCCTCGGCCGACGGCGTGCAGTTCCGCGTGCCCGATGTGACCGCGCTGGACAAACCCTCGCGCCGGCTGCTGGAGCGTTTTCTATAGCACCCCGGCCGCGCCGGTCGTGGGCCAGCGCCGGTGGATGCCGCCCTGCCTTGCGGCGTGGCGGGGCGCAGGTGTGCCCGGGAGATAGGGGTAAACCCTGGTTTTTGCCTTGATCCGTTAAAAAGGCCTTAATTTCCCTTTCTTTTTGCCGTTATGAAATACGACGAGGGATGAATTCCCCTTGCCGCTCCACTTTCACGAACGGACCCCGCCATGCAAATGCCACCTGTTGACCGATCGCCAAGCTGGCGTCCCCAGGGCGCCGATTTGTATTCCACGGGGGCCTCCGGCGCGGTTCCTGTTCGGCCCATCCATGCGGCCAACCCCGTCGAGTCGATGGACCGGCTGGGCGAGGGCGCCATCGTGCGGGAGCCGGACAAGCCGTCCGACCCGGACACACGCAACCGCGACTGGACCGAGGTCAAGAAGAAGGACACGGTCGAAGAGAAACAGGAGCCGCCGCCGGAGCCCATCTACAAGCAGTTGCTCGAGTTCATCCAGTCGATGTGGCGCGCCAGCGGCAGCGCCATCGAGATGGCGCAGGAACTCAACAAGACCCCGCTGCAGGAGCGCCTGGCCCAGGAGGCCAAGGACGAACCCCTCACCTATGCCGACCCCAAGGTCAAGCGAACAGGCGGGCTGTAAGACAGTTTGCTATTTAATTAATAGCAAGATGCCCTAGTGCTGATTGCGCTGGAGGCCGTTTTGACTACAAAGCCCCGAGTCCGGAGGCCGGTGCGGTAGCGAACGGCGCCTAGGGCTTGGCCGCGCTGGCTGCGCCGCCTGCCGCGCTGGCCGGTGTTTTCGCTTCTTCGGCCCGGGCGCGGTCGCGTTCGGCCCGGTACTTGGCCGCGAACGCCCGCACTTCCTCGTACGACACGAAACCGTCGTGGTTGGTATCGGCGTCGTCGAAGGCGTTGGCCAGGCGCGGGAACAGCGCCACTTCCGAGCGGCTCAGCTTGCCGTCGCCGTTGAAGTCCAGCATCTTGAATTCTTTTTGCGCCTTGATTTCGCCCTTGCTCAGGGGCTCGCTCGCCTTGGCCTGGGGCGCGGCGGCCGGGGGCGTGGCGGCCACGGCGCTGAAGGCCAGGCCGATGGCGAGCAGGGAAAACAGCGCGATGGCACGCAGGGCGGCTGCACCGGGCTGGACCGGCGCCGCGGCGGCGCGGGCGGCATGGACACGGGACGGCAGGGGAGCGGCAGGGGTGTTCATTCGGGGCATGGTGTCACAGATGGTGGGGCCGGCGGGTTTTTGCAATCGGGGGCGGCAGGGTTTCACCGGCGGTTGCAAAGGTTTGCGCTTCTTTGCCTTTCGATGGCGGGGCCGCTGCGCCGACGGCCTTCAACCGGGGTTGGAGATGCCGCTGTTCACGTGGCCCGAGGGCACGTGCCGCGCCGCCGAGGTGACGTGGCCGGTCTGGTCGTCGAAGAAGAAATCGGGCTCGAACTCGCGCAGGAACCCGCCCTTGTCCAGCCCACCGAGGAACATGGCCTCGTCCACGGCGATGTTCCAGTTCATGAGCGTCTGGATAGCGCGCTCGTGCGCCGGTGCGCTGCGGGCGGTGACCAGGGCCGTGCGCAGGCGCATGCCCGACGAACTGCCCGCCGCCTGCTGCAGGCGGTGCAGCGCGGCCAGCAGCGGCTTGAAGGGGCCGTCGGGCAGCGGCTGCGCGGCCTTGTCGGTCTCGTGGCGCTGGAAGGCGGCCAGCCCCTGCGCCTGGTACACGCGCTCGGCCTCGTCGGAGAACAGCACGGCGTCGCCGTCGAAGGCGATGCGCACCTCGTGCGGATTGGCGTGGCTGGCCTGCACCGATTCGGTCAGCACGCGCGCGGCCGGGTAGCCCAGCTGCAGGGCCTGGCGCACGTCGGCCTCGTTGGCGGACAGGAACAGGTGCGCGCCCAGCGGCCGCAGGTAGCGGAACGGGTCGCGCCCCTGCGTGAACACGCCGCGCTCCAGCGGCACGTGCGCGGCGCTGGCTGAACGGAAGATGCGCATGCCGCTCACCGGGTCGTTGCGCGACAGCACCACCACCTCCACGCGCTGGTGGCCGGGCTCGTTGAAGGCCAGCAGCTTCTTGACCAGCGAGAACGCCACGCCGGGGCGCGCGGGCGTGTCCAGCCGGTCGAGCTGCAGCTGCATGTAGGTCTGCGGCTGCAGCGGATCGAACAGGCGGTTTTCCTCCTCGAAATCGAACAGCGCGCGCGAGGAGATGGCGACGACGAGCTTGTCGTCCAGGGTCATGGCCATGGAGGGCTCCGGCGGTGGCGGGGTCGCAGGCCGGTCATTTATTTGACGAACTGGTTGAGCTGGATGATGGGCATGAGTACCGCCAGCACGATCAGCATGACGATGAGCCCCATCGCGACGATGAGCAGGGGCTCCAGGATGGTGGCCAGCTGCAGCGCCCGGCGCTGCACCTCGGTGGACAGCTGCGTGGCCGCGCGCTGCAGCATCACGGGCAACTGGCCGGTCTGCTCGCCCAGGCGCGCGAACATGGCGACCAGGCCGGGAAAGCGCTTTTTCTGCGCCATGGCCGAGGCCAGCGGCGCGCCCTCGCGCACCAGCACCAGCGCGTCGAGCGCGTCGGCGCGCATGGCGCGGTTGTTCAGCGTCTCGGCGGCGGCCTGCAGCGCCCGCAGGATGGGCACGCCGGCGCCCGCCAGCATGGCCAGCGTGCCGGCGAAGCGCGCCGCGTTGTAGCCGCGCGCGAGCTTGCCCACCAGCGGCAGGGTCAGCCACACGGCATCGAATTTTTCGCGAAAACGCGGCTGCGCCAGGGCATATCTTGCCCCGGATGCTATGAAAATAATAGCGATCAGCGCCGCCCAGCCGTAGTGGCGCACCGCGTCGCTGATGGCGAGCATGGCCACGGTGAGAAAGGGCAGGGCGCGCTTGGTGCCGGCGAACACGGCCGCCACCTGGGGCACGACATAGCCCACCAGGAACAGCACGATGACGATGGCCACGAGGGTGACGATGGCGGGGTACAGCGCCGCGCCGATCAGCTTGGCCTTGAGCGCCTGCCGGTCCTCCAGGTCGTCCGCCAGGCGCTCCAGCACCAGGCCGAGGTTGCCGCTGTGCTCGCCGGCGCCGATCACGGCGCAGTAGATGGCCGAGAACTCGCGCGGGTGGGCGCCCAGGGCGCGGGCGAAGGTGGAGCCGGCGTTCACCTCGGCGCGCAGGGTGGCGACGAGGTGGCGCTGGCGCTCGTCGTCGGCCTCGTCGGCCAGGGCGGTGAGGGCCCGCTCCAGCGGCAGGCCCGAGGCGACGAGCCCGGCGAGCTGGCGCGTCCAGATGGAGAGCGCCGTGGCGCCGAACACGGGCCGCGTGAAGAGCCGCTGGCTGAAGGTGGCCGCGCCCCCACCGGTGGGGCCCTGGCCCGCTGCGAGCGCCTCCACGGCCATGGGCACGAGCGCCTGGGCGCGCAGCAGGCTGCGGGCGGCCTTGGCGGTGTCGGCTTCGATGGTGCCTTTGCGGGTCTGGCCCTGCGCGTCGAGGGCTTCAAAGGAAAAGGCGGGCATGCGGTTCAGTCGGGGTCGGCGAGGGGGATGGGCAACGGGGCGGTGCGTGATGGTAGCCGCTGCCGATGGCAGGCCGGTGTCGCGCGGCGATAGAGGGCCGGCATGCGCCTGCCGCCCCGGCGCTGTCCGTCGCGCGCGGCACCGGGCCGGCCGCTCACTCCGCCCGGTTGGCGGCGGCCACGATGTCCAGCGAGCGCAGGCGCAGCGCCGGGTCGTACACGTCGCTCACCAGCATGAACTCGTCGGCGCGGGTTTCCTCGGCCAGTTCGCGCAGGCCGGCACGCACCGTGTCCGGCCCGCCGATCACGCCCGCGGCCAGGAAGTCGCCGATGGCGGCGCGCTCCTGGGGCGACAGCCGCGCCGCGAAGTCTTCCACGGGCGGCTGCAACTGCAGGCGGTTGCCCGTCAGGATGCCCAGCACCCGCTGGTAGGTGCTGCTGGCGAGGTATTCGGCCTCGGCGTCGGTCGGGGCGGCGATCACCGGCACGCCCACCACCACGTAGGGCGCGGCCAGCGTGGGCGAGGGGCGGAACAGGCGCCGGTACAGATCGATCGCCTGGTGCAGCATGCGCGGCGCGAAGTGCGAGGCGAAGGCGTAGGGCAGGCCGCGCTCGGCCGCGAGCTGGGCCGAGAACAGGCTGGAGCCCAGCAGCCAGATGGGCACCTCGGTACCGGCACCGGGCGTGGCCACGAGGCGCTGGCTGGCCTGCACGGGCCCCAGCAGGCGCTGCAGCTCGGCCACGTCGCGCGGAAAGTCCTGCTCGGTTTCCACGCGGTCGCGGCGCAGGGCGCGCATGGTGGGGCCGTCGGTGCCGGGCGCGCGGCCCAGGCCCAGGTCGATGCGGCCGGGGTACAGCTCGGCCAGCGTGCCGAAGGCCTCGGCCACCACCAGCGGCGCGTGGTTAGGCAGCATGATGCCGCCCGAGCCGACGCGGATGCGCTGCGTGGCGCCGGCGATGTGGCCGACCAGCACGGCCGTGGCCGAGCTGGCGATGCCGGGCATGTTGTGGTGTTCGGCCAGCCAGTAGCGCGAAAAGCCCAGCGATTCGGCACGCTGCGCGGTGCGCACGGCGATCTGCAGGGCCTCGGCCACCGTGCCGCCTTCGCGAACGGCCACCAGATCGAGCATGGAAAGAGCGGGGAATCGTTGCGTGGGGCGTTGCGTAGAGGTCATGCGAACGATTGTGGGGCGCCGGCCAAACCTGTGCTCGCCCATGGACATCCACTCATACCGCCGATGGACAAGGCCGTCTCGCGCAGGGTCGGCGCCTTGTAGTATTCGGCCCCCAAGGGAGGGGTGATCACCTCAATGGCAAATCACACGATCAACACAATGCGGCTCCGACCGCAACGACTTCTATGAAAATTGTCGATGGAATGATTCATGGCTCACGGATATTGCACAACCGTTATTCGAATCTTGAGCATGGCGAATTGTCGAGCGTCAACGGCATCATCCTGCACCAGACCAACAGCACTACCGCCTTTCCGACGCTGCTGGCCTATTACTGGCGCAGCGTGGGCGCGCACTTTCTCATCGCGCCTGGCGGATTGATTTACCAGACGGCGCGAATGGATCGGGTTTGCTTCCATGTCGGTGCAATCAAGTCCAAGTGCAGGGTGACCCATACCTGCACCCCAGACCAGACCAAGGCACTGAAAAGCATCCTGGCTTCGTCTTTGCCGCAGAAGGACAAGGACTTTGCGATACACCAACTGGAAATGAAAAAACCGGCCCATCTCAGGTACCCGAGCAATCTGGATTCCCTGGGCATCGAAGTCGTGGGCGCCTCGAAAGATGATCAATACGCATCGCCGACTGCCGCACAAAACGCTGCCAGCGTGTGGCTCATCGACGCCTTGATGCAGCACCTCAACCTCAAACGCACGGCGGTTTACCGCCATCCCGAGGTTTCCAGAAAACTGGAATCGGAAGCCTCTCAGGTCGCGTATTGAGTTCTTGAGATGAAGAAAAAAGCATTCTTTCTCTTTGTGTTGCCGGTGCCGCTGGCCGCTTGCATCGCCTATCTGTGGATCACCCATACGCCGCATGTGCACGCTGTGCGAATAGAGAAGGTGGTCAAGGTGGATATGGACCCCGACACCGCTTTGATGTGTGCCGGCTTTGAGATGAACGTCGAGCAGTTCAATGAAAAGTTCAACCAGGCCAAGCACTTCTGGCAGTTGTTCCTCGATGATTACTCATGGCTGCCTTGCTACTACAAAACCACCATCGAAGGCAAAGAGTACCGGCTGCGCGCCGGTGGATTGGCAGAGGTCGTCACCGCAGATGGCGATATCACCTACTTTGATTGGGGCGACGGACCAGTTGATCACCAAAAGTACTCCGCTCCGTGAAGCGCCGCTTCAATCCCGCGTGACGCGCAGCACTTCCTCGGGGCTGGTGATGCCGGCGCGCACCAGGCGCTCGCCGTCGTCGCGCATCAGCGTCATGCCGCCGGCCAGGGCCGTGGCGCGCAGGTCGGCCTCGGAGGACTGGTTGTGGATCTGCGCGCGCAGCGTGTCGTCCACCACCAGCATCTCGAACACGCCCGTGCGGCCGCGGTAGCCGCTGGGGTCGGACGGATCGAGCTTGCGCACCAGGCGCTGGGCCAGCACGCCGAGCAGCGAGCTGGACAGCAGGAAGGGCTCCACGCCCATGTCGGTCAGCCGCGTGACGGCGCTGGCGGCGTCGTTGGTGTGCAGCGTGGCCAGCACCAGGTGGCCGGTGAGCGAGGCCTGAATGGCGATCTGCGCGGTCTCGAAATCGCGGATTTCGCCGATCATGATCACGTCCGGGTCCTGGCGCAGGATGGCACGCAGGGCCTTGGCGAAGGTGAGGTCGATCTTGGCGTTCACCTGTGTCTGGCCCACGCCCGGCAGCTCGTACTCGATGGGGTCCTCCACCGTCATGATGTTGCTGCTGGCCGCGTCCAGGCGGCCGAGCGCGGCATACAGCGTGGTGGTCTTGCCCGAGCCCGTGGGCCCGGTCACCAGGATGATGCCGTGCGGCTGGTGGATCAGGCTGTCGAAGCGGCGCAGGGTGTTGCCCTGCATGCCCACGGCCTCCAGGCTCAGCTTGCTCTCGCTCTTGTCCAGCAGGCGCAGCACGGCGCGTTCGCCATGGGCGCTGGGCAGGGTGGACACGCGCACGTCGATGGCGCGGGTGCCCAGGCGCAGGCTGATGCGGCCGTCCTGCGGCAGGCGCTTTTCCGAGATGTCCAGGTCGGCCATGATCTTCAGGCGCGAGATCAGCGCGGCGTGCAGTGCGCGGTTGGGCTGCACCACCTCGCGCAGGGTGCCGTCCACGCGAAAGCGCACGCTGGAGTGGCGCTCGTAGGGCTCGATGTGGATGTCGCTCGCGCCGTCGCGCGCGGCCTGCGTGAGCAGCGCGTTCAGCATGCGGATGATGGGCGCATCGCCGGCCGATTCCAGCAGGTCTTCGACCGCCGGCAGCTCCTGCATCATGCGCGAGAGGTCGGCGTCGGATTCGACCTCGCTCACCACCGTGGCCGCGCTCGACTCACCCTGCGAATAGGCCGCGCTGATGCGCTGCGCCAGCCCGTGGGCGTCCAGCGGCATGAGTTCGCGCACCGCGTACTTGCGCAGCACCTCCGACAGGGCGCCGGCATCGGGCGCGGGGCCGTGCCACAGCACGGTGGTCTGGCCGTCGTCCTCGAGCAGCAGCTGGGCGGTGCGCGCGAAGGCGTAGGGAAGCGGGTGGCGCATGGGCTTACTGGGGGCTGAGCTTTTCCGGGGGCGCGGTGTACTCGGACGGCGTGGGCACCGGCCGCGGGATGGCGCGCTGCTCGGGCAGGAGCGGTGCGAGCGGCGCGGTGCGGGTCGGCGCCTGCGGCACCACCGGGGCGGCGGGCAGGGGTGGCAGCACGGGGGCGTCCGAGACGCTGCGCATCACGGTGCTGGGCGCGGGCTGGGTGGTCTGCTGCAGCGCGCGGATGGCTTCGTAGCGGTCGGTCATCACCGCGTCGCTGGTGGCCGCGTCGCGGATCACGAGCGGGCGCAGGAACACCATCAGGTTGGTCTTCTTGCGCGAGCGGTTCTCGTTGCGGAACAGGCCGCCCACCAGGGGCAGGTCGCCCATCACCGGCACCTTGTCCTGGCCGAGCGCGTAGCGGTCTTCCAGCAGGCCGCCCAGCACGATCACGCTGCCGTCGTTCACCAGCACGGTGGATTCGATCGACCGCTTGCTGGTCGTGGGTCCGTTGGCGGAGGTGAGCGTGGCCGAGTCCACCTGCGAGACTTCCTGGTAAAGCGTGAGCTTGACCTGGCCGTTCTCGTTGATCTGCGGGCGCACGCGCAGCATCAGGCCCACGTCCTTGCGCTCGACGGTGGTGAATGGGTTGACGGTGCTGCTGCCGGTGCTGTTGGCGTAGGATCCGGTCACGAACGGCACGTTGTTGCCGATGATGATCTGGGCCTCTTCGTTGTCCAGCGTCATCAGGTTCGGGGTGGAGAGCACGTTGGCATCGCCCGTGTTCTCCAGGAAGTTCGCCAGCGCGCCCAGGTAGTAGTTGCCGTTGATGCGCGGCGCGACGGCTACGTTCAGGCCGTTGCCCAGGCTGCTGCCGCTGGAGGTGAGCGCCGAGGCGATGCTCGTCGAGTTGCCGCTGGCCGCCGCCAGGGCGAGGTTGATGATGTTGGAGCCGCCGCCCTGCGTGGAGTTGGTGCCGATCACGCCCACCGTGCCGCTGCCCGTGTTGCCCACCACGCTCTGCCACTGGATGCCGAATTCGGCCACCTTGTTGGCGGCGACTTCGACGATCAGGCTTTCCACCAGCACCTGGGCACGCCGGCCGTCGAGCTGGTCGATCACCGCGCGCAACTGCCGGTACTGCGGCTCGGGCGCCGAGATGATGAGCGAGTTGGTCGTCGGGTCGGCCTGGATCTGCCCGCCGGTGGAGGGCTGGTTGCTGTTGGATGAGTTGCCCACGCTGCTGGCGTTGCTGCCCAGCCCGCCGCCGCTGCTGCTCCCGCCGAACGTGGAGTTGTTGTTCATGGAGCTGCTGCCCCCGGTCTGCGACATGCCGCCCGTCAGCCCGGTCGAGCCCAGGCCTGAGCCGGTGGGCGCGCTGGAGGTGGTGCCCGAGCCCGAAGACCCGCTGCCCGTGGCCGCCGACAGCGCCGCGCGCAGCGTGGCCGCAAGCTTGGTGGCGTCGGCGTTCTTGAGGTACACCACATGGATGTTGCCGCCCGCGGCGCTGCTGCCGGGCGTGGCGGGCTGGTCGAGCTTTTGCACCAGCGACCGCACGAGCGCCAGGCGCGCCGGGTTGGCCGCGCGCAGGATGAGCGAGTTGCTGCGCGGCTCGGCCAGCAGCGTGGTGCGGAACGACGTGTCCGACTGCCCCTGGGCCACGGCCGGCACGGCCCCGGCGGCGGTGCCGCTGCCCTCCAGCAGGCGCGACACCAGCGGTGCCAGTTCGGTGGCCAGCGCGTTCTGCAGCGGGATCACCTCCACGTCGCTGGCGTTGGAGACATCCATGGCCGCCACGATGCGCGCCAGGCGCTGCAGGTTGTCGGCGTAGTCGGTGATCACCAGCGAGTTGTTGCCGGGGTTCACGTTGATCGTGTTGTTGGGGCTGATGAGCGGGCGCAGCACCGGCACCAGGTTGGCCGCGTTCTCGAAGTTGAGCTTGAAGATCTGCGTGACGATCTGCCCGCCGCCGCGCGTGCCGCCGAGGCCGCTTTCCGACACGTTCACGCTGCCGGCCTGCAGCTTGGCATCGGCCTCGGGCACGACCTTGTACAGGCCCGCGGCCTCCACCACCGTGAAGCCCTGCAGCCGCAGCGCGGCCAGGAACTGCTGGAAGGCGGCGGCGGGCGTCACCGCGCGTTCGGTCACCAGGGTGAGCTGGCCCTTCACGCGCGGGTCCACCACCACGTTGCGGCCGGTGATGGTGGCCATGGTGCGTGCCACGGCCTCGATCTCGGCGTTGGCGAAGTTCAGCGTGACCGGCTCGCCAGCGCGCACGCTGCTGGTGCCGGTGCCCACGGCCGTCTGGGCCTGGAGCGTGCCGCCCGCGCAGGCCAGCAGGGCCCCTGCGGCCAAAGCGTGGAGTGCGAACCGCAGGCGTTGCGAAGTCAAGGAAGTCATAGGGTCAACCCACGGTGATGATGGAGCGCGCGCCGGTGCGCCGCCCGATGATATTGAGGAGATTGGCCAGCGCGCCCTCGCGCTCGGGCGCCGCGGTGGCCTCGCCGGTGAAGCGCAGGCGCTGGCCCACCCACTGGCCGTTGCCGGACAGGCGCAGCGCGCCGTCGAGCGTGGACAGCGCCAGGGTGGGCGCCTGCCCGCCCTGCAGCACCAGCCGGTAGCTGCCCATGGGGCGCAGCGTGGACAGGCGCGAGGACATGTCCAGCGCATCGACCTGCGCCTGCCCGTCCACCACGAGGCGGCCGGCGGACCAGTCGAACGAAAGGCTCTGCGTGCCCAGGGCCAGCTGGCCCTGCGGCTGCAGCGTGTTCCAGGGCGTGCCCAGGCCGGCCAGCACGGCGGCCGGCCACTGGCTGCGGCCGTCGGCCACGGTCATGCGGGCGCCGCCCCAGTGCGGGCGTACCCGCAGCTGCACCGGCTGGGGCGTGCAGCAATCGGCCCGCAGTTCGGCGCGGGCGCCGTCCCACGCCGGGCGCAGGCGCCACTGCAGGCGGCCGGGCAGGGCGGCCTGGTCCTGGCTGCCGCGGCCGCCGGTGAGGACCATCTGGGCCGAGCCGGTCCACACCGTGCCGCGCGCCTGTGCCAGCCGCACCTGCCCGCCGCTGGCCTGCTCCACGGCGCTGGCCAGCCACTGCGCGGGTGCGAAGACCAGCAGTGCCGGCAACGCGCCCAGCAGCACGCCGGCCAGCGCCCAGCCGCGCGGCGAGCGCGGCACGGCGGAGCCGGCGAACGGAGGGCGGGGGGCGGTGCTGCGGGACACGGTGGCGTTCAAGAAGGGGGCTCGGGGAAGGGGGGCGAGAGGAGGGATGGCAAGGACCAGCGGATCAGCCCGGCGGCAGGGCCAGCACCAGCGTGCCGTCCCAGCGCGGCATGTCGGGCGCCGCAGGCTGGTTGGACAGGGCCGCGGGCGGCTTGCCGGCCGGCGTGGGGCCGACCACGGCCGTGCTGCTGCGCGCCAGGCGCGCCTCGATGGGCACGGTGCGGGCATTGCTGCGCGCCTGCGAAAGCCACAGGGCCAGCGCATCGGCGGGCGCCCCTTTGAGCGTGACAGTGGCGCGGTCGCCCAGCACCGCCATCTGCGCGGTGGTGCCCAGGCGCTGTGTGAGCGAGCTGCGCAGCACCTGGGCGGTGTCGCCCAGCGGCGCACGCGGCGCGCTCTGCAGCTGCAGGGCCTCTGACTGCAGCGACTGCATGTGCTGCAGCTGCGCATCCAGTTCGGCATGGCGGGCGGGCGCGCTGCGCAGGGTCTGCAGTGCGGGCGCGACCACCACCCACCACAGCAGCGCGGCGGCGACCAGGCCGCCGGCGGCCAGCACCAGCGATTGCTCGCGCGGGGCCAGGGCCTTCCAGCGCGCCTTGAGGGGCGCGACGGCGCTGGAGGGCGAAGAGGGCGCGGCGGGTGCGGGGCGCTTCATGGCTGGCCTCCGGTGCGCAGCAGCCACTGGCCGTCCTGCATGCGGGAGTAATACCCGGCGGCGGACAGCCGCTGGTTGGCGCTGGCCAGTGCCTCGGCGGGCAGTTCGAGCCCGCGCAGGCGCAGGTCGCCCGCGCTGTAGTCGAGCGCGGTGGGCAACTGGCCCGGCGGCAGCGCGGCGCCCGCGGCGGCCAGCATGGGTTCGAGGTCGCGTGGCGAGACGCTGCCGGCGGCCTGGCGCAACTGGGCGAGTTCGCGCTCCATCTGCACGGGCGCATCGACCACCACCTTCACCTGGGGAAAGGTCTGCGTGAGCGCGGCGCGCACGCCGGCCTGCTTGGCCTCCAGCGCCTGGCGTTCCTGCCAGGCCCAGGCATTGAGGCCCACGAGCTGCGTGGCCACCAGCAGCCCGAGGGCCCAGCGCGCGGCGCGCCATTGCGGGGCGCGCGCGAAGGTGCCGAGCGTGGTGCCGGCCTTGCGCAGCGCACGGGTTCGGCCGCTGCTGGCCAGGTCGAACTGCGCCAGGTCCCAGTCGCCGCGGGCGGCGTCCAGGGCGCGCTGGCTGGCGGTGTAGAGCGCGGCGGGGCGGCCCAGCATCTGCTCGGCCAGCGCGGCCACGGCGGGTTCGGCGCGCACGGGGGGGGGCTGTTCCCCTGCATCCGCACCGGCCATCGCACCCGTGAGCTGCAGGGCCATGGGGGACAGCGGCAGCACCGCCACGGCCTGGTCGGGCCCCTGCGCGGTGGCCACCAGATGGGCGTCTTCGGGCGTGCCCAGGGCGAAGTGGTCGGGCGCTCCGCTGGCGGTGGGGCCGGGCGCGAACTCGGGCACCACCCGCTGCACCGGGCGGCCGGCCGCTTCCAGGGCCTGCAGCGCGGCGCGCAGCCAGGCCCGGTCGCACACCGCGACCCAGGCGGGCGCGCCGGGGCGGGCCCCGGGCTCCAGCGCGAAATGCAGCGCGGCGGGATCGTCCAGCAGGCGCTCTTCGAGCAGCCCTTCGAGCACGGCGCGCAGGCGCGGCGCCTGCGTGCCGGCACCGGGCGGCAGGGTGACGCGCTGCCACGACAGGGCGCGTGCCGGCACCACGGCCACCACCTCGCCGGCGCGGCCCGGGTCGGGCAGCAGCGCGGCGGGCGCGTTCGCGTGTCGTGTGGCGGTGTGGCCGTCGGTGGTCAGCGTGTAGCCGTACTCGGTGGCCGTCCCCGGGTGGCCCGGGGGCAAGGAAAGGATGAGGGTGCTCATGGATGGGTTTCGCGGGCCATTTTAGGGGCGTGGCATGACGGATCGCGCGGCCGGGGTCAGCGGGTGGCCGTGGCGGCGTCGTTGCGCGCGAAGACCCCGCGTTCGCGCCACAGCGTGCGGGCTTCGCGGCCGGCCTTGTAGACCAGGGAGCGTTCCTGCACCACGGTGCTTCCCAGCCGCAGCCGGCCGAGCACTTCGTAGTACGACGAGGAGACGGTGTGCGTGGTGGTGTCCATCCGCGCCGAGCCGCTCAGCAGCTTGCGCGCGTCTTCCTCGTTGCGAAAGTGCCGGGCCTCGCGCGCCTGCACCAGCTGCTGCGCGCCGGCCATGTCCAGCCCCTCGATACTGGCCTGCAGCACCTGGGCGCTGGCCGTGTTCAGGTTCACCCGCGTGCTGCGCGGCAGCACGGTGGCGTAGGGCTCCAGCGCCGCGATGGTGGCGGCGTCCACGCCCAGCCAGGACAGCTGCGACAGGGTGCGCGGCATCAGGGGCGCGTTGCCCGCATCGCCGCCCGTGGCCTTGGCCTGGCGCAACCCGTCGGCCAGCAGGTTCAGCTGCTGGCGCGGCAGGCCGAGCTGCTCGAAAAGGCGGGTGAACTGGCGCAGGGGGATCTCCTGCACCGCGTTGCCGTCCACCAGGTTGAAGAGGTTCAGGCGCGACTGCAGGTCGATGATCCGGCCGGACAGGAAGGCATCGGCCGTGTCGGTGCTCGCATCCTCGGGCTGGCTCACGTTGCGGTCCGCCGCGAGGAAGGTGGACAGGCGCGCTTCTTCCAGCGGCACGGCCCAGGGCTCGGCCAGGTGGTCGGTGCCGTCGCTATCGCGCGCGGCGGCGTCCTCGCGCAGGATGAGCCGCGACCAGTCGAGCGCGCCGGCCAGGATCCAGGCCGACTGCGCCCGCGCGCGCTCGGCGGTCTCCACCTCGACCGCGCGCCACTGCTGCCACATGGCCGCGGCCGCGAACGTGGCCACCAGCGTCACCGTGAGCATGGCGGCCAGCAGCGCCGCGCCGCGTGCGGCGGGGCGGCGGGGCGGCGTGCGGCGGGCGCGGGTCATGTCTTGCCTCCGCCGTTCACCGGGTTGACCCAGTCGCGGGTGAGCGTGCCCGCCAGCGCGCGGCCGGGCGGCAGCGTCAACTGCAGGCGCACGCCTTCGGGGATGTTGGTGGCCGCCGTCGGGCCCTGCGATTGCGGCAGGTTGGCGGTCGTCTCGCTGCTGGACAGGGCGTTGTACCAGGCCCCGTCGCGGTAGTAGTAGATCTGCCAGTTCACCAGCGGCATGAGCACGGTCTCGGTGCGCCGCTCGGCCTCGCCCGGCGTGCGGGCCCATTGCGCTGCGCGCTGCCAGGCCTCGCGCCATTGCGCCCGCGTGCGCACCGGCGGCGACTGCCAGCGCAGCCACTGGTCGATGCCGTTCACGTTGCGCCGGGTCCAGGCCACGACCACCGGGCCTTCGTCGGGCTCGGCGCTGCTGCGGCGCGTCATGCGCAGCACCTGGCCGTCCCAGTCGAGCGGCTCGGTCTGGTCGATGGCCTGCAGCGCATCCAGGTCGGTGCCCCACTGGGCGAGCGCCGCCTGGATGATGAGCAGGCCGTCGGCCCGCTCCCGTGTCTGCTCCTGCGCGCGCACCATGCCGTCGAGCCCGCGCCAGCTCATGATCGCCAGGAGGGCCATGATGACGATGGCCACGAGCAGCTCGATCAGCGTGAAGCCGCGCGAAAGCCGGTTCGGGCGGCGCATGTCAGTACCTCCCCACGATGGTGGACAGGCGCAGCACGGAGTTCTGCCCGTCGGACACCTGGGCATCGACCCGGCGGAACTGCGGGTTGGGCGTGGGCCGCACGACCAGCGTGACGTCGTAGCGGCGCCCGGCCTGCTCGCAGGCCAGCGTGCTGTCGCCGATGGCCGGCATCTGGCGCGACAGGCGCACCTTCACGAGTTCGTTCTCGGCGCACAGGTGGGCGAGCAGCACGTCGGTCTGTCGCGCGGCATTGCGCGTGAGGGCCGACGTGGCCTGCAGCCCGGCCATGAGCGCGATCGCCACGATGGCCAGCGCCACCATCACCTCGACCAGCGTGAAGCCGCGCTCGCGCGGCCGGCGCGGCCCGCCGGGGCGGCCGGTCATGGCGCGGGCTCCACGGCGAAGGGCCGCAGCCCGTCGGTGACCACGCGCACCGCGCGCCCCGGGTGGCCCTGGTTGGCCAGCACGACCTGCTGCGGGCCGATGAGCGGCTCCGGCCCGAGCTGCAGCAGGCCCGGCCCCAGCACCTGCGTGCCAGGGTCCAGCCAGGCGCCGGCCGACGGATTGCCCGGCAGCCCTTCGAAGCGAAAGCCGCCCGCGAACGCGCGCCAGCGCACCGTGGCGCCGGACGCCCGGGATTGTGCGCGTGCCGCCTCCAGCAGCGCCGAGAGCCGCTCGCCCTCGCGGTCCAGCAGCGTCTGGCCGTTGTCGCGCAGCGCAAAGCCCACACCGGCCGTGGCCAGCGCGATGATCGAAACCACCACCAGCAGCTCGAACAGGGTGAAACCCCGGGCGCGGCGGAAAGGGTGCGGGGTCACGGGATATCGATCGCCACAGGGGCGGGGGCCGGCGCGTTCATGCGAGCGGCAGCCCGAGGCCGCAGCCCCGTGGCGCGGCCGTCACTGCCAGCTGCCGATGTCCGCATCCTTACCCTCGCCGCCGGACTGGCCATCGGCCCCGAACGACATCACATCGACCTCGCCCTTGATGCCGGGGCTGAGGTACTGGTAGGGGCGGCCCCAGGGGTCGTTGGGCAGCTTTTCGAGGTAGGGGCGCCAGTTGCCGGGCGCGGGGCCCGAGGTGGGCTTGGCGATGAGCGCCTGCAGGCCCTGTTCGGCAGTGGGGTAGCGCTGGTTGTCCAGCCGGTACAGCTTGAGGGCCTGCACGATGTTGGTGATGTCGGTGCGCGCCGCCGTGCTGCGGGCATCGTCGGCGCGGTCGAGCACGTTGGG
Source organism: Acidovorax sp. GBBC 1281 (assembly GCF_028473645.1). Classification (NCBI taxonomy): domain Bacteria; kingdom Pseudomonadati; phylum Pseudomonadota; class Betaproteobacteria; order Burkholderiales; family Comamonadaceae; genus Acidovorax; species Acidovorax sp. GBBC 1281. Next base: position 984,489 of record NZ_CP097269.1, read on the forward strand.
CACGATCAGCGCGGCGAGTACGCCGATGATCACCAGCACCACCATCAGTTCGATCAGGGTGAAACCGGCCGCCAGGCGGCGGCGTGCGGTGCGGGCAAGGGAGAAAGCGTGTGAATTCACTGAGGGGCGACTCGGATAGGGCAGATGCGGTCAATCATAATCGTGCGATGGTGACAAACACATACGGCAGGTGGGGCGTGCGCCTGGGCACGATGGCCCTGTGGGCATTGGCGGGCGCCAGCGTGGTCTATTGGGGCCTGCGCCTCTCTGCCCGGCCGGCCGGCCCGGGCGTGGCGGCGGCAGCGCCCGCGCCCCTGGCCCCCGATGCCCAGGCCCTGGCGCGGCTGCTCGGGGCAGGGCCCGCCGCGCTGACCGCGCCGGCGGTGCGCGAACCCAGCCGGTTCGCGCTGGTGGGCGTGCTGGCGGGCACGTCCAGCGGCGGCGGCGCGGCCTTGATCGCCGTGGACAACCAGCCGGCCAAGCCGTTTCGCGTCGGGGCCACGGTGGCCGAAGGACTGGTGCTCCAGGCCCTGGGCCGCCGCCAGGCGCGGCTGGGGCCGTCGCACGACGGTGCGGCCACGGTCACGCTGGAAATTCCGGACAAGCGGTAGCGGTTCGGGGGCCGCACGCGGGGTGTGCGGCACAAAGAAAGACACCTGTTTCAGGTGGTGCGAAAGCCGCTGTCTCCGAAGCGTTCAGTGCGTTGACGCGTCCAGCGGAACCGTGGTCCATTCCCCGTAGCCCGGTGCGGCCACCGGCCATTCGTCGGCCCGCGGCAGGCGCCCGGGCCGGGCCTGCAGCCACTGCACGCAGCGCGCCACCCCCGCGTGGGTGATCCACAGCACATCGCCATCCCGGTCGTGGGACAACTGGCGTGCCTCGGACAGTGCCGCATCCACGCGCAGCAGCATCGCGGCCAGGCTGTCGCCGCCGCTGGCGCGGGGCGCACCGAAATCCGCCGTCCATGCATCGATGTCGGCCCGGGCAATGGTTTCCCAGGCGCGGCCTTCCCAGGTGCCGAAATCCATCTCGGCGAGGCGGGCGTCGGGCTCGCTGGCCGAATCGGCCTTCAGCGCCATCAGGGCCTGCGCAAGCTGCTCACATCTTCGTAGCGGCGAGTGGCGCATGTCTGCGAGCGTGCCGGGCAGCGCGCGGGCCAGTCGGCGGGCGGCATCGGCCGTCGCGGCAGGGTCGGCGGGCACGTCGAGCGCGCCGTAGCACACGCCCGGCGCCACGAGCGGCAGCGCATGCCGCACCAGCCACAGGCGCCGCTGCGTCACCGCAGGCCAGGCCCCAGCGCGATGGCGGTGGCCAGGTAGATGGCGATTTCGCCGATCTGCTGCGTGGCCCCCAGGCAATCGCCCGTGAAGCCGCCCAGCCGCCGCGCGAACCAGCGGCGCATGCACAGCGCGGCCAGGGCGCTGGCCGCGAGGCACGCTATCCATACAGCAATGCCCAGCGCATATCCCATCAGCGCCAGAGGCCCGATCGACCACAAAAGCGCGGTGGCCAGCGAGCGCCCGCTGATCTGGTCCGCCAGCGGCTTGCTCTTGGAGGTGGCCGTGTCGCCCACATGGGCCAGGGTGCGCACCAGCACCAGGGGCCAAAAGCGCGACAGCACATGCGCTGCGGCCAGCGCCGGCAACACCACGCCCAGGCCACCGGCGCCCAAGAGCGCCAGCAAGGCCAGCTTGGCGGCCAGCGCCAGCACCAGTGCCATGGCCCCGAAGGCGCCGATGCGCGAATCCTTCATGATCTCCAGCGCCCGCTCGCGCTGCAGGCTGCCGCCCAGGCCATCGGCCACGTCGGCCAGGCCGTCTTCGTGGAACCCCCCCGTGACCAGCACGGTGGCCACGGTGCTGAACACCGCGCACACCCAGGGCGCCGCGGGCTGGGGTCCCAGCGCCCACGCGAGCGCGGCATGCACCGCCACCGCGACCGCCGCCACCAGCCAGCCCACGCCCGGCAGGTGTCCGGCGCTGGCGCGCAGCAGGGCCGGGCTGTAGCCCACCCAGGCCGCGGTCCGGCCGGTGACGGGAATCCGGGTGAAGAACTGCACGGCCAGCAGATAGTGGCGAAGCGCCTGCATGCTGTTTGCTATCAAATAAATAGCTATATGCCCTAGTACTAATTGTGCTGGAGGCCGTTTTGGCGCAAAGCCTTCGGACTAGGCGCGCCCGGCCTGCAGGAACAGCTGGTAGGCCGGGTTCAGCGTTTCTTCCACATAGGGATAGCCCAGTGTGGCCAGGAAAGCGTCGAACGCCGCCGCATCGCCCGGCGGTACCTGCATGCCCACCAGAATGCGCCCGTAGTCGGCGCCTTGGTTGCGGTAGTGGAACAGGCTGATGTTCCAGCTCGGCTGCATCAGGCTCAGGAACTTGAACAGCGCCCCCGGCCGCTCGGGGAAGACGAAGCGCAGCAGCCGCTCCTCCTGCGCGAGCGCCGAGCGGCCACCCACCAGGTGGCGCAGGTGCTCCTTGGCCAGTTCGTCGTGCGTGAGGTCGAGCGCCTCGAACCCGTGGCGCTGGAAGTTGCGGGCGATCTTCTCCGACTCGCCCTTGCCGTGCGTGGTCAGGCCCACGAACACATGGGCGCGTGCGGCGTCGCTGATGCGGTAGTTGAACTCGGTCACGTTGCGCGGGCCGCCGGGCAGTTCCCCCACCACCTCGCAGAACCGCTTGAAGCTGCCGCGTTCCTCGGGAATGGTGACCGCCAGCAGGGCCTCGCGTTCCTCGCCCACCTCGGCGCGCTCGGCCACGAAGCGCAGGCGGTCGAAATTCATGTTGGCGCCGCACAGGATGGCCGCGTAGGTCTCGCCCCGCGTCTTGTGCGTATCGACGTATTGCTTGATGGCCGCCACGGCCAGGGCGCCAGCCGGCTCCACGATGCTGCGCGTGTCCACGAAGATGTCCTTGATCGCGGCGCACACGGCGTCGGTGTCCACGGTCATGAACTCGTCCACCAGGCCCTGGGCCACGCGGAAGGTCTCCTCGCCCACCAGCTTGACGGCCGTGCCGTCGGAGAACAGGCCCACGTCGGCCAGCGTGACGCGGCTGCCCGACGCCACGGACTGCGCCATGGCGTCGGAATCGTTCATCTGCACGCCGATCACGCGGATCTCGGGGCGCACCGCCTTGATGTAATTGGCCACGCCGCTCACCAGCCCGCCGCCGCCGATGGCGACGAACACCGCATCGAGCCGGTTGCTGCCCAGGCTCTGCAACTGGCGCAGGATTTCCATGGCGATGGTGCCCTGGCCGGCGATCACGTCGGGATCGTCGAAGGGGTGCACGAAGGTCAGGCCCTGGGCTGCCTGCAACTGGGCCGCGTGCTCGTAGGCGTCGGAGTAGCTGTCGCCGTGCAGCACGACCTCGCCGCCCAGCGTGCGGACGGCATCCACCTTGAGCTGCGGCGTGGTCGTCGGCATGACGACGACGGCGCGGGTCCCCAGCTTGTGTGCGCTCATCGCCACGCCCTGCGCATGGTTGCCAGCCGAGGCGCAGATCACGCCCTTTTGCAACTGCTCGGGCGACAGATGCGCCATCTTGTTATAGGCGCCCCGTAGCTTGAAGCTGAACACCGGCTGCTGGTCCTCGCGCTTGAGCAGCACCTGGTTGTGGAGCCGGCGGCTCAGCGCCTTGGCGGGTTCCAGGGCCGATTCGACCGCCACGTCGTAGACGCGGGCCGTGAGGATCTTCTTCAGGTAGTCCAGGGGCGTGAGGTGCTGGGTCATGTCGTGCGGATCGTTGCCGCGCCGGTCGCGGGCAGGGCCGCCATCATAGGCGGTGGCCCGACGCTGCTGCCGTCGTGCGCTGGGCAAAAAAAACGGCCCCGGACTGTGAAGTCCGGGGCCGAATCCATCCTTTGAGGAGATGGAGGAGACAATCGGTGCGAACAAACCGTTTGGGCTTGCTGTCCACCCTTTCGGGCAACGCATGGTGAGAAGTGTAGCCCAAACCATGCTGCGTTGCAGCAAAATTGACGGACCATCTGGGGATGGAAATGCCGTTTCGCTTTTTTTGATGGAGAAAAACAACATGGAATGCACAGTCACCTGGACGGGCGCCGCGGGTACCCGGTCCGGTATGGGATTCATCGCCGAAACCGGCAGCGGCCATGTCCTGGCCATGGACGGCGCGCCCGATGCCGCCAACCCCGCCAACGGAGGGCAGAACCTGGCGCCGCGCCCCATGGAGACAGTCCTGGCCGGCACGGGGGGATGCACGGCCTACGACGTCGTGCTGATTCTCAAGCGCGGCCGGCACGACGTGCGCGGCTGCAGCGTCAAGCTCACCTCCGAACGCGCGCCGGTCGATCCCAAGGTGTTCACCCGCATCCACATGCAGTTCACCGTAACGGGCAAGGCGCTGCCTGCGGCGGCGGTCGAGCGTGCGATCGCCATGAGCCACGAAAAATACTGTTCTGCCAGCATCATGCTGGGCAAGATGGCAGAGATCACCACGGGCTTCGACATCGTCGAGGGGTGATCGGCCTGGCGGCGCGCTGACGGCCGCCGCCGCTCCGAAGGCGTTTGCTCAGATGCGGTGCGCCACCGTGGTCATGCACTTGGCGGCAGCCTTCATCAGCAGGCGCACGGGGGCCGGCAACACTTGGCCGCCCGCCGCCAGGGCACCGCTCGCGTGCCGCTCTTCATCGCTCTTCATGCGTGCCACGACCGAGCGGGACGCCAGGTCCTGTGCCGGCAAGCGCTCCAGATGGCTTTGCAGGTGCTGCGCCACCTGCCGCTCGGTTTCCACAACGAACCCCAGGCTCACCCGGTCGCTGACCTGGGCCGCGGTCCAGCCGATGGCGAACGCCCCGGCGAACCAGAGCGGATTGAGCAGGCTGGGCCGGTCGCCCAGGGCGTCGAGCCGCTCGCGCGTCCAGGCGAGGTGATCCGTTTCCTCCCGCGCCGCCTCCAGCAGGTGGGCGCGCAGGTTCGCATCGCGCGTCACGGCGGCCTGGCCGGTGTAGAGTGCCTGGGCACATACTTCGCCCACGTGGTTCACCCGCATGAGCGCGCCCGCCAGGCGTTTTTCCGCCGGCGAGAGATTGCCTTCAGAATGGGCGCGTGCCGGTGAGGGCTCCCCGGCTCGGGGCTTGGCGAAGAGGGTGCGCAGTGCGGTATCGACCGCTGTCAGAAGTGGATCCATGGAAAAATCGGGTGGAGTTCGAAAGCGCTACAGAATTTTCGAATGGATACAAAAATGCGAGCATCCTTTGCCCGCTGGGCGCCGCGATAAGTCAGTTCCGTGACGCCCTAAGGGTTGTTGCAACACAGCAACGATTTGGGCCTTTCGGTGCAATTGTGAGGGAATTCCTTTGCGAAACGGACGTGGCTCTGTTGCAATAAGGACAACTTCCCCACCAGGAGGTTGGCCCGGGGATCCGGCGGACTGCGCTTGTGCATCTCAGCCCCCCGAACCGGCGCCCTCGTTTAACCTTGGAGTAACTCGCAATGAAAAAATCCCTGATTGCCCTGGCTGTGCTGGCTGCTTCCGGCGCTGCAATGGCTCAATCTTCCGTCACGATGTTCGGTATCGTTGATGCAGGCGTTGGCCGCATCTCCGCCGACAATTCCGTGACCGGCGTGTACAACAGCGGCAATGCAACCAGCCGTCTGGGTTTCCGCGGCGTTGAAGACCTCGGTGGCGGTCTGAAGGCTGGTTTCTGGCTCGAAGGCGCTATCCAGAACGACACCGGCACCGGTGCTGGCGGTGGCGCTACGGGTCCTGGCTTCGAATTCAAGCGCCGTTCCACGGTGAGCCTGATGGGCAACTTCGGTGAAGTTCGTCTGGGTCGTGAACTGACGGCTGGCTACGACAAGCCCAGCTCGTATGACCCGTTCGGTCAAGTTGGCGTTGCTAACTTCCTGGGCTTCGGCATCGCTGGCCAACCTTTCCGTATCGGCAACGGCGTGAGCTACCGCACCCCTGGCAACCTGGGTGGCTTCTTCGGTACCGTGCACTACGCTTTCGGCGAAACGCCTTCCAACGCTGCCTACGACAAGGCTGGCAACTACCTCGGCCTGGCCGGTGGCTACGAAAACGGTCCTCTGAGCGTGACCCTGGCAGCTGACAAGCTGCGCGGCGCTACGGCTCCCCAAGACGTGACCACGTACTCCATCGCTGGTTCGTACGACCTGGGCGTCGTGAAGCCAATCTTCATCTGGCACCAAGAAAAGAACAACGCTGCTGTGCAAACGAAGTACAGCACGTACCTGATCGGCCTGACCGCTCCTGTCGGTCCTGGCACGGTGAAGGCTTCGTTCGCGAACCTGGACCTGAAGAACAGCAGCGCCGATTCCCGCGTGCTGGCTCTGGGCTACGTGTATGACCTGTCCAAGCGCACCGCTGTGTACGGCACGATCGCTCACATGCAAAACAAGGGCGGCGCAACGCGCGTTCTGGCCAGCAACGGCCTGACCGGCGCTACCGCTCTGCCTGGCGAGAACGTCAACGGCTACCAAGTTGGTATCCGTCACTCCTTCTAATAGAGCGCTGACGTAAGTCAGCGGTTCTTAAGAAGAAAAAAGCCGCCGACCTTCGGGTCGGCGGCTTTTTGCATTGGTGTCCCCCGTGTCGCGTATGTAACAAAAAACTAGGGAAAACGCCTGTGGGTATGCTGCCATACGGTCTGTTCTGCAAAAACCGGGATTTCTAAAATGAATTTCCCTTATTCCAAGCAGAAAGAGACAACACATGCGTACTTCGTTTGTGACAAAAACCATCGCTGCCGCGGCGCTGGGTGTGGCCTCGCCATTGCTTTTCGCCCAGGCCAATACCAGTAGCGTGCAGCTGTACGGTATTGTGGATATGGCATATCGCCACACGAACAACGAAGGTCCGGCCGGCAGTCCCGGGGGCTCGCTGAACCAGATGGTGGGCGGCGGCATGTCGCAAAGCCGTTGGGGCATCAATGTGACCGAGGACCTGGGCGGTGGCCTGAAGGCCTTGGTCAATCTGGAAAACCGATTCGGGGCAGACACGGGAACCCCGGCGACGCCCTATTTCCAGCAGTCCTGGGTGGGCGTGCAGGGAGGCTTCGGACGGCTGACCATGGGCCGCCAGTACAACATCCTGTTCGACTTGGTCACGAGCACCTACGCCTCCTATCCCTATTCCCCCTACATGGACGTGTACAAGCCGGAAATCGGCTTCGCACTGGGCGCGCGGGCCGACAACATGCTCAAGTACATGGTCGAGGTCGGTCCATGGCGGGGCGCATTGCAGTATTCGTTCGATGAGAAGAGCCCCACCGGCGGCAAGACGGCCGGGGGCTATCTGCGCTATGCATCGGGCGGCCTGGCCGCTGGCCTGGGTTACCAGAACTACGAGTTCGCCTCGGGCAAGAAGGTCGATGCCTGGACGGTCGGTGGTTCCTACCGCATGGGCGATTGGTACTTCAATGCGGGCTACGGGCAGAACAAGGTGGATGACGGTCTCACGGCGGTCGACCGGGCCGTGCTGGGCGCCATGTGGCAGGGCACGATCAACGGCGGCTTCGGCGGGCCGGCGTTCCTGGCTGCCAACAAGCGCACCATCTACAAAGTCGGTGCGGGTTATCAGATCGCGCCCCAGTTGAACATCGGCGCGCACTACTTCCGTGCCGACCAGAAGGGCAACACGGCGGCCGCCAAGGGCAAGGCAGATTTCTTCACGATGGCCTTCGACTACGCGTTCTCCAAGCGCACGGACGCGTACCTCGAACTCGACCACACCAAGCTCAAGGGTGACCAGATCAGCCTGAGCAACGCGGCGGGCCAGGTCAATGGCGCCAAGAGCCGCACGGGCTACACGATCGGCCTGCGCCACCGCTTCTGACGGGCCCTGGCCGCGCCCCGAGGCGCGGCCGATCATCGATGCGAACACCAGCCTCTTCGAAAGGGGCTGTCTGCACTGAGTGCACACGAAGGGCCGGGTGATCCGCCAGCGCCGATCCGCGCAGGGCGGGGACTGGCACCTTCCTTGCATGGGTTTCCCGCTCATGCCAGATCCTGGGCCGGCCAGACCCCGGCTTCCAGCGACCTTCCGCATTCCTCACAAAGGAAGCGGCATGTTCCACGCTTTATCCAAGAGGGTTCCATGAGGGAGCCTCTCACAACCCCATGTTTGACGAATCCGAATAGGGAGGAGTGGGCGCCAGTAGCCGTTTGAGCGTGATGAGGCCCAGCAACGGTCTGCGCCTGGGTGCATGAGGGGCCTTGCAGGCCCGGTGGCTCAGGCTTTCACCGTTTGCAGGCGCACTTGTGCCTTGCCAGTGGCGGGCTTGAAGAAAGCATCCACGCCCCGATGCAGGAACCAGGCCAGTCGCTTCATGTTGTAGCAGGCGGCCATCATCGTCATCCCCACCGTGGCGCGCGCCTGTCCGATGGTGCGCACGAACTTGCCCCCCAGGTGGCGGATACCGGCGAACACGTGCTCCACCTTGGCTCGTTTCTTTGCGATGCGCTGGTTGCGCCCCTTCTGGCATTCGCTCTGTGGTCGGCCCGCCTGCGCACGGCGCTGCATCGCATCCACGAATCCCAGCACTTTCAGCATCTGGCACCTTTGGCGGCTCGGGTAGGCTTTGTCCGCATGCACTGCCCGCCCGGTGTTGTGCATGTCCAGCACCTCATCGAAGTGGTGCCCGTCGTGCTCGCTGGCCGTGCCCGTGGCGAGGCGGCGGATGAAGCCGTGCTTGAGGTCCACGCTCACGCTGAGCTTGTAGCCGAAGTGGCTTTTGCCGTGCTTCTTCGTGTGCGTGGCCTCCACATCCTTTTGCCTGCGTCGCGCTTGGCTCCAGTCCGGCTGCCCGCCTTGTGCCAGCGTTCGCCGCTCCTGCTGGCCGATGTGCTGTCGGGGCGCGGGCACCAGCGTGGCATCAATGGCTTGCCCGCCCCGGGCGATGTAGCCGTGGCGCTGCAGTTGGGCATCCACCCCCTGGAACAAGGCCGTTGCCCCGCCCACGCCAAGGCGCTCGCCAAAGCGCCAGATCGTGTTGCGGTCCGGCACGTTCATCGCATCCTGCAACAGGCAAAACCGCTGGTAGCTCCCCCGGTCCAGCAACTGATACTCCATCTGCTCATCGGACAGGTTGTACAGCCGCTTCAACACCAGGATGCGCACCATCACCTCGGTGGGGTAGGCGGGCCGACCGCCCCGGCGGCCACCCCCGCGTTCGATCAAGGCATCCACCAGCCGGGCCAGTTCTGCGAAGTCGATGTGCCGCGCGATCACCTGCAGCGGATCGCCCACCTCATCTCTCTTGTGTTGGCGCGAGGCCTCAGCGAACAGGTCGAACTTCAGGGCGCTACGGGGAGTGATCATGGCAAAGGATGGAGCACGCATTCTCGATCAACAAGGGACCGGATGGGTTTTGAGAGGTTCCCATGAAGCTCATCACTGCCATTGTTTCGGGCGCTGCCGCCTGTGCGATCCTCGCGTCGCCCCTGGCCCACTCCAAGACGTTCAAATGGGCCAGCCAAGGCGAAATCTCCACCTGGGCATCCACTCGCAGAACAATGCCCTGCAGAACGGGCTGCACGCGAACGTGTACGAAACGCTGACGTACTACAACAGCCGCACCTTCGAGATCGAACCCGTGCTGGCGACTGCGTGGCGCGAGGTGAGCCCCACGCAGGTGCGCTTCACGCTGCGGCAGGGCGTCAAGTTCCATGACGGCTCTGCGTTCACGGCCGACGATGCGGTGTATTCGCTTTCCCGGGCCATGGCCAAGACCTCCAACTACACGCCGTTCGTGCAAGGTTTCGACCGGATCGTGAAGGTCGATGCCCAGACGTTCGACATCTTCCTCAAGTCGCCCAATCCCGTGCTACTGCGCCAGTTGACCGAGCTGCGCATCATGAGCAAGGCCTGGGCCGAAAAGAACAAGTCCGTGGAACCCAAGGACATCAAGGGCACCGACGAGAACTTCGCGCACCGCAATGCCATGGGCACGGGGCCATACACCCTCGAGTCCTGGCAGCCGGACGTGCGCATGGTGTTCAAGCGCAACCCGAACTGGTGGGGCACGATGGAAGGCAACGTGACGGAGATCGTCTACACGCCCATCAAATCCGCGTCCACGCGCGTGGCGGCCCTGCTCTCCGGCGAGGTGGACATGGTGCTCGATCCCTCGCCGCAGGACCTGGCACGGCTGCGCTCCGGCGCCGACCTGAAGGTGGTCGATGGCGTGGAGAACCGCACCATCTTTCTCGGCATGGACCAGTTCCGGGATGAGTTGGTGGGCTCCAGCGTGAAGGGCAAGAACCCGTTCAAGGACGTGCGCGTGCGCCGCGCGCTATACCAGGCCGTCGATGTGAACACGCTCACCCGCAGCATCATGCGGGGCCTGGGCAAACCGACCGGCACGCTGGTGGCGCCCCAGGTCGCGGGCTGGACCGAAGGGGTAGGCAAGCGCATGCCCTATGACGTCGAGGCCGCGAAGAAGCTCATGGCGGACGCCGGCTACGCCGACGGCTTCGAGGTGGACTTCGCCTGCCCCAACAACCGCTACATCAACGACGAGGCCATCTGCCAGGCCGTGACGGCCATGTGGGCGCGCATCGGCGTGAAAGCCAAGCTGCGCACGCTGCCGCAGGTGACGTACTTTCCGATGATCCAGCGCAGCGAAGCCAGCATCTACATGCTCGGCTGGGGCGTGCCGACGTTCGACGCGCTCTACAGCCTGCAGTCGCTGGTGCGCACCGTCGGCACGGGCGGCGACGGCAACTACAACGTGGGCCGCTACAGCAACGAGCGCATGGATTACCTCGTGGACCGCATCAAGGCGGAGACGGATGCGCCGGTGCGCTCGCGCATGCTGACCGAAGCGCTGCAGCTGTCCAACGACACGGTTTCGCACATTCCGCTGTACGACCAGGTCATTCCCTGGGCGATGAAAAAGACGGTGGACGTGGTCCACCGGGCCGACAACCGCGTGGACATGCGCACGGTCAAGATCAATTGATGCACGCGATCCGGTCCAGGCCGCCAACCCGGCCTGGCGCTTGCCCAACTGCCGGCCGGGGGGTATTCGTGGCGATGGCCCATCCCCCTGCTAGCATGCCCGATTCACTCACGGTTCACTGATGCTTGCCTTTATTCTGCGACGCCTGATTCAGGCCGTCATCGTGATGATCGCGGTGGCCTTCATCTCCTTCATGCTGTTCCAGTACGTCGGAGATCCCGTCACCTTCCTGCTCGGCCAGGACGCCACGCCCGAGCAGATCCGTGAGCTGCGCGCGGCGCTCGGCCTGGACAAGCCTTTCATCGTGCAGTTCTGGCACTTTCTGGTGAACGCTGCGCAGGGCGAGTTCGGCCTCAGCCTGCGCCAGGGCGCGAAGGTGTCGCGGCTGATCGCCGAGCGCTTTCCCGCCACGCTGGAGCTGGCGCTCGTGGCCGCCGTGCTCGCGCTGCTGATCGGCGTGCCGATGGGCGTGTACGCCGCCCTGCGGCGCGGCAGCTTCGCGAGCCAGCTGTTCATGACGCTGTCCCTGCTCGGCGTGTCGCTGCCCACCTTCCTGATCGGCATCCTGCTGATCCTCGTGTTCGCCGTGCACCTGGGCTGGTTCCCGAGTTTCGGGCGGGGCCCCGTCACGCAATTGGGCTGGTGGAGCACCGGGCTGCTGACCCCCAAGGGCTGGCACCACATCACGCTGCCGGCGATCACGCTGGCGATCTTCCAGCTCACGCTGATCATGCGGCTCGTGCGCGCCGAGATGCTGGAGGTGCTGCGCACCGACTACATCAAGTTCGCCCGTGCGCGCGGCCTGTCCGACCGCGCGATCCACTTCGGCCATGCCCTCAAGAACACGCTGGTGCCGGTGATGACCATCACGGGCCTGCAGCTGGGCGGCCTCATCGCCTTCGCCATCATCACCGAGACGGTGTTCCAGTGGCCGGGCATGGGCCTGCTGTTCATCCAGGCGGTCACTTTCGCGGACATTCCGGTGATGGCGGCCTACCTGTGCCTGATCGCGCTCATCTTCGTGGTGATCAACCTCGTGGTCGATCTGCTGTATTTCGCCGTCGATCCGCGCCTGCGCGTGGGCAAGGCCGGAGGGCACTGAGACATGGCGCAGGCGCTTCGCTTCAAGGCCGGGGGGCGGGCCTTCGCGCACATCGCGCAGTACCACCCCGAACTCACCGCGTTCCGGCGGGACCTGCACGCCCACCCCGAACTCGGCTTCGAGGAGGTGTACACCGGGGCCCGCGTGAAAGAGGCCCTCAAGGTCTGCGGCGTGGACGAGATCCACGACGGCATCGGGCGCACGGGCATCGTCGCCGTCATCCGGGGGCAGGGCCGCGGCAGCCGCAGCATGATCGGCCTGCGTGCCGACATGGACGCGCTGCCGATGACCGAGCAGAACGATTTCGCATGGAAGTCCTGCAAGTCCGGCCTCATGCACGGGTGCGGGCACGACGGGCACACCGCCATGCTGATCGGCGCGGCGCGCTACCTGGCCGCCACGCGCCATTTCGACGGCACCGCCGTGCTGATCTTCCAGCCCGGCGAAGAAGGCTTTGCCGGCGCGCGGGTGATGGTGGAGGACGGCCTGTTCGAACGCTTTCCCGTGCAGTCGGTGTACGCCATGCACAACTGGCCCGCCATGAAGCCCGGCACCATCGGCCTGAACTCGGGCGCCATGATGGCCGCGGCCGACCGCGTGACGATCGAGATCACCGGCCGGGGCGGCCACGGCGCCCATGCCTACCAGACGGTGGATGTGGTGCTGGTGGCGGCGCACATCATCACCGCGGTGCAGGGCATCGTCTCGCGCAACGTGCGCCCCATCGACAGCGCCGTGATCAGCCTGTGCGCGATCCAGGCGGGCGACCTGGGCGCCTTCAGCGTGCTGCCCGGCACGGCCACGCTGGTGGGCACGGTGCGCAGTTTCGATCCGGTGGTGCAGGACATGGTGGAGCGGCGCATCCAGGAGCTGTGCAGCGCCATTGCGCTCGGCTTCGGCGCCACCGCCACGGTGCGCTACGAACGCATCTATCCGGCCACCATCAACACCGAAAGCCACGCGCAGTTCGCGGGCGACGTGGCCGAATCGCTGGTGGGCGGCGAGAACGTGGTGCGCGACATGGACCCCAGCATGGGCGCGGAAGACTTCTCCTTCATGCTGCAGAACAAGCCCGGCGCCTACCTGCGCATCGGCCAGGGCACGGGCCCCGGCAACAGCGCGCTGCACAACAACCGCTACGACTTCAACGACGACATCCTGCCGCTGGGCGCCGCGCTGCATGCCAGCCTGGTCGAGCAGGCCATGCCGCTGGCGAGCGCCTGACGCCCGCATCGGCCCGTGTGCGCACATCCCCCTTTTCTTCCTCAGGAGTCCCCATGAAATTCCAGACAAAAACGGCGTTGGCCCTGGCGATGGTCGCCATGGTGTCCGTCGCAGGGGCGCAGACCATCCGCGTGGCGAACCAGGGCGATGCCCTGTCGATGGACCCGCACTCGCTCAACGAATCGCTGCAGCTGAGCGTGACCGGCAACGTCTACGAGCCGCTCGTGGGCCGCAACAAGGACCTGAGCCTGGCGCCCGCGCTGGCCACCAGCTGGAAGATGACCTCGCCCACGGTCTGGCGCTTCGAACTGCGGCGCGGCGTGCAGTTCCACGACGGCACTCCGTTCACGGCGGACGACGTGCTGTTCTCGCTGGGCCGCACGCAGGTCGACGGCTCGGACATGAAGAGCTACACGAACGACTTCAAGGAGGTGCGCAAGATCGACGACTACACGGTCGAGATCGAGACCCGCTCGCCCTATCCCATCCTGCCGGACGTGCTCACGCTCGTGTACATGATGAGCAAGAAGTGGTGCGAGACCAACCAGGCCACGACGCCGGTGGACCGCCGCAAGGGCATCGAGAACGCCGCGTCGTTCCGCGCCAACGGCACCGGGCCGTTCCGCGTGCGCGAGCGCCAGCCCAACGTGCGCACGGTGTTCACGCGCAACGGCAGCTACTGGGGCGCCATCGAGAGCAATGCCAGCGAGATCATCTACACGCCGATCGGCAACGACGCCACCCGCGTCGCGGCCCTGCTGTCGGGCGAGGTGGACGTGATGGAGCCCGTGCCGGTGCAGGACATCGAGCGCGTCAACACCAGCCCCAACACCCGCGCCGTGACGGGCCCCGAGCTGCGCACCATCTTCCTGGGCATGGACCAAAAGCGCGACGAACTGCTGTATTCCAGCGTGAAGGGCAAGAACCCCTTCAAGGACAAGCGGGTGCGGCAGGCGTTCTACCAGGCCATCGACATCGAGGGCATCCGCAAGACCGTCATGCGCGGCGCGGCCAACCCGTCCGCCCAGCTGGTCGGTCCCGGCATCAACGGCTTCCAGGCCGACATGAAGCGGCTGCCCTACGACGTGGATGCGGCCAAGAAGCTCATGGCCGAGGCGGGCTATGCCAACGGCTTCGAGCTGACGATGAACTGCCCCAACGACCGCTATGTGAACGACGGCCGCGTGTGCCAGGCGGTGGCGGCCAATCTTGCGCGCATCAACGTCAAGATCAACCTGCAGGCCGAGACCAAGGGCACCTATTTCCCGAAGGTGCTGCGCCGCGACACGAGCTTCTACATGCTGGGCTGGTCGCCCGCCACCTACGATGCGCACAACGCGCTGAACGCCCTCATGACGTGCGTGGACGACAAGGGCGCCGGCCAGTTCAACCTGGGCGCGTACTGCAACCCCAAGGTCGACGAGCTCACCCGGCGGATCCAGGCGGAAACCGACAAGACCCAGCGCAACGCCATGATCCGCGAGGCGTTCGCGATCCACGCCGCCGACATCGGCCATGTGCCGCTGCACCAGCAGGCGCTGGCCTGGGGCGTGAGCAAGAAGGTCAAGCTGGTGCAGATGGCCGACAACTTCATGCCCTTCAAATGGATGAGCATCGTCAAATGAGTGCCGCAGCGGCGTAGCCAACCAAGCAGGGCGCGTCGGCAAGGTGCCCGACCGAGGCGGTGGCCAGCCGGCGCCGCCGCAGTGAGTTTCCTGGGGTTTCCAAACACGATGAAAAAAACGCTCTTCCGATGGTTCGACAGCGATGTCGGCCACAGCTTTCGCACCTCGCCCGTGGCCATCGGCGCGGCGGTGATCGCGCTCATCTGCGTGTTCTGCTCGTTCTTCGCGGGCTGGGTCGCGCCGCACAACCCGTTCGATCTGACCACGCTCGAACTGGGCGATGCGCGGCTGCCGCCGGCCTGGAGCGCCGAGGGCTCCACCAAGTACCTGTTGGGCACGGACGACCAGGGCCGCGACATCCTGTCCGCGGTGATCTACGGCGCCCGCATCTCGCTCATCGTGGGCTTCGCTTCGGTGGTGCTGTCGGTGGTGGTGGGCGTGGCGCTCGGGCTGCTCGCGGGCTTTCGCGGCGGCTGGGTGGATGCGGTGCTCATGCGCCTGTGCGACGTGATGCTGTCGTTCCCGGCCATCCTGGTGGCGCTGCTGATCGCCGGCGTGGGCCGTGCGGTGTTTCCCAATGCGCACGAATCGCTGGCGTTCGGGGTGCTGATCATCTCGATCTCGCTCACCGGCTGGGTGCAATATGCGCGCACCGTGCGCGGCTCCACGCTGGTGGAGCGCAACAAGGAATACGTCCAGGCCGCGCGCGTGACGGGCGTCAACTCGCTGCGCATCATGCGCAAGCACGTGCTGCCCAACGTGATGGGCCCGGTGATGGTGCTGGCCACCATCCAGGTGGCGACGGCCATCATCACCGAGGCGACCCTGTCGTTCCTGGGCGTGGGCGCGCCGCCCACCTCGCCTTCGCTGGGCACGCTGATCCGCATCGGCAACGACTACCTGTTCTCGGGCGAGTGGTGGATCACGGTGTTTCCGGGCGCCATGCTGGTGCTGATTGCCCTGTCGGTGAACCTGCTGGGTGACTGGCTGCGCGATGCGCTCAACCCCCGCCTTAGATAAAAAAGCATGGGCGCCCACGCTCGAAAAAGTACACCCATGAGCCTTCTCGAAGTCAAGAACCTCGTCGTCGAATTCCCCAGCCGCCGCGGCACCCTGCGCGCGCTGGACGACATCTCCTTTTCCATCGCGCCCGGTGAAATCCTGGGGGTGGTGGGCGAGTCGGGCGCCGGCAAGTCGCTCACGGGCGCGGCCATCATCGGCCTGCTGGAGCCGCCGGGGCGGGTGGCCTCCGGCCAGATCGTGCTGGAGGGCCAGCGCATCGACAACCTGTCGTCGCGCGAGATGCGGCACATCCGCGGCCGGCGCATCGGCGCGATCTTCCAGGACCCGCTGACCTCGCTGAACCCGCTGTACACGGTGGGCCAGCAGCTCGTCGAGACCATCCAGGCCCACCTGCCGGTGAACGCCGCCGAGGCGCGCCGCCGCGCCATCGACCTGCTCAAGGACACGGGCATCCCGGCCGCCGAGCAACGCGTGGACCATTACCCCCACCAGTTCTCGGGCGGCATGCGCCAGCGCGTGGTGATCGCCCTGGCGCTGGCGGCCGAGCCGCAGCTCATCGTGGCGGACGAGCCCACCACGGCGCTGGACGTGTCGATCCAGGCGCAGATCATCCAGCTGCTCAAGAACATCTGCAAATCGCGCGGCGCGGCCGTGATGCTCATCACCCACGACATGGGCGTGATCGCCGAGACCTGCGACCGGGTGGCGGTGCTGTATGCCGGCCGCGTGGCCGAGATCGGCCCCGTGCACGAGGTCATCAACCACCCGGCGCACCCCTACACGGCCGGCCTGATGGCGTCCATCCCCGACATGGAGCAGGAACGCGAGCGCCTGAACCAGATCGACGGCGCCATGCCGCGCCTGAACGCCATTCCCCAGGGCTGCGCCTTCAATCCGCGCTGCCCCCACACCTTCGACCGCTGCAAGGTGGAGCGCCCCGAACTGCTCCAGGCCGGCGCCACGAAAGCCGCCTGCTGGCTGCACGACCTGCCCAAGAAAGCCGCCGCATGAGCGCCCACACCCCCACCCCTTCCGCCAGCGCCAGTGCCGCCGCGGGCAAGCCCCTGGTGCAGGCGCACGACCTGGCCAAGACCTTCGATGTGTCCGCCCCCTGGCTCAACCGCGTGCTGGAGCGCAAGCCGCGCACGCTGCTGCACGCCGTCGACGGCGTGAGCTTCGAGATCGAGCGCGGCAAGACGCTGGCGCTCGTGGGCGAATCCGGCTGCGGCAAGAGCACGGTGGCGCGGCTGCTGGTGGGCCTGTACGAGCCCACGCGCGGCGGTCTCACCTTCGACGGGCAGGACGCGCACGCGGCCTTCAAGGGCAAGGATGCCCAGGCCATGCGCCGCCGCATCCAGATGATCTTTCAGGACCCGTATGCCAGCCTCAACCCGCGCTGGCTGGTCGAGGACATCATCGGCGAGCCGCTGCGCGAGCACGGCCTCATCACCGACAAGGCCGAGCTGAAGGCCCGCGTGGGCGAGCTGCTGCAGTCGGTGGGCCTGTCGCCGCTGGACATGGTGAAGTACCCGCACCAGTTCTCGGGCGGCCAGCGCCAGCGCATCTCGATCGCGCGGGCGCTCGCCACCGAGCCGGAATTCCTCGTGTGCGACGAGCCCACGTCGGCGCTGGACGTGTCGGTGCAGGCGCAGGTGCTCAACATCATGAAGGACCTGCAGCGCGAGCGGCACCTGACCTACCTGTTCATCTCGCACAACCTCGCGGTGGTGCGCCATGTGAGCGACCAGGTGGGCGTGATGTACCTGGGGCGCCTGGTGGAGCTGGCCGACAAGCGCGAGCTGTTCGCCACGCCGCGCCACCCCTACACGCGCATGCTGCTGGACGCCATTCCCAAGATGCACGACACCGGCCGTTCGCGCACGCCGGTGCAGGGGGAGGTGCCCAATCCGTTGAATCCGCCATCCGGCTGCGCGTTCAACCCGCGTTGCCCCCACGCCAACGACCGCTGCCGCACCGAGCGGCCGCAGTTGCTGAACCAGGGCGGTGCCCGCGTGGCCTGCCATGGCATCGAGGAAGGCCGCATTCCGCTGGTGGCGGTGCCCGTTCCTGCCGCGGTTTGATCGAAAT